>JBBAKL010000026.1:0-36904 GCA_040403535.1 Bacteroidia bacterium
GTTAGAATTGGGGGTCCGGTTTGTAAAAGCGGATATAAATTAATTGGTACCGATACCAAAGGCAAAGCGGAAGTTGAATTGGTGACAAAAAAAAACAAACAGGGTTATTCAACATTGAGTTATAAATTTAAACGTGATCTTGACAAGGGTACTGAATTGGTTTTTGCACCCAACTGGCGCGAAGACAAAGATTATATACAATGTTGCTACATGGATAACCGACTAGGAATTTACAATGCCTTAAAAACAGCTGAAACATTAAAAGACGGAGCTATTGTTTTTAGTTGCTGGGAAGAACATGGCGGTGGCAGCGTAACGTTTTTACAAAAATATTTAGCAGAAAAACATGGGATTTTTCAGGCCTTGATTTCAGATATTTCCTGGATTTCCGACGGCGTTCATGCCGGCAAAGGAGCTGTCATTTCATTACGCGACAGTTTGATTCCAAGAAGAAGTTATATTAACAAAATAATCCATCTGGCGCAAAAGCACAACATTCCTCATCAGCTTGAAGTGGAAGGCAGCGGTGGCAGTGACGCAAAAGAATTACAGATGTCTGAACATCCTTGGGACTGGTGTTTTGTTGGCGCAGGTGAACAAAATGTGCATACTCCCGATGAAAAAGTACATAAAAAAGACATCGAAAGCATGCTGGCGCTTTACAAAATGTTAATGAAAGAATTGTAGAATTATTTTTTATCGAGATTGTTTAAAGCTTCGATTGCTAATTCAAAATTAGGTGTTATTTGCAAACACATTTTATAGTCGGCCTTGGCATTGTTTATGTCTCTCATTAATTCATAAGAAACGCCTCTTGCAAAATAAGCTTCTGTGTAATTAGGAGATACTGCTATGGCTTTAGAAAAATAATCAATCGCTTTTACGGCGTCTTTTTTCTTATCCAAGGTTATTGCCCCTAAATTATATAATGATAATTCATGATTTGGATTTAGCGTAAGTATCCGTTTATAAATGGCTATACTCTCTTCTATTCTGTTTAAGTCTTGAAGTAATTTTGCCTTTGCATATTGCAAATTACTGTCGGTTGGCTTTAAACGCAATGCGTTATCGTAATATTCAAAAGCAAGTGGATTCCGTTTTGTAGCGTATAACAAACCAATGTCCAAATAGGCGTCAAAATACTTATTGTCTTGCTCAATGGCTGTTTGCATACTAGAAATTGCTCTGCTGGTATCGCCCATTTCTTTAAACACAGAACCTTTCAGGTAATACGCTTTGGCAATGTTATCATCCAATTTAAGCGCTTTATTAATATGTGTTAACGCATTTTCATACTGACGAACCAAAAAGAACAATTCACCTAACTTCAATAATCCTTCTGTGTTGTTAGGGAACTTCTTAACTACCTTCTCTAATGTTTCTTTAGCTACTCGTGTTTTGTTTCCTGCAAAGTTAACATCGGCAAACGTGATGTAATATTGCGCCACAGTACTGTCAATCTTTAATGCGCGGTTAGCATCTCCTAATGCTAAATCAAGTTGCTTTAATTTAATGTATAATTGCGCACGTTCGTTATATAAAGCGGCATTATCAGGATCATCCAGAATTTTCTTATTTAATGCTTTTAACTCAGGAGAATTAATCTTTTCAATTAACGAGTCATTTTTTTTAGCTGTAACATCTTCTGTTTTACTTTCATTTTTACATGAAAATAAAACAAAAAATAAAAAGCCTGTAAATGTTATTAATCGAAATAATTTCATGTGCATCAAAGATCGTTTGCGTTTGCAATTAATTCTGCGACATCCAAAACTTTTGTTTTTTCTTCTCGGTTAAAATATTTAACTCCGTCAGTCATCATTGTATTACAAAACGGACACCCAACAGCAATTACATCAGGATTTGAAGCTAGAGCTTCTTCCGCTCTTTCCGTATTCACTTCTTTAGTACCATGCTCTGCTTCCTTAAACATTTGAGCTCCTCCTGCTCCACAACACAACCCTTTTTCGCGACTACGTTTCATTTCTGCCAATTCAACATCTAACTTTTGAATTACTTCACGCGGTGCTTCGTAAACATCATTGGCTCTGCCTAAATAACACGGATCGTGGTAAACTATTTTCTTTCCTTTAAATGCGCCACCGTTAACTTTTAATTTTCCTTGATTAATTAAATCCTGGACCAATTGAGTGTGATGAATCACCTCGTATTTACCTCCCAATTCAGGATATTCGTTTTTCAGAGTATTGAAACAATGCGGGCAGCCTGTTACAATTTTCTTAACGTTATATGCATTTAAAGTAGTAATATTTTGAAATGCCTGCATCTGAAACAAGAACTCGTTACCGGCGCGTTTCGCAGGATCACCAGTACACGTTTCTTCAGTTCCTAAAATGGCGAATTTTATATTTACATGATTTAGAATTCGAACAATTGCTTTGGTGATTTTTTTAGCACGATCATCAAAACTTCCGGAGCACCCCACCCAAAATAAAATTTCCGGTGTTTCTCCGTTAGCCATCATTTCGGCCATTGTTGGAACCTTGATTGGAGTATTACTCATGGTTACTGTATTAATTCTGGAATACTTGAATTTTTGTTTCTTTTTCTATCAAATCGGTAAAACGACCTGTATAACGTGTTGCGCGAACCATGTGATTATCTACCCAATGGTAATTACCGCCGCGGGGTTTTCCCATTAATAAACCATGGTAATTAAAACCGTTTTCTTTCAACCACTTTTCTGTAACTTCTCTGTGATCTTCTGTTCTACTGGTGAAAAAAGTGATGATATGTCCTTCATCAAACCATTTATTTAATGTTTCCAATGCCTCCGGATATAATTGTGCAGTTGCCATGCGCTCTGGCTCTTCATTAGGGATATCGTCACATATTGTGCCATCGATATCGATCAAATAATTCTTGATATTTTCCGGTAAAACAGGACTTAATTTCTTACCGTTTTCTTCTATTTCAATTAATTTCTTTTCCATATGATTAATTTTCATTTACCCAATTTGCTCTGTCGGCAGGAGAAAATTGCCATGGCGCACCATTATTTTCTAAATTACTGAACATGCCATTTAATTCCGTTGGAGCCGAACTTTGCTCTAATACCAATTGATGTCTCAAATCCATAATGATTGATAACGGATCAATATTTACAGGACATTCTTGCACACATGCGTTGCAGGTATTACAAGCCCAAATTTCTTCTGCTGTAATGTAATCTCCCAATAGAGATTTACCATCATCAACAAAGGTTCCGCCGTTTTTGTCCATGTTTTTACCAACTTCCACTAAACGATCGCGGGTATCCATCATTATTTTACGAGGTGATAATTTTTTTCCGGTAATGTTTTGCGGACAAGAGCTAGTGCATCTTCCACATTCTGTGCAGGTATATGCATCCAGTAATTGTTTCCAGGTAAGATCTGTTACATCTTTTGCTCCAAATTTTACGGGAGCATTAGGATCTAACTGTGGCTGATATGCCGGATCAAAGTTTGGTTTTACAACATCGGTTACTTCAAATAAATTTTTGAAATTTCCTTTTGCTTTTAAGTTTGAGAAGAAGGTATTGGGAAATGCAAGTATAATATGAAAATGTTTAGAATAAGGTAACCAGTTAAGGAATGCAAATATGCCAACTATATGAAACCACCAGCAAAAACGCTCAATGAAAACCAATTTAGCGGTTGACAAACTTGCCACAGCCGGAACTAAAAACTGACTTACCGGAAAAGAACCTGCTTCATGATAGTGTTCGTTACCTCTGAATTGTAAAACCTGATCAGCTGCATTCATTAGGAACAAAGCACTCATTAATAATGTTTCTGCAATTAAAATCGCGTTAGCATCAAAGCGGGGAAAACCATTTAGTTCATTATTAAGAAAACGCTTCACCTTCACAACATTTCTTCTGAACCAAAATACCAATACACCAACAAAAACGCCAAGTGCAAGAAATTCAAAAAAACCTATCAGGAAATCATAAAAACCGCCTAAGAAAGAAAAAGCACGGTGCTGATGAAACATTCCGTCTACAAACATCTCCAACACTTCCACGTTGATTAAAACGAAACCTACATATACCAGGATGTGCATAAAGGCCGAAACCGGACGTGTTACCATTTTACTCTGACCAAGCGCAACACGAACCATCGTTTTTAAACGCTCCTGACGATTATCCGTTAAATCGATGTTTTTACCCAGTAAAATATTACGACGAACTTTCTTAGCGTTGTAAATAAAGAATGCCGATGATGCTAAAAAAAGTATAATAAAAATTACAGAACTTATCATAGTAAATTAATTCTTTGGTTTGTTTTTGTCTCTTCTGCCAAATACTGAAAAATGAATATAGCGCTCCGGATTGATTCGTAAATCTTTCATTAATTTATCCAAATCATCACTGGCTTTATTCAGATTATTGTATAACGAATCGTTTTTGGCAAGCTTACCCAAAGTACCTTGTCCTGAATTTATTTGTGCTACTAACGTATTTAATTCTTTTAGTGTATTATCAGCATTTGCAATAGCATCTTTCAATTGAGATTTTGCAAGACTGTCTGAAAGATTACTAAGATTACCAATGATGTTGTCAATTTTTCCGGTATTTTGTTCAAGCATACCCGCTAATGAATTTAATTTAGTCAGAATAGAAGAGATTTTGTTTTTTTCGGAAGCAACCAAATCATCAAGTTTATAACAGGTTTGTTCCAAACTGCTAATTGCCTTTTTAATACTTTCGAACGATTTGCTTAAATTATCTCGTGTTTTATCATTCAAAACATACTGAACAATCACCATAACCGAATCAATGGAAGACAACAAGCCCTCTGCTTTTTTCTGAAGTGGTGCCAAGCGTTTATCTACAGCAGTTTTTAAATCTTCTTCACTTTCTGCAATTAATGTATCACCCGACTCAACAAATTGGTTTGAATCACCGTATATAACTTCTACCGCTTTAGATCCTAATAAATCGGAGCTAATGGCTTTTGCAATTGAGTTTTTAGGAATATTAACCTCTTCGGTAACTAAAAACCGAACTAAAACCTGGTACTCTCCTCCTCGTTTTATTAAACTGATTCTGTTTACCTGACCAATTTTAAATCCTTTAACCATTAAAGGATTAGCCTCTATCAAACCATCAATTTTCGGATAAACAGCAAACAAATAATTTTTCCTGGAAATGATATCAGAACCTTTCAAATAGTTGAGTCCCCAAATAAAGGCAGCGATAGCCGCCAAAACCACAACCCCTATTTTAAATTCTTTAGTAATCTTCACAAATACAATAAATTAATCTAGAAAATAAAGCTTAAAGATAGCTATTTTTGTACTATGCAAAAAATAAAAAACGAGGATTTAGGACGTAAAACCATTGAAGAATTTAAACAGGCTGTTAAAACGCCTATTGTTATAGTTCTTGATAACATTCGCAGTCTCAATAACGTAGGCTCTGCCTTTAGAACTTCGGATGCTTTTCTTCTCGAAAGCCTTTATTTATGCGGTGTTACAGGAACTCCTCCCAATAAAGAAATTGAAAAAACAGCACTGGGATCAACCGAAACGGTAAACTGGAAATATTTTGCACATACAGTTGAAGCGGTTAAAGAATTAAAGCTGGCAGGTTATAAAGTTTATGCGGTAGAACAAGTTGAAAAAAGTGTGATGCTACAAAATTTTGTTTCCGATAAAGATGAAAAGCTTGCGCTGATATTTGGCAATGAAGTTTATGGCGTTGAACAAGAAGTGATAGACCAATGTGACGGATGTATTGAAATCCCTCAAATCGGCACCAAACACTCTTTAAACATCTCTGTTAGTTTAGGAATAGTAGTTTGGGAACTGGTAAAAAATAACTTACCGGGCTAAGACAAACATCAAACCTCGGGTTTTTATTTCTCTACTTATAAAACACCCACTTGCTTAATTCCTTCCAGGTAACTTTCTTACCATACATTAAAATTCCGGTTCTGTAAATTTTCCCGGCTAACCAGGTTGCGCCAATAAATGAAACGTAAAGAAGAGTTACCGAAAGAGCAATTTGCCAAAACGGTACGCCAAACGGCAAGCGCGCCATCATTACAATTGGAGATGTAAACGGAATAATGGATCCCCAAAATGCTAAAGAACCTTCTGGATTTGTCATCATTTTAGCAGCAATAAAATAACCGGCCATTAACGGTAACATTACAGGCATCATAAATTGTTGTGCATCCGATTCTGCATCTACTGCACTTCCAATAGCGGCTAATATGGAACTGAAAAACAAATACCCTCCTATAAAATACAATAAGAAGCAGATGGCAATTTCAATAAAATCCAAATTTTGTACCTGTTGTAAAATTTCAAATGTTTCCAGCTTATCCTGCATCTTGTCAAATTTTTCCAAATCGGCATTGGTACCGTTTTTAAATACCTCTTGCTGCTGTTGCTGAAATTTCATTAAGTCTTGCTTAACATCTTTTAAAAGTGTAGTGGAAAGAATGGTTGTTAAAATAGTTGTTATTATTCCCATTACAATAAATTGACAGATGCCTAGTACGGCTATTCCTAAAATTTTTCCCAGCATCAATTGAAAAGGTTTTACTGAAGAAACTATAATTTCCACTATACGGTTGGTTTTTTCTTCCATCACACTTCTAAACACCATCATGCCATACATAATAATAAAAATGAACATTAAGGCTCCACTTAAAAAACCGAATATGCTGGCAAACCCGGTTAATTGCTGAGCGTGCTCACCTTCTTCATTCACTTTTTCAGTGATTAATCGAACGGTTTGTTTTGCATTATGGATAATGGTTGGGTCGATATTATTAGCCTTTAGTTTATGTTCGTATAAAACTTTTTCGATCTGATTTTTAATATCCGTTTGCACGGCAAAGCCGGGTGCTTTTTTATAAAATATTTTTGAAGCTCCTCCCGCCCCACTCACCAAGTTAGAAGGAATATACAAAATGCAGGTGTTGTCAGACTTGTAAAATCCTGTTAAAGCTTCATCAAGCTTTTTATTTGAGAAGGTAAAAGTAATGTATTCATTTCCTGCAAGCTTATCCTGAAAGAATGAAGTTTCATCAATAACTAAAATATTCTGATCCGCCTTATCCGTCATGCTTAACCAGATAATCATCGCAAAAAAACCTGCAATTAAAACCGGTGCCAGAAAGGTCATGATGATAAACGTTTTGTTTCTTAATTTAGAAACGATTTCACGTTGTATGATTAATCCGATTTTTCCCATAGTTACTCTGTAAAATTACTTTGTGTTCCTAATACCCCATTTTCTGAGTTCACGTTTGAAATAAAAATATCATTCATACTCGGAATTACTTCGTTAAATGATACTATTTCACATACTGGCAATATGGCTTGCAATAATTGGCTCGACTTTGTGTTTGGTGCAATTTTAATCAAAGCCCAATGTACATCTTCCTCTTCTTTTCCTTTATCCAGTAACTCAGCGCTTGTCCACAAAGCATTGGTAAAGCCCAGCATATGACCTTTAAAGGTAATTTTAAAAGTATTGCTTCTGTGCGTATTTCGGATATCTCTCACCGATCCATCCAATATTTTCTTTGAACGATTTATCAGTGCAATATGATCACATAACTCTTCAACGCTTCCCATGTTATGAGTAGAAAAAATAACGGTTGATCCTTTTTTTCTTAACTCCAAAATTTCATTTCGGATTAATTGAGCATTTATTGGATCAAATCCACTGAATGGTTCATCCAAAATTAACAATGAAGGCTCGTGCAAAACCGTTACAATAAATTGTACTTTTTGCTGCATCCCTTTACTTAATTCCTCAATTTTCTTATTCCACCAGGTTTGCATTTCAAACTTTTCGAACCAATACAACAAGCGTTTTTTAGCTTCAGCTTTTTTCAAACCTTTCAATTGTGCCAAATATAAAGCTTGTTCACCAACCGGCATTTTCTTGTAAAGTCCTCTTTCCTCGGGCAAATACCCAATGAGGTCAACATGTTGTGGATTCAGCTTTTCACCATTCAGAAATATTTCACCGGTGTCAGGAGCTGTAATCTGATTAATTATTCGTATGAGCGAGGTTTTTCCTGCTCCATTTGGGCCTAATAAACCGTACACCGACTGACGTGGCACATTTAAACTCACTTCGTTTAAAGCGATGTGGTTCGAATATTTTTTGGTAACGTTTCTTATCTCTAGTATTGACTCCATAATTTGCATTGTAAATATACAGCAGAAAACAACGAAATATTGTATTTTTTATGAACGGAAATTAGAATGTACATTAGGCAGATTTAACAAAAAAGCCGGACAAGCCGGCCTTTAAACAATCACATAGTTTATAATCTTATGCAGTTTGCTTTAATTTATTCGTTTCATCAATCACCATTTTACGCTTAGCCGTAAAATCGGCTAATTTCTGCTTTTCCACTTCCATTTTCTGATTTACATCTTTAAATAAAGGATTATCGCTTTTCGCGTTTTTAAAGAACATCATGTTATTCTCGTAAGTTTTGATATTATTACTCACTTCATCCATTTGTTTCTTTAAATAATCTGCCTCACGACGTAACAATTCACTGGCATTTTCAGCTGTAACAAAACGTTCAATTTTATTTTTGAATTGCATCATCAGCTTCTCCGTTTTATTCATATTCAGCTTTTCATACAATTCATCCAATTTATTATAAAACGCCTCGTTCAAACGTTTTCTGTCTTTAAACGGAACATTACCTCCAGCATTCCAACTTTGAGAAAATTCTTTTAATTGCTTCAGGTTTTCCGGACTATTGTCTGTTAAAACAAACACATTGATTTTTTCTAAAATCTCTTCTTTTGCCTTAACATTTCCTTCTAATGAAGCGCTAATGGCATCATGATGCGCTTTTTTGGCATCAAAAAAAGTATTGCAAGCTTTACGAAAACGGAAAAACAACTTAGACTCTTCGCGTTCATTTACTAAATGATATTTCTTCCACTCTTCCTGAAGCTTAATTAAATCTTGAGATGTTTTTTGCCAATCGGTACTGTTTTGAATAGCCTCAGCATTTTCTATCAACTCATTTTTCTTTTTCTTCACATCGCTTTGCTGTTCATGCAAGGTGTTGAAATATTCTTTTTTCTTGCCAAAAAATTCATCACAAACGGCTCTGAACTCAGCCCAAACAGCATCGTTTTCTTTTTGTCCGGTACGTCCAATAGTTTTCCATTCATTTTGAATAGCTAAAATTTTATTGGTTGCATCATTCCATGCTGAAATGTTTTTCATTTCTTCAGCAATAAAGGCCTTTACTTTCTCAATAAGTGCTTTTTTAGCTGCTAAATTATTCTCTTTTAATTCCTCCTGTGAGTTATAAAATGCCTTAATTTTCGAATAAGTATCATCTAACACCGCTTTGTATTCCTGTTTTAATTCTTCCCATTTTTCGTTAGGTACTGGACCAATTTCTTCCCAATCGTTGCGGTAAACTTTAATTAAACGTTCAGCTTCTTTTATATTATCCAAAGCCTGTAGCGTTTTCATCTTTTCAATAAGTTCACGCTTTAATTCAAAGTTTTTCTTTAAATCATGCTCTTGTAATTCTCTGAAAATTTTAAGATTATAAAATATATTTTCGATAGCCTTACTGTATTCGGCCTGAATGTCTTTGTATTTATGAGGCGATACTGCTCCGGTTTCTTTCCACTGTGCCTGTAACTCCTGAAGCTTTTTCATGGCAGCACCCACATTTGTACTAACCTGACTTAGATCGTTGATTTTTGCTACAATTTCCTGACGGATAAGATAGTTTTTATTTTGTTCCTGAGCTACTTTCTGCTCTTCATCTTTTTTAAGTTTATTAAACTTTTCAATTAAGTCACCGATTTTTTTATCGTCAGCGCTTTTCTCGTAAACAAACTCTTTAGCTTTCCCGCCTTCATCTATAAAGGCTTGCTTAGCGGTTTCAAATTCGGAGGTCCATAACTTTTGATACTCTTTTTGCAGAGCACGCACATCGTTAGCAACTTCACCTGCATTCTTTGAAAGCAGCTCTTCTAATTTGGCAATAATTTCAGTTTTCATTGGGATCGTTGTTAGTTCAAATAATCATCAATTTTTAATTTTATTATTAAATCAAATTTAACTGAATATTAAATTAAACACAACACAAAAAAACAGCCTAAAACCCTTGGAAATAAAGATAATAAAATTAGATTAGCGGAGTTAGAACTGGAAATAGATGAACGGCTGCATTTCGTCGCTCATTAACTGATACAACACAAAAACTACTCCTAAAATCACCAATGTCATTAAAGGATAAGAAAGTTGCGCAAACCACTCGCGATACTTTTCTTTAAATCGAGATGGGATCCAGTGTATCAAATAGCCAAGTAAAATTAAACCTAATACACCAGAGTAACCCTGCAAAATCTTAAATGTTAATTCAAGTCCAAAATGATTATACAAGCGGTCAAATAACAAGACCACCGTATCCATAGTGTCACTTCTGAAAAATATTCTGGTAAAACTGATAAACAATAAAGTAATCCACACCATTGTTGCTTTTACAATCCATGAGTCGGAATTTTTAAATGGAGATACTTTTAACCACAATTTATGAATCACTAACCCTAAACCATTTAATCCACCCCAAATAATAAACAACCAGCTGCTGCCATGCCATAAACCTCCAAGCAACATGGTTACCATTAAATTGATATTAGTATTAATCGAATTCCTAAAAGCAACACTGAAATACGATATCAAAGCAAAAACTATTGCTATTAAAAACAATACCAGTAACAACCACAATTTACCTGTTAACATAACCAGTATAATTGCAAGGATAGAAATCGCGATATAAGAACCCAATGTTCCCTGTCGGTTTCCTCCCAATGGAATGTACAGATACTCCTGTAACCAGGATGATAGCGAAATGTGCCAGCGTTTCCAGAATTCGCTGGTGCTTTGCGCCTTATATGGTGAGTTGAAATTTGTTTTTAATCGGAAGCCCAATAGCAAAGCTATTCCAATAGCAATATCGGTATAGCCCGAAAAATCAGCATAAATCTGCAACGAGTATCCTAAGGTTCCAAGCACTACCTCCACACCCGAATAATAATTTGGATTATCAAACACACGGTCTATAAAATTTACTGCAATGTAATCGGCCAGTATTTTTTTTGCCAAACCGTTCATGATCCAAAACACGGCCATTCCAAACTCTTTTCGTTTTAGATCGTAAGGCAAGTAAATCTGATATATAAAATCATGTGCTTTTACAATTGGCCCTGCAACTAAATGCGGGAAAAAGCAAACAAAAAAACCATAATCAAAAATGTTTTTTACAGGCGTAACATTGCCCCTGTATAAATCCACCGTATATGATATCGACTGAAAAGTAAAAAACGAAATCCCCACCGGAAGTATCAATTTATCTACAGAAAAATGAGTGCCAAAAAACGAATTGGTAAAATGCGAGAAATGATTAAAAAACTCAATATCCGTATGAAATAGCTGATTGCAGCTATCGGTAAAAAAATAAGCGTACTTAAAATAACTGAGCATTAATAAATTTATGGTAACGCTAATTCCCATAAATATTTTTTTGTCGCGTTTCCGCTTGGCATTGTAAATTAACCGGCCCCAGTTATAATCGCTGCAAATGGTAAAAATCAATAATATCAGAAATACACCGCTGGTTTTATAGTAAAAGAAAAAACTCACCAATAATAAATAAATATTACGTAAGGCAATTTTCTTGTAAACAAAAGCGTAAAAGAACAATACCACGCCAAAAAATCCCCAGAAAAACAACTGTGTAAACAATAAAGGTTTGCCCTCAGTAAAAGAGAACAGCTCTTTAAGATATAACAAAATACTATCCAACTATTTTAATTTAGAATTGGCTTTATAACTGTTATTAATCGCATCAAACATCAATTGCCCTAAAACGGCATATCCTTTCGGACTAAAATGCACCCGATCTTTAGATGCTAATCCAACTTTATACCATTTATAAATGGATTTATAACCTCCCATTACTGCGTATAAATCCCAAATAGCGGTCTTATGTTTTTCCATTAATTCAAACATGGCATCCTGCGCTTTTATTGGGCGTTTATTGGCGGTGCGGCGCTTAATATAATTATCACTGGTTGTAGTTAACAGAATAGCGCAATTAGGAGAGGCTTTTCTGACTTCAGTAATTAAACTGTCATAGTTCTCAATGTATTCTTCCTTAGTAAAATCTTTGCCTTGCGTGTCGTTTACCCCCAATGAAAAAATCACCAAATCCGGTTTAACAGTACTTAATTGTTCGGCAAATAAATTGCAGCGTAAATAGGAATTACTGGCCGCACCATTCACACCAAAACTGGCGTAATAAAACCCGGGTTTAGAATTCTCGAGACTAAATCCGTAAAGGAAAAAATCTTTCTTCAGTGTGTCTTTTCGCCACAAAATAAAATTGACAGAATCTATATAATCATCAAACACAAATTGCGTAAATCCCTTATCAATACTGTCGGTACGAGAACATACTGAAATATGAGGCGCTAACACAAAATCAAAACTCTCATTGAAGTTGTGATAAACTTTAATGGAATTAAATTTTTCGTGATGTTTGTTTTTGTTCAGCTTTATACCAAAGGTATTTGCGCTATCATTGGTAACAGCCGCTATTCCTGCCATTCCCAAATTCATACACATTTCCTTAAATGTAGCGCAACGGAATCGTTTCCATTTACCGTTGGTGTATGACTTATAATAATTCGGGCTATTGGTTTTTGCGATCTTGTACGGGAATGCCCAAATTCCTCCACCTTCGAAATTTTGTATGGATTGAAAATTGTAAATGAGCTTATCACCCCAGTTTCCTGCCTGAATATGAGAACCACCATAATGAGCAATGACAACTTTATTTCTTTTACCGTTTCTTAAATCGTCAATCTTCTTATAAAAATTCAGCATCAGACTACTGTCTTTGGAATGGTGCAAGTGATTTTGATCTAAATTAATAAACGAATAAGAAGGAACCGCCGTTTGAGACTTGCTTACAAATGGCAATATCACCATACACACTATCGCTACTATTTTCAAACTATTATTTACCACTTTTTGCGTAAGAATTATAATCGTTAATTAATGAGGAATACAACAAGGTGGCTATTTTACGCGCACCCTGCGGACTAAAATGAATGTAATCTTTTGCAGCGATTCCTGCCTCTACCCAACTTACCATGCTATTTTTCCCTCCCATGCAATCATACATGTCAAAAAAGGCACAATCCATATCAAAAGCAGCCTTGCGAATTGCGTTGCGTAAATCTTCCAATAGTGGATGCGTTACATATTCGGTTCCTTGCTTTACACTCATATCCGCTGGTCCGATAACCAATACCGATGAATTTGGTGCAATTTTTTTTATGGTGCTGATTTGCGCCTTCAGATAACCTGCAAAACTTTCCGCCATAGCTTTATCTTTTAAATAAGGCAATGTATTACCTCCAAACTGAAGAATCACTAAACGCACATTTAAGTGATCATAAAACTGTTTTAATTGTCCGTAATTTATCTGATTGAAAAAAGTTCCGGAACTCCCTCGTAAACCAACATTGTCTACCATTACACCTTTATTTCCTTCTAACGAAACTCCGTAAAAATCGGGACTATCCGTTCCGCTAAATTGAAATTCATGGTTGAGTGAGCCTTGCGTTACTGAATATTCTTTAATGTTAAAACTTCCTCCCTTTACCAAGCTGTCACTATCTTTAAAAACGCCTCCGTCATAAAATTCGCATAATACCTTGTTTCGTGAGCCGCCATAAAACAATTTCAATCGGTTATAACCTGCGGCTTTTGGCCCTCCGGATTTGGTAGTTTGAATTTTAACCCAGGCTTGTTTTGCCATTGAAGCGCTATCTCCAACTGAATTATAATTGCAAAAACGTGTAAACTGTGCCATAGCGCCGTAATTATTGTGCGGCACACGTTTATCTTTAAAAGCGAAAATACCGTAACGATCCCAACCATTACTAAAACTGATTTTATTAATTACGCTTGGCGCAATAGGCATTAATGAAATTAAACCCGGCCCCTCTCCGCCAAATTGGTTCTGCAATTTTAATCGTAAGTAATCACTGATGCGGTCTCCCTCAATTTGAGAATCGCCATAATGCAACACGCGGACACTTCTTGTTTCGGAAGAGATATTCTTCAGAGAGTTGAAGAAATTTTGCAGTGCTGATTTGTTAGCGTTTTTATACTGTATACTGGTAATTAGGCGAACTGTACTGTCTGAAAGCAATGACGCTTCGTTGAGCGTGTCATTAACCGATAAACTATCGGTTAATTTATCTTCGGCATCGGCTAAAGCAATAATTTTTGAAATATCGGCTTTCTTGTTTTTTGATTCAGCTGAGAAAATACTTTTAAGAGTTGGGAAGTTTAATGACAACTGATCGTTCAGTGAAACACCACCTTCCGGAAAAAGAAAAGCAATTACACCAAAAATACTGAACACACTAATCAAAAATAAAAGTGTATGAAAAGGGCGATGAATCATATTAAGCCATAATATTACTTAAAATGGTAGCTGATTAGCTACCGGCCAATGTATACTTTTTCACAAAGGAATTTTGATAAAGAGGATTAAGCTTAAAGCTTTGATTTCATCTGAAGCAATTGCTCCTTAATGCTTTTAAGCTTTTCAATAACTTCAAGCTTTGCATTTTGCAATTCGGGGGTGCCTTTTTTCAGCACATCTTTAGCTCCGTTTAAGGTATAACCTTTTTCCTTTACATAATGAACAATCAGACGAAGGTTTTCAATGTCTTTCTGGGTAAATAAACGGTTACCTTTTTTGTTCTTGGTGGGCTTTAAAATATCAAACTCTTTTTCCCAAAAACGAATGGTTGATGCGTTTACATCAAACATATCGGATACCTCACTGATGGAGTAATATAATTTTTCGGTTTGCTCTTCTTTTAAAGACATAACCAAATGTAAAATAATTCAATTACAAAGCGCAATTGAATTATTAACAAGGTGTTAACCGGCTTTACTTCTTGCTGGCGTAAATGATGACGTCTTTCTTGCTGCCCCAATGGTAACCCAAATGAAATGGCAGTTTGCCTATTTTTGAGCTGTCTTTTTCAAATGCTTCCTGTAATGGCTTTTGCATGTCTAAATAAGGAAAATCTGAAACCGGACGAGTATAGGCTCCATACAATTTCATCTCCCAGGCATTATTTTCGGTAAAATATTTATACGGAATTCCGGTATCATCCTGAATAACATAAGTGGAATTTTTTAAAATCACATCCTTCATATTACTCATGAAATTATTATGCAATAGATACGAAGCGCTCTTAATGTAAGTCACAACATTTTTGTTTTTATTGATGTAATTATAAAACACACACGTATCGTTAAACTTCTTGTTGCTTACATCGTACTTAAAATAATAAACCGATTTGTTCTTGCCATTCTGTACATAATCAACTCTTACTCCAAACGGCTTTTTTATTCCCCCGTCTTCAATATCCGGCATTTTTGTATTGTACGGACGCTCAACAATCGAATCCTGACTATAACGATATACATATTTTATATCTGAAATTTCGTTACCGGTTTTACGGATAAAAAATGTAAGAATCGGTAACAAACCATTAACCTTTTGTGAACTAAAATCCTGTAACATTTTACGGGTGATAAAATAACTTTTATCAAATATATCACCTAAGGATTGCTTAAAATTGGCAGAATACATGGAATGTTCTCCTGCTTTAAATTTTTTGAATTCAGGCAACTTACCAACCGGCTCTAAACCTAACATAATAATCTTATCCGCATTTGGAAAAAAAGTATTAGCGGTTAAGAAATCCGGTCCTGAGAAAGGATAAAACAAAGTATTGCAAACGGTATTGGGTGTAGAAAATTCGTTAGCAGCCCAATTACGCATGGCTTTTAAGCGGCGAGCTTCTAATCGTTTCCAACTGCTATCCACATAAAATTGATGACGACTCCAGGCTGCAGTATCAAATAAAAAATTTAAATCGTGAGCTTTCCCTTTTAGTCCCGATAATACCGCTGTTACATTATTAAAATAATTATTGGATTTAAATTCAACGTAAGTTAAATCATTAGGTGTTGCGGCAAGCACAGGCTTCACGGTATCTTCTTTTACCGGCTCCGGCTCTTGTTTAATTGTATCTTTTTTAACCGATGTAGTAGTTGCAGTTTCTTTTACTTCATGCGAAGTGCATGAAATAAATATGATGATGACTAAATATAATAAGGTTCTCATAAATGGGTGGCCAAAGGTATTCATTTTATCTATTTGTAATCAAAAAAATTAAACTCTTTTAAGTCGGGCTGATGCTTTTTTACCCGTTTTTTCTCATAATCATAAATACTCAAAGAAACATCTCTTAAGAAGGGTAAACCTAAGGCTTCGTATTCGTATCTGCCGCCTCCAATATCGCCTCTTTGATTTACAAAAACAGATGCCGTTAGAAGATATTCCAGGTTATTTTTAAAGTCCACTATATAAGCGCAGTCAATTAAAAACCCATAGGCACGTCCAACAATATTAAAAACACGTATGCTATCGATTTTGATATTCGCCACCGCACTTCCGTAAACAAAATACTTCTTGTAAGAATCGTAATAATCTTTGGTTTTATAGATGCTGAAATCACATTCCCGAGGCATCATAGCCGAATGCTTTAATACAAACAAACGATCTTCATTTGCAATTGGTAGTTGTTCGGTAGTTTTTAAATACGGATTAAACACCAGGCGCTTCATCATTTCATTCAGATTGGTCAAAGCAAAATAATTATGCTTCGAAAAATCTTTTGGTCCCGGCCTTTTTTTTCCATGACTGTCTCTATGATATCTTCCTGCAATCGATTTTTCAACAGGATGTGGTTTAGCATAGGAAGAAAAAGTTAAACCTTGTTTGTACAATGTATCACCGGTGTTTTTTATAAAATAAATAGGCGGCGTAACTTTTGCGGTATCACCCGGACAAGCTCCGTCTAATCTGTTATTTATTCTCACTTTATCAAATCCAATCGTTTCAAGTTTTTTATGCAGGTAATCACAACCAATAAATTCATACACCCTGGTGCAGGAAGCATTGTCGCTAACCAACCACATTTTTTTTAGGTAATTACCAATAGTAGGTTTACCACCTAAACAAGTTGTGTCCCTATAAATCTTTTTCTGACAATAAAAAGCGCTATCGGAATACATGGGAGTGTTTAAATCAATACCCTTTTCCTTTAGTTCATTCAGTTTAATTAAACCAACCAATGTTACAGGCAATTTAACGGTACTGGCCGGATAAAAATACTGTGAGTTAGCATGAAATTTATAGGACTTAAAACTTGGTTTATTCTCGGCGTCGCGATTGATTTGAGTATAAATAACCTGAACCTTGTACTTTTTAGGATTATCTAAAATTTGGTGATACTTCCCTAAATTCTGGCGGAATAAACTATCTAAAAACAATTTGGATTGTGCCTTACTAAAGTGATGGATCACAATTAGAAAGAGTAATATAAATTTACTTTTTATGTTTAACGTATTTTTCACTTAACCAATATACAATTAGCCCAAGTGCAACGGTACCTAACCCAAATAACGACTCGGTGGTTTTATTCTTAAAGATAAAAAATAATATCCATCCGTTAATGAGTAAAAACAATATCGGTGTAACCGGATAAAATGGAGTCTTATAAGAAGTTTGAATGTTTTTGTGTTTGGTTCTTAGAATAAAAACACCGAAAACCGTTAAAAATGTAAATAGATTTAAAGTAAATCCGACATAAGTAATTAACGACTCAAACGATGAAGTCAGAACTAAAATAATTGAAATAACCGATTGAAACAAAACCGACACATACGGAACATTATTTTTATTAGAAACCGAAAACACTTTTAACTGAGGCATGTCTTTTCCCATCGCCTGCATCACACGCGGTCCGGCTAAAATCATTGCACTCACTGTACTAATCAATAAAAGCGCAATAATTAAACTCATGAATTTTCCTAAATCAGAACCGAAAATTTTGTTGGCACTCACGTATCCTACTTCAACAACTCCTTTAAGCTCATTTATAGCAACTGAATATAAAAAGATGTAATTAAGTACCGTGTAAATCAACATCACAATCAGTGTGCCCCAAACCAGAGCTTTTGGTAAATTTTTCTGAGGTTTCTCCAAATCACCCGCAATGTATGCCGCTGCATTCCATCCCGAATAAGCATACGTCACAAACACCAACGACACCGCAAATGCGGATGACAACATTTGATTTAAGCCATCGGTAGTAGGAGCAAAAGAAATACTATGTTCAGGATGGTAGAAAAATCCAAAACCTACAAACATAACGATGATAACGACTTTTATCAGTGTAAACGCGCGCTGTATGGCGCCACCTAATTTTAAATTTATTGAGTGGACAACAGTTAAAATTAAAATTATGGCGATCGCCAGTAGTTGAGGATTTACGTTGGTATAAATTTTATTTACATACAAACCTAACGCTGTAGAGGCCGCTGCAACCGGTGCCGCAAAACCAACGGTAACAGAAACCCAACCGGACAAAAATCCAACGGAAGGATGGTATAGTTTGGAAAGATAATTGTACTCCCCTCCACTCTGTGGAAATGCCGAGCCAATCTCGCCATAAGTTAATGCACCGCACAAGGATAAAACACCACCAATAAACCACAACATAATGATGGCAAACCCGGATGAAATATCCATGACCTGAAAGCCTAAACTGGTAAAAACACCGGTACCAATCATATTGGCAATTACCAATGAAATAGCTGTGTTAAAGCCAATTTTTTGAGCCTTTGTCATTAGTCGAACGATTGGGTTGACTTGGAAGACATCTCCAGCATTACCTGGTATTGTTCCGGAGTTAAGTCGTTATAGTAAAAGTTAATCGGATTTACTTTTTCCCCGTTTTTCATTACCTCATAATGTACGTGCGGAGCGGTACTTAAACCGGTACTGCCAACATAACCAATTAATTCACCTCGTTTTACTTGCTTTCCAACTTTTACAGCCATTTTACTCATGTGTCCGTAAAGCGTTTTATAACCGAAGCTGTGATTAATTACCACATGATTACCGTAACCCTGAGCGTTAGCATCGGCCACTTCTATTACACCGTCGCCGGTAGCGTAAATCGGGGTTCCTTGTTCAGCAGAAAAATCCATTCCCGGATGAAACTCCGGAGTTTTATAAATCGGATGTGTACGCCATCCGAAACCACCTGCCTGATGGCGCAAATCTTTATTATTGATAGGCATTATGGCAGGAATGGAAGCTAATAACTTCACTTTATCTTTTGCCATCTTCACCACTTCATCAAAAGATTTAGATTGTATGTACATTTGTTTGGCAATTTTATCCAATCGCTCGGTTGTGTTTTTTAAAAGCTCTGCATTTTCATAATTATCAAAAACCTCATATCGTTCGCTTCCTCCAAAACCTGCTTGTCGTATGCTGGCCGGGATAGGCTCCGCTTCAAAAATCACACGGTAAATATTATCATCGCGGTCTTGTAAATCACTTAATACCACTTGCACCTGATTCATTTTTTTATTTAATAAATCATATTGCAACTGAAGGGTTTCAATTTCACGGCGTAACATTTTCTCTTTTGGAGAATCTAAAAATTTAAAGGCTAAAATAATAGTAACTGTGGCAAATACCAGACCAATTGCCAGGTAAGATAAAAAACGCCAGAAACGCTCTAAAAAGGTAACTTTTACCTTTTCATAGGTGAGTGATTTGGTATTAAATCTATACTTTACTTTTGACATGATTTTTACGGGGCATCAAAATTAGCAAATTTGATATCCTTTAAAAGTTAAAAAACCTTTACAATATAGGCTTAAAAAATGTGATTTTAGAGCTAAATGTGGAAATTTTTGGTTTTTAAACCCTTTGCTTTTTGTTATCTTAGCACTCTTTTTTCGTAAATAATGGAAGCTAATAAAGTACGTCAAACATTTTTAGATTTTTTTAAAAGTAAAAAGCATGAAATTGTGCCATCGGCACCAATGGTTGTTAAAGGTGATCCTACCCTAATGTTTAACAATAGCGGTATGGCGCCCTTTAAAGATATTTTCCTTGGTAATGCACCCATCAAACATCCGCGTATTGCTGATACTCAAAAATGCTTGCGTGTGAGCGGAAAACATAATGACTTAGAAGAAGTGGGTGTGGATACTTACCACCACACTATGTTTGAAATGCTTGGAAACTGGAGCTTTGGTGACTATTTTAAAAAAGAAGCCATTGAATGGGCATGGGAATTATTGACAGTAGTTTACAAAATTGATCCTTCAAAGCTATATGTTACTGTATTTGAAGGTGACGAAAAAGAGGGCATTCCATTCGATCAGGAAGCTTGCGATACCTGGAAACAATTTATTTCTGAAGACCGCATTTTAAGAGGAAATAAAAAAGATAATTTCTGGGAAATGGGTGACATGGGACCTTGCGGTCCGTGCAGCGAAATTCACTGCGACATCCGTAAAGAAGAAGACAGAAAGAAAGTTGACGGAAAAACATTGGTTAATACCGGTCACCCGCAAGTAATTGAAATATGGAATAACGTATTTATGGAGTTTGAACGCAAAGCAGACGGGTCCTTAATCAAACTTCCGAAACAACACGTGGATACCGGAATGGGATTTGAGCGTTTGTGTGTAGTATTACAAGGTAAACAAAGTAACTACGATACCGATGTTTTCATGCCTATCATCAATAAAATTGAAGAGCTATCCGGACACCGTTATAAACCGGAAGATGAAGAACGCCATAAAAAACAATTGATCATTAACATTGCCATGCGTGTGATTGCCGATCACATTCGTGCCATTTCATTTTCGATTGCCGATGGTCAGTTACCGAGCAACACCGGTGCCGGTTATGTTATCCGTCGAATTTTACGCCGTGCTATCCGTTATGGTTACCAATCGTTAAATTTAAAAGAACCCTTTATGCATCGTTTGGTTCCAACATTAGCGAATCAAATGGGTGCTGCATTTCCGGAATTAATTAATCAGAAATTACTAATTGAAAAAGTAATTAAAGAAGAAGAAATTTCATTCTATAAAACATTAGAAATTGGCCTAAAGCGAATCGATCAGGTTTGTATTGACCTTGCTAATTCCAAAAAAGGAACGGTTATTGACGGAAAAATCGTATTCGAATTGTATGATACATTTGGGTTTCCGGTTGACTTAACCTCATTAATTGCCCGCAGCTATGATTTAAGCATTGACGAAGAAAGCTTCAATAAATATTTAGATGAGCAGAAAAACCGCTCACGTGCTGCTACCAGTGTTGATACTGAAGATTGGATTTATACCACTTACGGAAAAACATTACAGGGAGAAAATGAAACTTCATTTGTAGGTTACGAAGACAGTGAAGCGCAAAGTAAAATTGTACGCTACCGTAAAGTGAAAGCTAAAAACAAAGAGCAGTTTCATTTGGTATTAGACAAAACACCATTTTATGCAGAGAGTGGCGGGCAGGTTGGAGACTGTGGTATACTTGAAAGCATTAATGAAAAAGTAACTATTAACGACACCAAAAAAGAAAACGGCGTCATCATTCATTATTGTGACCGATTACCTGAAAAAATAGACGCTCAATACACTTCTAAAGTTGACAAGAGCAAACGCTTATCAACAACCAATAATCATAGCGCTACGCACTTATTACACGCAGCATTGAGATCCGTTTTAGGTACGCATGTGGAGCAAAAAGGAAGTTTGGTAAATGACGAATATTTACGTTTCGACTTTTCACATTTCTCGAAAGTTACTGATGAAGAGATTAAACAAATTGAACGCATCGTTAATACTAAAATCCGGGAAAATATTGCATCCAGCATCCAGTTAATGGGAATTGAAGACGCTAAAAAAACTGGTGCGATGGCTTTATTTGGTGAAAAATACGGCGACATTGTTCGTGTTGTGACTTTCGATAAAAATTATTCGATAGAATTATGCGGCGGAACTCATGTGCCGGCAACGGGACAAATCGGGTATTTTAAAATAACCAGCGAAGGTGCCGTTGCAGCAGGTATTCGCCGTATAGAAGCGGTTACTTCTGTAAAAGCAGAAGAGTTTTTTGAAAATCAAATTGCGGTTTTAAATGAAGTAAAAACCATTTTAAAAGGCAGTAAGGATGTTGTAAAAAGCGTAAATACCTTGTTGGAAGAAAACTCTGAATTGCAAAAACAACTGAATCTGCTTTTAAAAGAAAAAGCTTCCGCTATAAAAAAAGAATTAGTAGCGAAAATTCAGAATAAAGACGGCATCAATATTATAACTGAAAAAATAAAATTCGACAGCGCTGAAGAAATCAAAAACATGTTGTTTGAGATTAAAAATGAAGTTGAAAATTGTTTTTGTGTAGTTGGCGCTGAAGTTAATGGTAAACCTAGTATTTCTGTTATCATAAGTGATAATCTTGTTAAGGAAAAGAATTTAAACGCCGGAACTATTGTACGCGAATTAGCGAAAGAAATTAATGGTGGCGGTGGCGGACAACCATTCTATGCACAAGCAGGTGGCAGTAAGGCAGACGGATTAGATAACGCCATTACTAAAGCAAAAGCAATACTGTGATGGCAAATAAAATTACAATCATTGGCGGTGGTAATTTAGGAGTTGCTATTGCAGAAGGGTTAATAAGTTCGAAACACAGCAAAGCCGGTGACATTACCATTACCCGCCGTAATGTGAGCTTACTCGACGGATTAAAGAAAAATGGTACACAAGTAGAAAGTGATAATATAAAGGCCGTTAAAAATGCCAACATCATCTTGCTTTGTGTCAAACCTTTTCAAACCAAAGATGTATTAAAAGAAATTTCCAGATCATTAAACACTAAACAGATTTTAATATCTGTAGTTACCGGAGTTAGCATTGAAGAAATTAACCATACCCTTAACAAGCACCATTCTGAAAATCAGAAAGGGATGTCGGTATTCAGAGCTATGCCGAATACCGCCATTGCGATTGCAGAAAGCATGACGTGTATTGCGTATGAAAACGCCGACTCGAAACAAATTCAAACCGTAAGCAAATTGTTTGATACCCTGGGAAAAACCGTGGTTATTGAAGAAAAACTAATGGAAGCCGCCACTATCATTGGTGCTTGCGGTACAGCATTCGCCATGCGCTACATTCGTGCTAATATTCAAGGCGGAATTGAAATTGGTTTTGACGCTAATACAGCCCGGACTATTGTTGCACAAACTGTTAAGGGTGCAGCTGAATTACTGATTAAAAACGGAACTCATCCCGAACAGGAAATTGATAAAGTAACAACACCTAAAGGTTGCACCATTGCAGGTCTGAATGAAATGGAACACAATGGACTTTCTTCATCCTTAATAAAAGGAATTACCGAATCGTATAAGAAAATTGCGAAGTAATTATTTTTTTAAAGACCGGTATATATCTAAAAAGAGCTTTCCAATATTATCAAAACTATACTTTGATGCTTGTTTGCTTATGGCTTCGTTATCATAAGCAACCTTTAATAATTGATTCAAATTATTTTTCCAGTCATCAACGGTGTTTTCTGTCAAATAACCATTGGTATTATTAACCAATTCCGGTATAGCACCAACATTAGATGCTAAAACTGGTGTACCGGTAGCCAGAGCTTCAGCAATAACAATTGAAAATGTTTCTATGTTACTGGCGTGTAAAAAATAATTACTGAAATGAAGCTGCCCTGCAAGCTTTTCTGGTGTAAGATTACCAAGATAAGACACCTCAAAATTCCATTTTTTATTTTTTAATTCATTTAACAAAACACCCTCACCTACCACCTGAAGAAGTATTTTTTTTGGATGTATTTTGGCTATTTCATTTAACGAATAAAAAATCAAATCAGGCCGTTTAGGCGGACTCCAGTGCGCAACACAGGTAAAAATAAGTTGATCTGACTGCTCTTTTGGTTTATAATTAAATATACTTGTATGAATAACATTATTTACAACTTTAATACGTGAGGGATCTTTAAAGTGTTTTGATAAGCTGTTTTTTAAATAACCGGATACAACTGTTACCGAATCTGCATTATTATAGGCCTTTTTTCCAATGTATCCGAAAAGACTTCCGGAAATGAATTTATCTACCTTACTCCAATGCTCTGAAATTACATGCGGAAGTTTATAATGCTTTGCAATTTTATAACCAATGATTCCGGCCGGATAGAGTACATTAGAGTGTATAACATCAGGTTTAAACACCTCCACTACATTCTTCTCAATATATTTAGATATAACGCGGTATTGAAAAAACAAATTCAAATGTATCCATTTATAGAATCGGGAATTAAGCTCTATCTGATGGGTAACAATGCCATATTCGTCTGTATGCGTATAAATTTTCTTCTCAAATGTTTTAGCAGAAGGACTCACCGTAATTGCCACCACCTCTACATCTACCCCGGCTGATTTAATAGCTGCGGCGTGCTTTTTTACAAAAATACCCTTTAACGGATGAACCGAATTAGGATACCAGGACGAAATAAAAAGCACTTTCATTTATTAACACGTTTTTTTGTAATTTAGAACTTTTTAAGCTATTCAAATTTAAGCAATAAAGCCAACACTATGGGATTAAAGCAGGCAATTTTAGAAATACCTTTTGTTAAGAACTGGAAACGCAATCAGCAAAAGAAAAAGTTTAAAGGATCTGAATTATATTGGGAAGAACGCTATCAAAAAGGTGACAATTCAGGAACGGGCTCTTACAACCATTTAGCTGAACACAAAGCGGATGTAATTAATGATTTTGTAGCTAAAAACAACGTTAAGGTGGTAATGGAATTTGGTTGTGGCGATGGTAACCAATTAAAAATTGCAAAATACCCACAGTACATTGGATTAGATGTTTCTCCTACCGCTGTTAAACTATGTTATAATCAGTTTAAGGCAGACAAAACCAAAAGCTTTTACGTTTATAACAGTTCAGCCTTTGTGGATAATGCCCGTTTGTTTAGGGCGGATTTAACCATGTCACTGGACGTTTTATATCACCTTGTTGAAAAAGAAATTTTTGAAAATTACTTACTTCATTTATTTGCGGCTGCGGATAAATACGTAATTATTTATGCCTCGGACTACAACCAGGCCGAAGAACCGGTTCATCAGCACGAAAACAGAAGAAGCTTTACAGACTTTGTAGAAAAAAACATTAAAGGCTGGAAATTAAAAGAGGTGATCAAAAACAAATATCCCGTATCAACCCATAAAGAGAAAGGATCCTTATCCGATTTCTTTATTTACGAAAAAGTTGCCTGATTAGATTAAGGCAAAACAAATGATTAGTAAATCGTTTTTAAAATCTTCCATCATCTATACCATTGGCGGCGCCTTACCGATGGTGGCAGGTTTAGTACTTTTACCTTTCTATACCAATTACCTTAACGATTTACAATTTACCCAGGTAGCATTTTACATCAGCGTTTCCTTACTGATGCAAATTCTTTTTTCCTACTCCATAGAAAGCTACTTTGGAATTAAATACTCTCAGCTTAAGTCGGAGCCCGATAAACAAAAACAATTTATTGGAACGGTTGCCATTTTGCTTTTAATAATCGGCGCTGCATTATTGATTCTCTCCGCCCTAACAGGAACTTTCATTTTTTCTAAAGTATTTAACCCGGATTTTCAAATGGAGTTTTGGCCTTATGGATTTTATTCGGTTTTAACCGCGTTTTTCAACTCTTATTTCAAAGCATCAACCAATGCTTTAATCTATCTGAAAAAACCGGGAATATTCTTTTCCGCTAACCTGATCAATTTTATAGCTACTATTGGTATTTCTGTTGGAGGATTGTTTTTGTTTCCGGATACATTGGTTGGTCCGATTTATGGACGCCTTTTATCCGGTGTAATTATTTTTATCATTGCCAATTACATTTATGCTTCTAATGGCAGTTTCAAGTACGAGAAAAAATTCCTGGCCGATCTGAAATCTTTTTGCACTCCATACGTAATTTATGTAACATTTGTATGGTTACTGAGCTATACCGACCGTTATATGCTTCAGGAATTTATTCCGAATACAGACTTAAACACCTATGATCTGGTACTTAAATGCTTTTTCGGTATTGAATTTTTACAAAACAGCTTAACCGCCATTATTTATCCTAAGATATATGAAATATGGGCTCAACAAGAAACGTTGCAAACCTCCAAAGAAACTAACCGCTATTTTAATGTATTTACCGCAATTAATATTTTGTTATTGATTATTTTTTGTATTGCCATACCGCTCCTTTATAAATTAGTAATTAGTAACGAAAAGTTTTATGAAAGCGAAAAATACATTGGGATTTTAGCAGCTGGTTATGGTTTAAGAAGCATTCTTTACTTTTATCTGGCAACTATACTTTATTCGAAAAACATTAAAATATTATTGAAAATTTTCGGAATAAGTGCTTTGTTTCAATTGATAGCTACCTATTTTGTAGTGAGGCATTACGGACTAATGGGGGCTATTTATACAGGATTAGGAGTGAAATTGATCCAGATATTTTTATCCTATCTGTTTACAAAGAGTATTTTCAAATATGAATTCAACGCCATGAAAATAATAGGCATTCCGTTGATTTTTCTTTTAGTAAATGTGTTCTTGTATTATTTCCATCCTGAGCATTCGGTAAGCCTTTACTTCGTGCAAATGGCAGTGTTTAGCCTGATCTTCTTTTTGATATTTAAGCACGAAATAAAAACCGTTTATCATCAGTTTTTAGGCAATAAAAACTAAACTTCAAACACAATATCAATACCGTTTTTGTTTAAGTCGTAATTTAATTTATCCTTTAATACGGTTAAAAATTCATCACCCCATTTCGTGTAATTGCTGCTGAAATTTTCGACACGTTCTTGAGGTACACCGTTAGGGTATAATTTAGATTTAATGGTTTTGATTTGATTTACCTCCATATCGGATTTCGCCTTAATGGCCCTAATCGCTTTTTGCTCTAATACAGCAATCGCGTTTAAATTCTTTTGTTTCTCCGCATCTGCCGACGCCATTAAAGTTTTATCAACCTTTCCCATTTCCTCTGAAATGTTTTTAAATAAATTTTCGATTGACTTTTTATATTCATCCAGATTAAATGATTTATTGTTTTTTTCAAGATAAATCTTAATCATCTCCTGTTCGTTTTCTAATACATGTTCCATTTCAAATCCAAGTTTATTAAATTTATTGATTACGTTTTTATCTATAACTGTAACAAATTTTCGTGGTGTTAATACCGGAAAAAATAATCCTAAGGTTTCAAACATGGATTTATACTCCAGCCAATAAGCTAACTCTCCTGGGCCACCCACATAAGAAATGTTTGGTAAAATAAATTGCTGATAGCAAGGCCTCAAAACAACATTAGGACTAATTCGCTCTGTTTGATTATATATTATTTGTTTTAACTCCTGTTCATTAAACTGCAAGTTGCTTCCCACCACAGAAAAACCATCGTCATTTTTTTCAATACGCGCTCTCAGGTTTTTATCCATATAAAAACAATTTATTTCGCGCGGATTTACCTGAGCTTCATATTTAAACTGTTTAAATTTTTGAACAGTTGAAGTAACCTTCTGATAAGGTATATTTTCAAAAATGTCTTTTTCAAAAAACGAAGCGAAACTTTTTTTCAACGAAGCATTATTTCCATCAATGCTGACTAACCCATATTTACCAAACAGTTCGTTAACCAGGTAACGAGTTGCATCAGCTAAGTTTTTATGATTTAAATATGCTTTTTCAAATAATTCAATTAAATACTTCGCGTTATCACCATCACCTACCACTTCCTTTAATTGAGGTAAAAGCAATTGTAAATCGTGCGTTGAAAATTCACCAACTGCGCCGGTTTGAGGCGTATTCCATTCAATCTTTTTTCCGTAAACATGAAAGTGATTAACTTCCTCAAAGTCGTGATCTTCAGAAGCCATCCAGTAAACAGGAACAAAATTCTTATCCGGAAATTCTGTTTTTAATTTTTCACATAAATTGATTACTGAAAATATCTTATACAAGAAATAAGACGGACCGGTAAACAAACACAATTGATGCCCTGTGGTAACTGTAAACGTTGTAGAATTAAGTAAGAGATCTATATTAGCAAACGTAGCACTAGCGGTGTTATCTACATTTGTGCTCTGCTTCTTTATTTCGGTAACCAATAAATGGCGGTTAAACGAAAAGTGAGATAAGGCATCTAATGCCTGTGTAAAGCCATTTTTATCCGGATAAAACGAATAGAAGTACTTAACAGAATCGTTTCGGTTTAAAAAATCAAACATTAAACTGCTAAACAGCTCCTTCTTTACCGGTAATGTTTTGTGCGAGAACATTAATTACAACTTGTTTCCGAATGCTAAATCACCTGCGTCACCTAAGCCGGGCACAATATATGCGTGCGCGGTTAATTCTTCGTCAATTGCACCACACCATAGTGTATAGTTATTATCAGGCATATGGGTTTTTACAAAATCAACGCCTTGTTTGCTGGCAATAACTGAAACAAGATGCGTGTGCTTTGGTCGTCCTTTAATTAATAATTGTTTATAGGTTAAAGTCATGGAAGACCCTGTAGCTAACATCGGGTCGCACAGAATTAATGTTTTATCGGTTAAATCCGGACAAGCCACGTATTCCAGTGCAATTTCAAAAGTATTATCCTTATGATGTTTACGATAAGCGCTAATAAAAGCATTTTCGGCGCGGTCGAAAAAATTAAGAATACCAAAATGCAAAGGTAAGCCTGCACGCAAAATAGTAGCTACAACGGGTTCTGAAGCAAACGTAACTGTATCAGCTTCTCCAAGCGGTGTATTAGTTTGTGTTTTCTTATACTCTAACGTTTTACTGATTTCATAAGCGTAAATCTCGCCCATGCGCTCCATATTTCGTCTGAAGCGCATTGGGTCTTTTTGAATTTCCACATCTCTTATTTCTGCAACAAAGCGCGAGAATAATGAGTTTGTTAATGACATGTTATGTACCATGATTTTTTATTTTTTTAGTTCTATAATTAAATTCTTTTGTGACTGATACGATGATTTATCATATACTTCAATTGGTGTTACCGAATTACTGAAACCCGGCGCTTCAACATTAATGTTGTATTTACCTGGAGGAACAATTATAACAAAACGGCCATTTACCGGATTAGGCATGTAATTTCCAACCGCTTCATTAGAAATCATATCGTTCACCGTAATAAAAACATCTTGGTAGTTGATTGTCGTGTTATCTTTTGATTTTAATTCGCCAATTAAAACCGTATATTCAATATCTGCATCATTAAACACAATGCGGTAAATATCGTTATCGCCCATTCCTCCGCCTCTAACCGATGCCAAATAACCATATTTGCCCGATTTTGAAATACGAAAATTCATGTCATCGTAAGACGTATTAATTGGATAACCAAGATTTCGTGGATTAACAAAACGTTTTTGTGATTCATCCCAAATGGCTTTAAAAATATCGTAACCGCCCATGCTGGCATGGCCTTTGGAACTGAAATAAAGCGTTTGACCATCGGGTGAAATATTAGGAAAATCTTCATTAAAGGGCGTATTCACACCTATTCCCAGATTTTTAGCTCCGCTCCATTTACCGCTTGGCAATTTTCGGCAAACATAAATATCCGTTCCTCCAAATCCACCCTCACGATCACTGGCAAAAAACAACATATTACCATCAGAAGAAATACAAGCCGCAATTTCATCGCCTTTATCATTAATGGGAGTTGGTAATAATTCCGGCTTTGAAAAATAACCATCCTTAGCCATTGTGGTAGAATAGATTTTGGTTTTACCTTTCGAATCGTGCTTAAGAAGCAAAAGCATTTTGCCATCGCCACTCATACCGATTATCTCTTCGCCGCTGTTACCTTCACAAATAGGCTCGCCAATAACGGATGCATCCAGATAAGCGCCATTAGCTACCTTAGAAATAAAAATGGAATTTAAATACTGACCGTTTTCTGCTTTGATAGCATCCTTTTTAACCGGGCGTTTCGAATTAAAAACTATGTACGATTCGTTTTCTGTAACAAACGGATAATAATCAGAAAACTCCGAATTAATAATTTTTCCTAAAGAATGAAATGTTAAATCAACAGGATACTTAATCAATTCTTTTGCATTAAGACAATATTGGATTTCCTGTTCAACCGCTTTTATATTTTCATCGGTTCCCTTTGATAGCTCTTTAAATTTATTAAAACTTACAATTGCCTCTTCAAACTTGTTTGCATATTGATAAGCTCTTCCTAATAAAAAATCGGCATTTGGATTGTGTTTTTCTTTACGTGTTACAATTTCAAGGTATGGTACGGCTTTTGCCTTATTAATATTGGAATTCAAATAACATACGCCGGCATTATAATTATACTGTTCGTTTTTGGAATCGGTAGAAAGCAAACTCAAATAGTCTTCCAGGGCATCTTCATAATTTTCAGCTTTTAATTTAGTTTCGGCTTCAATAGCCAGAGCTTTATCGTCATTAGTTTGAGAAAAGCTAAAAGCTGAAACAAAACTTAATATTACAACTACCGATTTTTTCATTTTAACAGTATATATTCACACTGATTTATTAACCAAGTAAATATACTATTTTAGCAGTAAAAAGAGGTCGTTTTTTCAAATAATAGCTATACCTTTATCAACTGTGAATAAATTGTTTAAATCATTCGGATTTGCCTTAAAAGGAATTAAAATTTCTTTGCATCAAAGAAATTTTAAAATACAGTTAACCTATGCACTATTGGCTATTTGTTTAGGGGTTTTCTTTGGCATAACTTCATCTGAATGGTGTGCCATTTTAGTTTGCTGTAGTTTGGTGTTATCATTAGAAGCCATTAATACCGCTATTGAACACCTGGTTAACTTTGTTAGTCCGGAGTTTAATCCTAAGGCCGGTATTATTAAAGACATTTCTGCAGGTGCCGTTTTAATCTCGGCTCTTATTTCCGTGGTAATCGGATTTATAATTTACACTAAATATGTATTAGCTTTACTTAATATTTAAGTTTATGAAATTTGCCGAAACCGAATTAATCCTTACTGAAGATAAACGCGTTTATCATATTAATTTAAAAAATGAAGATATTGCCGACACTGTTATTGTGGTAGGAGATCAGGGGCGTGTGTCGCAAATTAGCGCTTTCTTCAGCAAAATCGATTTTAAGACAGAACACCGCGAGTTTATTACCCACACCGGCTGGTTTAACGGAAAACGTGTAACCGTACTCTCTACAGGTATAGGCACAGACAATATTGATATTGTGATGAATGAACTGGATGCCGCTGTGAATATTAATCCCAACACCCGTGAATTAAATCCTCAACTCAGAAGTTTAAACATTATTCGATTTGGAACAAGTGGCGCTTTGCAAGGTGATATTCCGGTAAACGGCATAGTGGTAAGTTCTCATGGACTAGGACTTGACGGTTTATTAAACTTTTATCAGGATTGGAACAAAGTATGCGAAAACAACATTAGCGATGCCTTTATTAAACACGTTAACTGGCAAAGTAATTTGCCTTATCCTTATTGCGTGAAAGGTTCTGATAAATTGCTGGATTTATTTAAGGAAGGGAATCATGTTGGTATCACTGCCACTGCGCCGGGTTTTTATGGCCCACAAGGCCGTGAAATCCGCTTAAAAGCTTCCAGTTTAAATCTTAACGACCTTTTAACCTCCTTTCAATATAACGGGCACCGCATTACCAATTTCGAAATGGAAACCTCAGCTATTTATGGTTTAGGAAGAATGTTAGGGCATAATTGCCTGACAGCCTGCGTAATTATAGCCAACCGCGTTAGGAAAGAATTTACCAAGGATTATAAAAAAAGCGTAGAGTTATTAATACAAAACAGTTTAGAGCGATTAACAGCCTAATTGTTAAAAAATAATAAAGTACTCTTAAAATGGCCCATGCATGTGGGCTATTTTTGTTTTTGTTATATGAGAGCAGGTAAAAATCAAATGAACCTTAAAGAAGTAATCGCTTTGATTACTTTGCTTGACGATCCCGATGAAAACATTTACTCCCAGGTAAAGGAGCGTTTCATTATGTTAGGGCCGCCTGCCATCCCTCACCTTGAAACAGCTTGGGAAAACAGCTTTGATATGCTGATGCAAAAGCGTATTGAAGGCATCATTCATAACATTAATTTCGAAGCATTAAACAAAGCCTTAAGAAACTGGGCAGAACACGAACAGGAAGATTTATTTAAAGGCATGAGCATTTTAGCCCGCTATCAGTACCCTGATTTGGATGAGGCTAAGCTTAAAAAACAGTTACTGCAGATCAAACAAGATGTTTGGCTTGAAATTCACGATGACTTAACCGCGCTTGAAAAAATCAAAATTGTTAATCACATCTTTTTTGAAGTACATCAGTTTAGCGGTAACATCAGTAATTACCATGCACCGCAAAACTCATTTATTAATGTAGTTCTGGAAACTAAAAAAGGGAACCCGGTGATGTTGAGTGTTATTTACGCATTGGTTTGCAAAGAGCTTAATATACCGGTTTATGGTATTAATCTACCTCAGCATTTTGTTTTGGCATATGTAAACGAAACGGCTAACCTATTTGACACTAATCACAAGACTTTATCTAATAACATTCTCTTCTATATTAATCCGTTCAGTAAAGGTTTAATATTTAATCAGGGTGATATCGATTCGTTTTTAAAACAGTTAAATATAGAACCCGAAAACAAGTACTATTTACCTTGCAGCAATCTTGAAATAATGAAACGAGTGCTTAACAACTTAGTGTATTCGTTTGAAAAGTTAGGTTACGTGGAAAAAGTTGACGAGTTAAAATCGCTACTTAAGAATATTTAATTATCCTTTTATTATTTTCGAAATCGTTCTTGATATAATGCCAATATCGGTCATTAGTCCAGCTTCGTTAATGTATTTTAAGTTCAATTGTAATTTAGAAGGCATTATCTCCTTAATATATGTTTCTTCAGGGTTTTCAGATGCTGCCAGCAATTCATTCTCGTTAATGTAGTCTAAAGAAGCGTAATCAGTAATTCCCGGCTTAACCTCTAATACACGTTTCTGTTCTTGATTATACATGTCAACGTATTTTCTAACCTCCGGACGTGGCCCAACCAGGCTCATACTTCCAAATAACACATTAAATAATTGCGGCAGTTCGTCAAGTTTATATTTACGTAAATAATATCCAACCGGTGTTACTCTCGGATCGCGCCCTCCCACAGTTAATAATCCTTTTTTATCGGCATCAATATACATGGTTCGGAATTTAAAAAGACGGAAGTCTTTATTACCCATTCCTACTCTGTTTTGAAAATAAAAAACTGGGAATCCCGAATTAATGATTATTGCAAGATAAATAACCACGAATACCGGCAATAAAAGAACAATTCCTGTTAACGAACACACAATATCAAATAAGCGTTTTATCACACTGTTTTATTTAAAGCATTAAAAACGGCTTCAATAACCAAATCCACTTTGGTGTTATCCAAATCATAATAAACCGGAAGCGATATTTCGCAACTATAGTTTTTATAGGTGACCGGGTAATTATGCACATCATACCCCATCCCTTTATAAAAACTCATGGCCGGAACCGGAATAAAATGAACATTTACCGAAACGTCCTGGTCAAAAATTTCCTTTATAATTAAGTCGCGTTGTGCTTCATTGATATTATTAATACGTAACGGATATAAATGATAACAGCTGTTTTTTTCGTTTGTCTTATATATAGGCGTTTTTATGCGCGAATCGTTTTTAAAAGCATTGGTATATCTGTCAAAAATTTCTTTACGGCGAACTAAGGTATCGTTATCATAGCGTTTTAATTCAACCAGACCAATTGCAGCGGCAATATCGGTCATGTTACATTTATAACCTGCTTCCACTATATCATATTTCCAATTGCCTTTTTGAGTTTTAGCAAGGGCATCTTTATTCTGGCCATGAAGTGTTTTAATGCATAAGTATTTATATACCTCTTCATTATTGAAGGGTTCCGGCAAATTTAAGGCTATGGCACCACCTTCGGCTGTGGTTAAGTTTTTAACGGCATGGAAAGAAAATACTGAAACATCGCAGAGCGAACCTGTTTTCTTTCCTTTATATGTGGCGCCAAACGAATGAGCTGCATCCGATAGTATTAATATACGTCCTAATTGTTTCTGAATGTCATTTGCGGCAACAAACTTCGATTTATGCTTTATTGCCAGTTCTGTAATTACATCCAAATCACATGGCCAACCGGCAAAATCTACCGGCATTATTACCTTAGTCTTTGAAGTGATGGCTTTTTCAATGGCATTACTATTTATATTAAAGTCATCTTCATTAACATCAACAAATACCGGAGTAGCACCACAATGCACAATTACATTTGCAGTAGCGCTATAAGTATATGCCGGTAAAATAACCTCGTCGCCACTTCCCACACCAAACCAACGCAACATAATTTCTAATCCGGCAGTAGCTGAATTTAAACACAAAGTGGCCTTATTGCCGCAATACAACGTAATTTGCTTTTCAAATTCTTTGGTACGCGGACCGGTTGTAATCCATCCCGATTTTAATGCGGCAACGACTTCGTTGCAAATTAAATCGTCGATTCGAGGGGGAGAAAAAGGAATCATACTGTGTGTTTAATAATTGCAAAGTAACAAAATTTAAAGCAGCATTACTTGATTTTAAATGCCTCTATTTGGTTTTTAAACGTCAACTTTATTAACAATTCATGTTTAATTACAACTCTACTTAATTAACATTAACGTGTTGAATCATAATTTTTAGCGCGGTTAATCGCGGAGATACATTGTCTATTTTTAACAAAACTAATTTATCAATTTCGCATAATACCATAACCGCATGAACGCAGAAAATTTAAAATCCGATTTAAAACAAGTTTTCGACAGTGATTTAGCTCTGAGAAAAGAGTTTACTGAACTAAAACGTTCTTTAAGTGATTACCGTAATCAACTGATTGAACGCGATGAAGACTGTAAACGTTTACAGGTGACCATTGATGTATTAAATACAAAAATGGCGGTAATGGAGCGTGACAATCAGAATTACAAAGCCGAATTGGCTTCGTTTAAGGAATTGCGTTCGAGCATTAAAGAACAATTACAAGCTAAACAAGACGAGATTGCAAATTATTTAAGCGAAATTGAATCATTAAAATCTCAGCTTGAAAATGTAGCCGCCGAACACGAAACTAGAATAGAATCGGTAAAAAATGCTTCGTATGAAGAATTAGAAGCGGTTAAAAAAGAATTAACTACGCAAATTGAAGAATTAAGATCGAATACGCATTACCGCGAAATCGGTATCCGTGACGAATATGAATTAAAGATAAATGCTTTAAGTCAGTTATTATTAGATAAGGAAGTTGAACTGAACGCTAAACATGAAGCGGAAGTTTCAGGTTTAAGAACTGATTACTTTAACCAGATTGAAAGCATTAAGGCTAATTACGAAAGCAAATTAAATGAGACCTCTACCGCTTCTTCATCTCAAATCGAAACTTTAACTAATGAGTATGAAGGTAAATTAAAGCGTATGGAAGATGGGGTTAACGCGAAATTAGCTGAAAGCACTAGCTCTTACGAAAGCCGTATCTCGTCTTTAGAATCAGAAATTGAAAATCAGAAATCCAGCTTAACCTCATCATTCAATGTTACAGTTAATGAATTAACATCTGATTTTAATGCTAAACAGCAGGAGTTAATCAGCAGCTACGAAAACCGCATTAATGAATTGAGCGCATTTGCAGGATCGGAAGCCGAAGTATTAAAAGCAGACTATGAAAGTCAGATTAACGAATTGAAAGCTTTAGCTAATGCAGATGTTGAATCGGTAAGAGCTGAATACGAATCAAAATTATCAAACACATTAATTCATTCTAACGAACAAAACAGCAAGTTAACTGAAGAGTTAAACAAGTTTGTTATCGAAAACGATCATTTCAAGGAGAAAATCCGTGAAATGATCCTTCATATCGATGATCAGAATACACGAATTGAAGATTTGGCTCGTGAAATCGAAATCAAAAATTCTGAAATCACTTCTCAAACCGAAAAGTTCAACGCTTTATCTTCTGAATTTGAAAGCTTCAAAATTTCTTCTTTACAATCTCAGGGTGAGCAAGTACAAAACTTAACCAGTGAAATTTCGCGTTTAACATCCATCATCAGTTCGTTACAATCTGATCTGGACTCAAAAAACAATGTTATTGCCGAATTACACTCATCTGTCTCTTCTAAGTCTGCCGAATTAGGATATACCAAATCTGAAATTGAACGCCTGAACATTGAATTAAACAGAAACATATCTGAATGGAACGAAAAAGAATCGTCATTTGAGTCGTTTAAATCAGAATTAGAAACTATTACGCAGCAACAATTACAACAAAAAGAAGTTGAATTCCAGAAATTATTAGCGGAAAACACAAGTTTAATTTCTGAAATAGATGCTACTCAGGATAAGTTAGAAGCACAAGATGCTGAATTAGCCTTAATTAAAGCAGAACTTTCTGAAACTAACGCCGGCGTAGAACCAAGAATTAACGAATTAAAAGAAGTACTTAATACAAAGAACTACGAGATCACAACCCTATCTGCTAACAATGCTGCTTTATCAAACGAGGTAACACAGTTAAAAGCAGAAAACATAGAACTTACTTCTAAACTTGAAAACGTGGGTGGTTTATCGGAAGAGATCAGTAACTGGGAAAATAAATTCAATCAGGTAAGTTCAGAAAACCAGAGCCTGTTAAGTCAAATTGAAAATTTACAGTCAAGCACAGCAAGCTTTAAATCTGAAATCGAAAATCTAAATTCTAAAATTTC
>JBBAKL010000027.1:0-36450 GCA_040403535.1 Bacteroidia bacterium
GAGCGCGAAACCTTCAATAATTCTAAAGTGGAAGTAAAAGGTTTAAATGACTTGGTAAGCTATGTTGACAAAACATCGGAAGAGATGATTGTGAACGATCTTAATGAAATACTACCAGGATCCGGTTTTATTGTAGAAGAAAATTCAGCGGGAGGAAAAAAAGAATACAATTGGATTGTAGATCCTTTAGATGGCACCACCAATTTTGTTCACGGTATTCCATGTTACGCAGTTAGCATAGCATTAGAACACAATGGAGAAATTGTACTGGGCGTTGTGTACGAAATTAACCGTAACGAATGTTTTACTGCGGTTAAAGGCAAAGGCGCTTATTTAAACAACAACCCAATTAAAGTATCCGATAACAAAAAATTGAAAGACAGCTTAATTGCAACCGGATTTCCAATATACAATTTCTCAAAATTAGACGGATATTTAAACGCATTAAAACATTTAATGCAAAATACACATGGCATTAGACGAATTGGTGCAGCGGCGGCCGACCTTTGCTATTTAGCATGCGGACGTGTTGATGGATTTTTCGAATATAATTTAAGTCCTTGGGATGTGGCAGCAGGAGCTTTAATCGTTGAAGAGGCCGGTGGAACAATTACCGATTTTAAGGACGGTGATAATTGGTTATATGGTAAAGAAATCATAGGTAGCAACAATTCAATAAAAGATGAGCTCAATGATGTAGTTATTGGGAATCTGATGTAAATCATGATCCACAAAAAGTATCCATACCGAAAATAAGTATACATTTGTCGCTCTAAATCTGTTTTTATGACAATTTCCCCATCTCTTAAGGAACGAAACCAAGGTCAATGCGAATTATGTAACAGCGAAGCCGCTACAACTGCTTATACTGTTAGTCCGAAAAGTGATGATTCAATAGCCAATCAGGTAGCATTATGCCCAATATGCTTATCGAATTTAGATAAGGAAGATGCCTTTAACTGGCGCGTATTGGAAGGCAGCATTTGGAGTGCTGAGCCGAGTGTGCAAGCATTAAGTTACCGATTACTTCAAAAATTTAAGAATGAAAACTGGGCTGCGGATTTGATTTCTTCTATTGATTTAGATGAAAAAGTGATTTCATGGGCAATGAGCGCGCTTACAGCGAAAGAAGTTCATAAGGATGCCTTTGGAAATGTGTTAGAAAACGGAGATAACGTAGTACTTACACAGGCTTTAGATGTTAAAGGAACAAACTTTACTGCATCAAAAGGTACAGTAGTAAAACGAATCAAACTCATTACCGATAATCACGAGCAAATTGAAGGTAAAATAAACGAGCAGTCGATCGTTATACTTACAAAATTTGTAAAGAAGAATTAAAGTAGATATAAATAGTTCAATTCTATTTAATAAAAAATTACAACCGACTTATTGCCGGTTTCATTTTGATCATTACGCATTCAAACCATTCACGAGTTTATTTTTGTATTTACAACACAAACACACCTAAACCCTAACCAGGCAGTAGGCTTTTCGTAAGATATATCTTTTCCAACTCTGCATTCTTCTTTCAAATGGCACCATGCGCCACCTTTACTGATTCCTTTTTCGGAAATCATCTCAGAAACATTACCAATTAAATTATATAAACCGAAAAGATTTTTTTCGTAGGAAGTAACCGGTGCTGTTACATCCGGAAAAGGATGCTGATAACCTTCTTTTGCCTCAATACTGTCTATAGCCCAGCGGTGATTAAACTTAATTTTCCCTTTTTCGTTTTTTGCGTTATTAGAAAAATAGCCCAAACCATTATTGGTTAAAAACTCCCATTCTTGTTTACTTGGCAAGCGGTACTCAAATTCAATCACATTATAATTTTTAGAAAGACACATAAATTCTTTCACACGCTCGGTTCTCCATTTACAATAAGCTTGAGCTTGCTCATAACTAATTCCCACAACCGGAAATTCTTTATAGGCCGGGTGACGGTAGTAGAAATAAACATAAGGTTCGTTATACGAGTTGTTTTGTCGCCACACTAAAGTATCAGGTAAAACAGCAATATGTTCGGGAGAATTAGCACCGTATTTTGCCTTTACCCACATTTCATATTCCTGCCACGAGAAATTAGAAATTTCAGTCTTGTCGGCAAACAAAGTATCATTAATTTTCGCCGTTCCGGGAGGGAAAAATATTTTTTTCTTTTTTGGAATAAACGCAGCGGATAACACCGCAGTTAATGAAAGCAGCAATAGCCTTTTCATAATCATAGTATTTTTAGTTGAACGGATTAGTCTCACCCTCCGAAATCGGCTCCCGCAATCCTAAAGGAAAGAGATTTTTAAATTTCCAAAGCACGGCGTAAGTCTGCCACATCATTAGTTCCTTGCGGCAATGGTGTAACGAGTAGTTTACGTGTTTTATTCTCTACCGCTTCTTTAAATTTATCTTTCGGATAAATGTATAAATTACCCTTACTAACTACACAAACCGTATATTCCTTGTCAGTATCGTACTTTAAATCGTAAAACGACTTGTTATCATAGGTAAACAATTTATTGCTGCCATGTTCCACCATGTAAACGATCAATGGCTGTAGAGGCACATCTTTTTCATTTAGCGCATATATCACTTTTAGTTTTCCGCCGCTTGGCATTAACTTCGGACAATCTGAATTATAAATACCAAAGTTATTTACCTGAAAAGTACGTATCACTTTTTGTCCATTATTTAAATCAGGATATTGTTCATTACGTTCTTCTTCCTGCTGTTTTTGTAGTATTATTTTTTCGCGTAAAGCCTGAGCACTTAATTGTTTTTGTTCTTCAACAAAAGCTTTTTGTTTGGCTTCCATCTCTTGTTTCAATTTCAACTCTTCTGCCTCTTTTTTTGCAAGCAGCTTATTATAATCTTCGAATTTTTTCTCATAACTACTCATTGCCGTTGCGAAATCGGCATCATTTAAAACCGGATATACTACTAACTTTTCTACTCTGTTGCGCAATGCAAGCGTAAGAATGTAATTTTTACCTTTTTGAGGGCCCTCCGATATGGTAGCGCTGCTCCAGGTAATTTCATGAAGTTCATTGCTGTAATTTCTGTTTTCGCTACCTACTTCAAATACCGCGCTCTTGAATGCGCTTAGTTCAGGGAATTCTTTATAATCAACATCCAGCTCAAATTTGGGTTTACCGGGTGTAGCTTTCGCCGGTTTGGAAGGTTGCTTAGGCACCGGCAATTTTTCAATTTTTTTAGTGTAAACCGTTCTTACACTATCAATTTTTAAGGGAATGTGTTCAGCTTTTTGTTCGAGTTGCTTTAGTTGTTTTATTGTACTTATCTGCGTAGAATTATTTTCGGGTGGTTTACGTTTATCAGCAACAGGAGTATCGTGTTTAATCACTACCCATTTTTGAGAAACAGTATCTAAATAATATTGGTTATAACTGTCAGCGGCTTGCCTCGAAACCATATCTACGGTTACAGGTTTGTCGCGTTTTAAAAACACTTCTTCACCCTTGTGACTGGCTTTTATATCAAACATACCCGCACTTTCAAAATGATACTGTGTTCCGGCGCTATCATAGGTCATTGGAATACCGCTTGCAATAATATCCGCCTGATCGTGCATTTCCCGGTACTGAATTTCAACTTCACCAATAATGTCTTGTCCGTTTTTATTGACAAACGCATTTTTAGGGACTTTTATTTTTGATTTCGTGTTATGGGTAATTTCTCCGCCCTTATCAGCATTAACCTTATATGAATGGTAGGGAACATTTATTTTCTTAACCGGCGGAGCAATAAATGCTTTTCTTTCGGCTGTTTTGGTACTTTGAGTTTTATTTTGAGCTAAAGTAGTGGTAGTATCATTTGTAGTTGGTTTAGTTGTACTTTTTTTATTAAACACTGCGAAATAAGTAACGGTGCAAACAACGGCTATTCCGGCTATAACGGTAGCGTATGTTGCTTTTTTATTCTTTAAAAAGTTTACATCGCTGCGTGCCTTTTGGATGCTTTGTTCTTTGAACTGTTTCACAAGGTTATTAAAATCCTTGTGCTTGTTTATTTCGTCATCACTTACCTTGGGGCGATTCAAATTAAATTTTGGTTCCATACTACAATTTAAAATTCGTTATACTTTTTTTCAAACGCTCCAGTATACGGTACATTTTTACTTTGGCGTTGTTCTCAGTAATATTTAAAATTTCGGCTATTTCCTTAAATGGTCGTTGTTCAAAAAAACGCATTTCAACCATTTGCAGATCCTCATCGGGTAATTGCTTAATCAGAGTTTGAATGTGTGGAAGATATTCTTCAAAAAACGGTTCGTGAACTTCTTCACAAATATTTCTTAAGTCGCCCACATCCGCGTTGATAGCGCGTTTGTTTTTTTGATCTCTAAATAATTGCATCACTTCACTGTGAGCAATTCTGAATAACCAACTTGCAAAAGGCACTCCTTTAAATTCGTAACGGTGCAAATTGGTTAAAGCTTTTAAAAACACCTGAGCTGTTACATCAAAAGCCGTTTCTTTATCGTCCATACGCTGATACACATAACCAAAAATTTGCTTATAGTATTTGTCGTATAGCAGTCCGAAGTACTGCGGATTCTCCTTCGCAGCTTCTATGATCAATTGCTCGTCGTGCAATTGTGCGGTGGTATGATGGTATCGCGGGTTAAAACTCATATCAGCTGCGTTTTTTAGCATTATATCTTTATAATGGCAAACGAGCTTTGGGGTTACGCCAAAATTTCAAAAAACTTTAATAGTATAACTAAGTATCTGATTATCAGTTACAGAATTTATCATTAAAATGAGTGAACTGCATTTAAAACTGGGTGAAAAGAGGTTTTAAATGAGTGAATGGGTTAAAGATGAGCTTAGATTATGTGGTTAACGAATGCTATATTTGAGTTTTAGATTCCAATAGTATATGAACTTAGAATTCAATAAAAACGACGATAAAATGAGATTGCTGATTTCTCAAATGGAACAGCGATTGGCTAAAATACATTTAGGTGGCGGTAAAGCACGTATTGACAAATTACATGAACAAGGTAAAATGACCGCCCGTGAACGTATTGATTTTTTATTGGATAAAGATAGTCCTCGTACCGAAATTGGAGCGTTTGCCGGATATGACATGTATACCGAACATGGCGGTTGTGCTGCCGGAGGCGTGGTAACCGTTATAGGCTACGTTAGCGGCAAACAATGCATTGTTGTAGCGAATGATGCTACTGTAAAAGCCGGAGCGTGGTTCCCTATCACCGGGAAGAAAAACTTACGCGCTCAGGAAATTGCCATGGAAAACCGTTTACCAATTATCTACTTGGTGGATTCGGCGGGTGTGTATTTACCAATGCAGGATGAAATATTCCCTGACAAAGAGCATTTCGGTCGCATTTTCAGAAATAACGCCGTTATGAGCAGCATGGGAATTTTGCAGATTGCAGCTGTAATGGGAAGTTGTGTAGCAGGTGGTGCTTATTTACCAATTATGAGCGATGAAGCTATGATTGTTGACAAAACCGGTTCTATATTCTTAGCAGGAAGTTACCTTGTAAAAGCAGCTATCGGTGAAAGCATCGACAATGAAACATTGGGAGGCGCTACTACTCATTGCGAAGTAAGCGGCGTAACCGATTACAAATGCAAGGATGATGCCGATTGCCTTACTCGCATTCGCAACATCATGAGTAAAGTTGGTGATTACGATAAAGCAGGATTTAACCGCATTGCCCCTGCTCTGCCTAAAAAAGATCAGAAAGAAATTTATGGTATCATCCCGGATACCCGCGATAAACAATTTGACATGCACGAGATTATTGAACGTTTAGTAGATAATGGCGAACATGAAGAATATAAAGAACTATACGGACAAAGCATTATTTGCACCTATGCACGTATTGATGGCTGGGCTGTTGGTATTGTAGCCAACCAGCGTAAAGTGGTGAAAAGTAAAAAAGGAGAAATGCAGTTTGGTGGTGTAATTTACAGCGACAGTGCCGATAAAGCAGCGCGTTTTATCATGAATTGCAATCAGAAAAAAATTCCATTAGTCTTTTTACAAGATGCTACCGGATTTATGGTTGGTTCAAGAAGCGAACAAGGCGGCATTATAAAAGATGGTGCTAAGCTTGTGAACGCCATGGCTAACTCGGTGGTTCCAAAATTCACGATCATATTAGGGAATAGCTATGGGGCTGCAAATTACGCCATGTGCGGTAAAGCATACGACCCGCGTTTAATAGTAGGATGGCCAACTGCGCAAGTTGCGGTAATGGGAGGTTCGCAGGCAGCAAAAACATTGGTACAGATTGAAGTTGCTTCATTAAAGGCAAAAGGTGAAGAAATCACACCTGAACGTGAAGCAGAATTATTTAATAAAATAAAAGACCGTTACGATTCACAAACCACTCCTTACTACGCGGCCGCGCGCTTATGGCTTGATGCCATCATTGATCCGCTGGAAACCAGAAAAGTTATTAGTATGGGGATTGAAATGGCTAATCATGCACCAATAACAAAACCGTACAATGTTGGGGTACTTCAAACCTAAACAAGAATGACAGAAAGTGTTGAAATAGTAAAGGAAATTGATACCCCAAAGATTTACTTGGCATTGCGCAAAGATGGCATTGGTTATGTTTATTTCAAAGATCACACAGAGTTAAACATTGAATTACAAATGGAACTCCTGAAGTGGTATGATGAACTTAATGATAAAAATTTACTTCCATTTATTATTGAGGCCGGCGAAGGCGTGAGTATCACCAAGGAAGCAAGAGATAATGCCATTTTAATTGAAGACATTTCAGCAATTAAAGCATCAGCTGTAGTTGTCAATAATCTGGCTTATAAAATGATTGCTAATTTTTATCTTAATTTCAACAAACCAAAACGACCGTATAAAGTTTTTAGTAAGCGTGAAGAAGCCATTGCCTGGTTAAAACAGTTTGTTTAAGCCTCCAGTTTATTGATTAATTTTTTAATCAAATGCTCCCAGGTAAATTCAGATTTAATTTTATTTAAAGCATTCTGTTTTTTTAAATCAATATCATGTGAAGGTGTTTTGATAATCTTTTGTAGCAAGGATTTAATTTCAGAAGCACTTATTTCATCTAACATCCATCCTGTATTTTCGTTTACCAATAACGAGGTAGCACCGGTATCAGAGGCCATCACAGCTAATCCGTTACTCATTGACTCTAATATTACATTCGGCATTCCCTCACTCCAACTCGGACAAACCAGCACGTCACAGTTTTTTAATAATGCGTTTAGTTTGCTTTTATCTCTGATTTCGCCATGATAGAAACAATTAGAAGAATGTATTTGCTTATCTGCCTCAATCGGTCCAATGAAATGAAATTCAAATTGAAAAGTTTTATCCGTTGATTTTAAAGCCTGATTTAATTCTTCAATACCTTTTCTTCTCTCATAACGGCCTAAATAAACAAATTTAACAGGCAAAGCCGTATTTCGTATTTTCTCTGTAATCTGATCCGTCTCAACTCCGGAAGGCAACTCCACAATCTTACTTTCGGATACGCCAATCCGCTTAATGATCTCCGTTATTTTTGCACCATATGAAAATACTACGTCTGCCTTCAATGAAATTTCTTTAACCGGCCTTTGTAATAAAAACAACTGCTGAAGCTTGGTCCTAAAATCAGGCGCTCTCTGAAACATTTCATAGCCATGGAACTTAACGCCAATTTTACAGCATTGAATTTTTCCTGCATGTTTTTCTTCAATCAATTTCCATCCGCTGAAACCCTTAGTGTAAATAAAATCATATTCGTTCAATTTAGTTTTCATCGAATCGAAAATGATTTCGGAATACAAACGTGAATTTTTCAAATAATGACCAAATCCTTTCGCGGTATTCGGAAATTTTAACACATAAGAATGAATGAATTTTTTTTCTTCTTCCGTAAATATGTCTAATGCATTAATATTAAGTTCACTTTGGTTAAAGTGATACAAATCCACTTGTATTTTGTTTTTAGCAAAATACTTGCATAAGTAATACGAATGTTTTTGCATTCCGCCTAAAACGTAGGGCCAAATTCCATCCGTTACCAATGCGATTTTTCTCATATTAATCTAATAACGATAAGTATTCTTTAGTGAAATGATTTTTTATCAGAAAATTCATCGCTAATTCGTGATTCGCTTTTTTCTGATTGTATGTTAGTTGCTCTAAATCCAGATGCGCTTCCCCCACCAATCCACAATTATGATTTTTCACAAATGCACTGAAATCCCCCAACTGCTCACTTATTACCACATTCAAGCCACAACTTAAGTATTCGGCAAACTTAACCGGAGATGCCACTTTATTAGTATCGGAATCTTCACGATATAAAATTCCATAATCAGCAGCCAATAAATACTTTCTCACGTCAGCAGGTTTTAACCAATTGGTTTTAATTCGGTTTTTATACTTATTTACAAATTCAGAATTAGTATTTAAATCGTGAGTTAACCAAAGTAATTTTACTTTAGAATTTTTGCTCATGATGGTATCCATTAAATTCTCAACTAATGAAAAGGATTGCCACCCTGCAGAAGAACCGGAATAAACCATAACTACATCATCCGGATTAAATCCAGCATCTGTTTTGAAATTTTTCAATTCGTATTCACGAGGAAAGTCGAAAATGAAATCATTGCTAAGTGTACATGGAATTACGACATGCTTGTCTGAATTAAAATTATACTCGCTTTTCCAGTAATTAACCAAAGCATTTGAAACCGACAAAATCGCGTCGCTACGTCTTAACACATCCTGCTCTAAGTGCGCGATCTGATGTTTTAATATTTCATCATTTACCACATCGTACTCGTTGAGTTCTGCTTTATATGCGCCACGCGCATCAAATATTACTTTCTTAATTTTTCCTTTTTGCTTTAACGACAATGCCATGGCAGCGGCAAAAGGACCGCGCGCCATTATTTTATCGGAAGCGCCTACCAATTTCAGAAGCGTTAAAGGAATTGTGTTCCATTTCCAGCGTGAAATACCCGGAGCCATAGGTAACACAACACTATCCGGAAGTTTATCTTTTATTTTTTTTCGGTTGGTAAAAAATCCACGAATAGAAATAAATGCGACTAATCTTACTTTCTCTTTAGTTTGAATCGAATTTAAATAATTTACTACATCTGTAACCTGACTGTAATAGATGCCGGATGGTAAATCGTTATAAGTAAGATAAATCATTGCTTAAAAATAATACAAAAGCCTGAATAGATAACGTAATTACCAAATAATTAATAACTGATGAATTCAGGCCTTCCCACAGTAAAGGCATTAACTTTTAATGTGAAGGAGGTAACCGGACTGTACTTAATCACATTATTCTGCCCATTTGGCAAAAACGGATAAACCCCAAATGAAATCTGAAAAGTACTGCTCAATAAATTTTCGTTTCGAACCATTAAACCCAGTGCGTAGGCCTGATACAGATTACTGTTGGTAAACTTATTCTTTTCATCACCTATCATGCTAAGTCCCATCATTAAGGTAGGGGCAAATCGAAATCCCACCAAATTATACGGCGCATAAGCTACTGTTTCTAAGTTAACAACACCTTTGTGAGTTCCGCTGAGTTTACCGCTCTCAAAACCATATAAATCATCACCGGTAATGGTTAAACGCTCGTAAGGTAGTTTATTAAAACCAAGAACCCAGGTACTATTTACAAATTCACGTAAATACCATTTTCCTAACCTTAATAAATCACTAAAATAATTGAGCTTAGCCCGTGTTGTAATATCATTGGCTCTGCTTTTTCCAAAAAACAACCCGTATGATAAGCGGGCAGAAAAATAACCTGCTCTGAAATGACGGGCGCTGGCAATATCTCCTCCTATGTAAAACTTAGAGTTACCCAATTCATTTTCCGTAACCCCATACAGCACTTGCAAAATTAAACCCTGAGGCACGTCTTCATTAGCACCAAAGCGATAGATAAATTTATCTTTATAATATTGCTGAATAGCAAATCCAATGTTACCGATAAAGGAACTGGAATTTAAATTCCGCATCTGTTTATCTATACTGAAAGCGGGCCGCTTATCAAAATGATTCAGATAAAATCGTTCACCAACAATAATATTGGTACTTTGATTAAATAATTTTCGTGAGGCATTTATTTTTATACTTTTTCCCAGCCATATATCGTAATACGATTGGTTGAGTTCCTGACGCTTGCTTTTTAGAGTAACGGAATCTGTATACGAAAAATATTTCCATGAATAATTATACTCTGCTCCTCCGGCCCATTCGGCTAATGGCGAATAAAAAGGTCGGTCGAATACAACGCCGACTTCGGTACCATCATTATTAGTGCTGTAAAACAAACGAGATGACACATAGCTGTTTTTTATATTGGAGATATTGTAATATCCGGAATAAGACATCAAATCGGGTTTAGTAAAACCAACATACTGCTCAAACTGATTACCGGTTCCAAACAGGTTTTGGTTTTTAAATCTGGCGTATCCATTCACATCGGTAATAACAACCGGCATACTTACAGTCCATTTATCATGAACCAATACATATACATCCACACTATCGGTATCTGAAGTATCTGATACTATTATTCGCGCATCGTTAACAAAAACCGATTGACGGAGCAAACGTTCCGATTCACTTAAGGATAATGGATTTAAAGATTGATTTTCCTTAAACAATAAGCGGCTTGTTACTACCCGTTTAAACGAAGCAATGTGTAAACCGTTACCCAGCTTTTGTATTCCGTTTATTTTACGTTGTGCAGTATCATTAACAGAATAACCAAAAGGATCGTAAACCTTTACATAAATGTTTCTTATGATTTTATTTTCTTGTTTTAAGTATGGATTTACAATTTTCTTTTCCTTTGATGAAGGCTCTTTTGGATACTCCTGCGGCGAGGGGTCAACAAATATTGTATAGTACAACCAGGAAGTAAATTTTCTTTTTTCAGCAACCTCTTTTATTTTCTTATAGATCGCCAATGAATCCTGAGTTTGTGAATAGGAAACATTTCCTAACAACAGCATCAGTGCCAAAAAAACTATTTTAGTCCTGAGAAGTTGTATCACATTTTTTTTCATTTAGCGAGTTTCAATATTGAAGATAAGCTTTATAACTAAAAAAGCCGCAACGAGGCGGCTTTTTCATTATTGTTATGAGAATTAAAGCATTGTTGTTGGACAAACATAATCGGTAATCTTAAATCCACCTGCATTTTTAATAGCAGCAAATCCTCCATTAATATCAATTAAGTTACGATAACCTCTTGCCTGTAAAATTGAAATAAATATCATAGAGCGGTAACCGGCCGCGCAATGCACATAATAGGTTTTGTTTTTGTCTATTTTAGCCATACTATCGTTAATGTAATCCAATGGCGCGTTAATCGCATCTACCACGTGCTCGCTATAATGTTCGCTGGCTTTTCTTACATCCAATACATTTAATTTTTCATTTTTCATCAGAGTAGCTAACTGATCGGCATTAATCTGATTAACCGTATCCGTTTCCTTACCTGCAGCAATCCAGGCAGCCATTCCGCCCTTTAAGAATCCTAAGGGGTTATCATAGCCCACGCGTGATAAACGGGTAATCACTTCTTCCTCGCGTCCTTCATCTGCAACAATCAATAATGGCTGTTTAACATCCGGAATTAATGTTCCGGCCCAAACTGCAAAACTACCATCTACACCTATGCTGATTGAATTAGGAATAAACGCTTTTCTGAATTCAGAAGGATGGCGTGTATCAATAATTAATGCGCCGGTTTCATTAGCCGCGACCTCAAATTCAGTAACATTTAAAGCGCGTGTACCGCGTTTCATAACATTATCAAAGTTATCATAACCCTGAATGTTCATTAAAACATTTTGCGGGAAGTATCCCGGAGGAGGCATTAACCCTGTTAAAACCTCTTTAATAAATTGTTCGCGTGTTAAATTTGGATTTAAAGCGTAGTTTACTTGTTTTTGATGACCCAAAGTATCGGTTGTTTCCTTACTCATGTTTTTACCACAAGCGCTTCCGGCACCGTGTCCGGGATAAACTATTAAATCATCCGACAAAGGCATGATTTTGTTTCGTAAAGAATCGTATAAGTGAGATGCCAGTTTTTCCTGTGTAAGTTCAGCAATAACTTTTTGTGCTAAATCCGGACGACCAACATCGCCAATAAATAAAGTATCACCTGTGAAAATTGCTTTTTCGTTACCCGACTCATCTTTTAAAAGATAACATGAACTTTCCATGGTGTGACCGGGAGTATGAATTAATTTAATAGAGATGTTTCCCAACTTAAATTCCTCTCCGTCTTGTCCAACCAACATATCAAAACCGGTTTTCATGGAAGTTGGTCCATACACTATAACCGCACCAGTTTTATTAGCCAGATCAACATGACCGCTTACGAAGTCGGCATGAAAATGCGTTTCGAAAACATATTTAATTTTCGCGTTACGTGATTTAGCCTTTTGAATATAGGGATCTACTTCACGTAAAGGATCAATAATAGCCGCCTCGCCATTACTTTCGATGTAATAAGCCGCTTCGGCTAAACATCCGGTATAAATTTGTTCGATTATCATAATGCTTTCATTTAATTTACGAAAGCAAATTTCAACAACTACATGAATTTATACTATGACAAAAGTCACAAAACTCCAAAATTTTAGTAGCTATTACTGTTAAAAATCACTTAACAGTTTAATTTCGTTTCGGTACAAAATAAGTTTTTTCTCGTTCTCCAATTGTTTTAATAAGCGTGAAATAACCACTCTGCTGGTACCCATCTCTTCGGCAATTTGATTGTGAGAAAGCTGTATAGCTTTTTTGCCTGTAACTTTCGCTTTATTCTTAAGGTATTTTATTAATCGCTGATCCAGTTTATGAAAAGCGATACTTTCCAAAGAACGCAACAATTCATTAAATCGCTGAGTGAAACTATTGAAAATATAACTCTTCCAGCTGGGATATTTTGTAAGCCATTCATCAAGCTTTTCATGCGGAATAGCCACTAGAGTAACGTTATCTTCAGCAATGGCTTTAATTTCACTCTTGCGGGCCTCCATGCAACAGGTGTACGCCATAGCGCAACTTTCATTAGAACTCAAATAGTATAATAAAATTTCACGATCTTCTTCATCTTTTCGCATTACACGAATCGTACCCGATAGAATCAGAGGCATAAATTTGATGTTTTTATTGTAATCAATAATTACATCACCTTCTTTAAAGGACATGAATTTACCTTCCCGGGCAATTTCCTCAATAAGCTTCGCTTCTAAAAAATTCTTTAGTTTTTCTTTCAGATTCTCCATGCCCTAATTTACTAATTCAACCCGTTTTTCACAAACACTTATCTAAACTCGTAGGTAGTGCCTTTTAGTTGAGTTAATAAAGTTTTAGGTTCATCAGTAGCTGTTGCGCGCCCTTCAATTTTTGGTTCAACAGGAGAATGTTGCTTTAAATATTCAATAATCACATCGTGCATAAGATTTGGCAAACGTTTTGGATTTTTCACATGCTCGATACGACATAATGTATCATCCGGATCCCCTTCCCTTTCACAGGCAACTATCGAATATTCTTTTTCCAATTCTAATGGCGCCCCGCCCACTTTAACTGAGTTTACACGTTTTCCAAATTCATTACCGATGGTGAAATTAACTTCCAACCCATTGTATCTCACAAACCATCCTCCAAATCGCTTAGAAGGATCTTTAGCAAACGCGTTTTGTAATTCTTTTTCCAACCATTCCATTATTTGCTTACCTGTCACAATTCCGGTTTTTGCCTCACTATTTACCGGTAACATATTCCACAAAAATTCTTTCGTAATGGTTGCAAGACCGGTCTTAGGATCAACTGCCAAAGGCTGACAAAAACGAAATCCGTTTGACAATGCAATATCCGGTTTAAATTTCCATTTAATGGCATCGGTAATTAAATTATCCATTGGCGTTTCCATCACAAAATAACGAACTAACGGTGTTTTGCTGGTACCAATTACTGTTTGCATTTCGGCTTTGAATGGCTCGTAAATTTTATCAACCAGCGTCTGCATTTCCTTGTCGCCAGGATATTTTGCAGGATCCACATCCAGTAACTGATAATCCATTCCGGCTAATTTGCCATTTTCAATATTCAAATCTAATTTACCAAGAAATGAACCAAACGCGCCACACTCAATTACTTTGGTGTACTTGCCCTGAATTGGTACACGAACACGTTCGTGCGTATCCGCCCCCATTATAACATCAACACCTTCGGAAGCCGGGTTGTTAGCCAATCCAACTTGTTGTGCCAATCCCATATGCGTTGCCACAATCACAACGGCACATCCTTCTACTTCCCTCAATAATTTTACATATTTGGCAAGGTTAGCATCCGCATGTTCAAAGCGTAATCCTTCGCTGTATGCCGGCGACTGACGTTTTGGAATTAAATGATCGGTATATCCAATAAATCCAATTTTAACATCCGCTACATATTTTATCCAATAAGGTTGGTAAACTAATTCACCGTTGTATGAATCGTTGGTTTTATGCCACATGTTCGCGCAAATTTTTGCCGCGTTGGCATGCCCCATATCGTACAACATTTTCTTCTTCTTGTAAACTACCTCCCAGTTACCGGGTAACATTAAGTCGTATCCGAGTTTATTAAAAACAGGAATTAATGCTTCACCTTCGGTTAAAGAGGCTATGGCGTGTCCGTGAAAGTAATCTCCGCCATCGTATAAAATAGTACGTTCCGGATTCTTCTTACGGAATGATTCGATCATGGTTTTTAAAACCGCCATACCGCCACGCTTTTTATATACGGCTTGGTTATTTTCCCAGAAAAATTCATCGTGTGTAAATAATTGCGCGTGTATATCTGTTGTGATTAAAACCGTAACGGTTTGCTTTTTACCTGAATCTCCGGATTCAGAATTTATTGTTTCGTTACTTGTTAACGCTTCAACGCCTGTTGCACCAACAATATTTGTAACCGGACTAAGCATGGCGCCTAAACCAACTAAAGCCGACTTCTTTATGAAATCACGACGATTATCATCATTGATGATTTCTTTATTTTTCTTATTCATTTGCGTTAAATTAAATTTACAAATTACATTATATTTTAAAATCTACTATCAGATTTAGATTAACCAGATTGACTTTGTTATAAACATACTTTAGGTTATTATACGTATTGCCCGCATTTAGCTTATATGCAATTATGGTTTTTATTTCTAAACCTCTTAAAAAGTTGCTGAAAGAGTACGAAGCATCAAAATTTAATTGGTGGTACGAAGGCATACCGTATTTATTCAAACGATAATCTTTCACATCCGGAAGTTGATAATACCCATATGCTAAACCAGTTTTTAATTTATTACTAAACACATTGATTCCGGATCTTAACACAATAGCATGCAAATTTCCTAAACCTTCATTTCTTTCACGCGGAATAAAAGTATAAAATGGTTCTTTTCCCCATTCGCGGGGCATCAAATAACGGCCGTCTCCGGTAATGTGTGTGTAATTAATTGAGGTATTTATTATTTTGTTTCTTATTCCGAATTGAGCGCTTATCGCATTTGACTGACCGCCTTTAAGGATGTACGTTTTACTTTGATCTTTATTTCCACCATCATTTACAGCATCCTGATGTAAATATATTAATCCCTGATAGGTTGAAACATTATCATTTAACTTTTGATTTGTGTTAATTTCAATCATGGCGGTATTTATCACATTATCCAGATAGCCATTCCACAAATTAATTTTAAAATTATCATATGGACGAAAATAAACATTCGCAATAGCCATACCTTCACTTTTAATGTGATCGTGGTAATCGGAGCGGGTACCATCAACGTTTACCCCCATTGGATTAATCCCCATTGAGTTTGCTAGTGTGAACCAATGAACGGTTGATCTTGGAGAAATTTCCCAAATCCATCCGCCGTTTATTCCGATTTTTTTTGATTCATTGATGTTTAACCAAACTCCTTCAACAATGGTGGGGCGCATACGACCATCCTGCGGATTAATAAACGGTGTATTGATGTTGATTTTACCTACTGTGATTGCGCTCTTAGACAAATTATATTTCAAATATAATTCCTCAAGCCTGTCAAGGTCATTTTTATTTGTGGGATCTTCCGCATCAAACAATCCCGCTTCGTACCTGTTAGATAATTTTGTAATTGAATCCGGTTTATGCAAATCGCTCGACCATAAATTATAAATAAAAAAACCACTTACTCCGGCCTGAAAACCAAACACGGGTTGTGTTAATACTCCTATTCCCGCACCTGAAGCTAAAGCATAATCATCTTTAAGTGCCCCTTCATTAATCGTATTCATTAAGAATGTACGTGAATGCGCTTCCCAATGCGCCTTCAGAAAACAATCTTTTAAGCATGTTGAATCATTAGGGCGCATTGCAATATGATGCACATCCACTCCGTGATGAGCATTATTATCTTGCGCGTAAGCAAAAACAGATAACAGAAATGCTATGAATACAAAAATGTTTTTCATTTCATACTTAAATTTTAATTGCCGGCTTTGATGTAACTCCACCCTTGTTCCTGCTTACTTACTATTTCTATAATACCGGCAGGAACAAATCCGGATACAGAAATAACCTTTGCTTTATCAACCTTACGTTCTTTTATCGAAAATTCGCACGCGTTAAAAACAACACCTTTCTCTGCCAATGCTTTTATTTTATCTTCAACAATCGTTTTTCCACTCACCAGCATATCTAAACCTGCACCGTGACAAACCACTTCTATTTTTGTGGTTGGTGATACAGACAATATATTATTAATTTGTTTCATTAATTGCTTGTGCGCAGTGGTATCGCCACTTGTCAGCTGAAATATGATTCTGTGTTCCGGTTTTTGATTTTCACCGGAATTTTGCTGAGCACTTAAATAACTTAAAGAAAATAAAAACGCAATAAGAGTTAACAGCTTTTTCATGTGAGATTTTTTTTAAATTATACTTTGGATTTCTTGGCTTTTTTCATTGCCTCTTGTTTTTCCTTTATTGGTTTAAACGGACCAAACTTGTGTTGCTTCTCAGAAAAACCATCAGCAAAAGGACCAAAAGGATGATCAAAAGGTTTTTCTTCAATTTTTGGCCAGTCTTTTGTGATGTCTTTCTTAGGACGTGGCTGAGAGTTAACAAAGGCCGCTACATCCCAAGCTTCTTCATCTGTTATCTGAGTGGCTTCGTGCGACGCTCCTAAAGGCATATTGTATTTTACAAACTTTGCGAAATTTGATAATCGGTAAAGTCCGGCTCCATCGTTGTAACTTTTATCGCCCCAAAGTGGCGGATAGGTGAATGCCGTTTTATCTCCATTCATTAAACCCAAACCATTTGCCTGATGGCAACTCTGACATTTTGCAACGTATACATCCTTTCCTTTTTCAGGATCTGCAGCTCTATCTAAAAATGCCAAATCTTTAAACCCGGATCCTTCCGGTTTTTCACCTTTCTTCACATCTTTTCCTAGCCAGTTTATATAAGCTACAATTGCCGACATTTCTTTTGAAGTTGTATCTAATGCTTTTCCATTTAAGCTTCGTTCAAAGCAATCGTTTACGCGTTTATAAATGTTTTCGATTGCACCTGAGCGCGATCTGTATTTAGGATAAGTTGAGGCTACCGCACTGTAGTTATTTCCAAACACTTTTGTTCCTGCATCCAAGTGACAATTCTGACAGTTCATTCCATTGGTTGAATATGCCACCTTACCATTCTCGCCAAAATAAACAGATGTATGAGCAATCAAGTCTTTTCCGTACAATACCAATTCTTTCTGAGCACCTTCTAATTTCGATTCATCAGGAGCCTTCCAATAATTATTGGCCGCATCGCGCATTGCTTTTTCCATTGCGTTTTTACCGGCTTCGGTAAAATTACCATAACGATCGGGTTCAGGTGCCTTTACTTCCGGTTTTTGTACAGGTGCCGGAATAAATTTGGCTAAAGCAATAACTAAAGCAATTATAAATATCACAAGTACAATTATAATTTGTGTTAATCTGATGACGATTCCGGCAAGATCTTTGTCGGTTTTGTTTGAATTGCTCATAATAACTTATTTTAATGTGGTAATTTATCTTTTATTGCTCCATAAAGGAAAGTTCCTAATATCGCGAAAAGGAATACAACAACCATTGCCAGATAACCATAACCAATATTTACTACCATTGGTCCGGGACAAGCTCCGCTTAAAGCCCAGCCTAAGCCAAATATGGTTCCGCCAATCAGGTAGCGCATTACCGATTTATCCTTTGGGTAAAAAATAATCGGGTTACCTTTAAAATCACGTAAGCCTAGTTTTTTTATTAAATATACACCAATAACACCTAATGTTACAGCTGTTCCAATAATTCCATACATATGGAATGACTGAAACCGGAACATCTCCTGAATGCGAAACCACGAGAAAGCCTCTGATTTAGCCATTACAATGCCAAATACAATTCCTGCGATTAAAAATTTTACAAATTTCATAGTTTAAAATATTAAGGGTAATAAAACAAACGTCATCAGTAAACCTCCAATAAAGAATCCGATAACTGCTATTAAAGAAGGCATTTGTAAATCGGACAATCCACTAATAGCATGACCGGACGTACAACCTCCGGCATATCTGGAACCAAAGCCTACCATTAATCCGCCCAAAGCAAGAATCGAAAATCCTTTTATAGAAAAAACAGCATTTAAACTAAACAATTCATCGGGTTGCGCACTAACGGGTGCGGCAATTCCTAGTTTCGCCAAGTCACTAATCGTGCTTTCAGAAATCTGAACAGGTTGTCCGTTCGATAAAAACTGATGCGCTATGAATCCTCCTAAAATTGCACCAACTAAAAACACAAGATTCCACAGTTGACTTTTCCAGTTAAAATCAAAAAACTTCACCAATTTTCCTCCACCACCTGCAGCGCAAATAGTACGTAGGTTGGCGGAAAAGCCAAACGATTGTCCGAAAAACAATAACAGGAACATTATTCCGGCTATTAATGCGCCTGATATCCACCAGGTCAACGGTTGTTGAACAAATTCTATCATAATAAATTAGTTGATTCTGAATGAAATAATTGGTTTAAATAAATGGTTCACTAATTTTTCGGTGGCACTTGTATGAAACAAGCCTCCTTTACCATGCGTACCAATACAAATCACATCCATTTCCTGCTGTTGATTAAAATGTACTACTCCATTTTCAACATCCGTATCATTAATTATATGTTTCTCAAAATTTGTAATGGAATTTAATTTCGCAAACTCATCCATTGCGTATAATAAAGCTTTCTTTTCCGCTTCCGTTTCATCTTTTACAATGTGTAAAAAATGCGTTTTAGTATTAAAGGCTTTAATCATCTTATGGAGTAGATTTAAATTTTCATTTTTAGCCGTTTTAAAATCATGCACCAATAAAATGTTTTGGATGATTAAGTCAGAACGATCGCACATTAACGATAACAATGGCACACGCGATTGACGGGCAATCATCTGAGTTTCGGAACCTGCCAGTTTTTCTTTTAAACCCCAGGCGCCTTTTGTTCCCATTACAATCAATTCGAATTGTTTCGCCTCCGAATAAGAAATAATTTTTTCGGTTAACTTTCCTAATTCGAGGTGAACATGAATTTGATTGCCGTAAATAGTTTTTAAGTTATTTAATTTTCGCATGGCAATATCTTTTTGCGACACTACATAGTCTACGCTGATTTCGCCACAAGTTTGAATGTTTCCGTTTTTATCCATTGTTACGGTATCAGGAACACCCAATACATGAATGAAATGAATTTCAACAGGAATTTTCTCTTCCAGTTTTTTAACCATCAGATAAGCGTATTCAGCCTGAACTGAAAAGTCGGTGGGAATTAATACTTTTAACGATTCCATATTAATATTATAGGTACTGATTTACATTTTGCCAGCTTCCGCCGTTTACTACATTTTTTAGTCCTTTTGACTGAAGTACGCGTTGCGCTTGTCCGCTTCTGTTGCCGCTTCTGCAGCAAACAATCACATGCTTGTGTTTTTTAAGTGATTCTGCACTATTGCCAATTAATTCTAATGGAATATTTTTTGAACCCTTAGCATGACCGCCGGCAAACTCCGACTTACTTCTTACATCGATAATGACAGCACCGTCGTTTATTAAAGCCGCTAAATCGGGCTGCTTATTGGAAAATAATTTTTTTAAGATTGATAACATAGTTGAATGCTTTATTTACAAAAGTATGACTTAGGTCAGCCGGTAAACGGTTACAAATGTTACACAGGCGGCAATTAAGCACAGAAACATCTAACAAACAACAAGCTACACAAAAAACACATATAAACAAAAAAGGCTGCCCAATGGGCAGCCTTTAATTAATAGTTTATTCAACTAATTATTATTTTACTACTCGGTAGTTTGCTTTGTAAGAAGCATTGCTGATTTGTACAACATAAATACCTTTTGCCAATGATTCTAAACCAATAACGTTGTTACCATCAGTTATGTTCTGGTTGAAAATAACCTGATCTAAACTGTTATAAATTATAATATTTGCATTTTCAGGCAATTCTAATATAATATCAGCTGTTATTGGATTTGGGTATAAACGAACAGCGTTTAATACATTACCTATTTTGTTTACGCTTGTACAAACGCTAACACTTTGTGTAACTAAAGCAGAGTTCACACAAGAATTTGCGTCAACACCTGTTACAGTGTATGAAGTTGTTACAGTTGGAGTAATAACTTCAGTTGAAGTAACCGATTTATGCTAGTACAGCTTGGAGAAAATCGAAAGGTTTCGTTTTTGCTGTTTATAAATCAAAAGAAAAATAAGGTGTAAATAATTTCGGTTTGATGTTAATTTTTATAATTCCTTCATTCGTACAGAACCAATAATTACTCAGATTGTCAATAAAATATAAGTTAAACTTTAGATTAAGCAATTGTTTACTTTCATTATTTCTGAACAAATTAATAAATCCTAATTCTGGAACAAATAAAACATTGTTACCATTTCTTTCTTGAATTAATACCGTATTACAATTTGAAGGAGTTGTTAAAGAAGCTGCTTTATACCATTTGAATCCGGATAATTTATCTTTTAATAATTCTACCGGCGTTTTACTTCCTTCATTCCCAAATAAACTATACGTATAGATTTTTTTAATATATCAAAATGACAATCCAAATAGTAATGATTATAGTTATTTAAAAGAAATCCCTTGCGCGTTAAAGCAAATGCTATTGTACTGTCGTTATAAATAACAACTTCTTTTTTAACCGGGAAGTACTTTTCAATTTGTTTATCATGACGAATAAAAACAGAACTTGAAGATGACACCGGTTCATAAATGTATGTCGATTTTCATTTAGAAGCGGTGAATCCTGATTTAGATTGGTAATACCAAATTCCTTTTCAATTATTTAATTCAAATTTAATTCGGTCTTTTTTAAAATCATTTTTGATATCAAAAACGTCTGACTCCTTAAATGGTAAGTTTGTAAAATAATCTTGTAATGAAGAAATTTCGAAGATAACAGTATTAAGCACATCCCTTATTTTACTTACACTAAATTAAGAACCGGCTTCGATATAAGAAATGATCAATCCGTTTTTATTATCTATTGCCAGGCTTAAAATACGCGTGCCTCTTAATCCTGTATTTTTTTGAGTGAATACCTTTAATCGATAGCCATCGTAGCGGCATAAACCGTTGTTAGTTCAAAACCATAAAAAAACCTGATTATCCTGAATACCACAAACAACTTCGCGTCCGGGCAATCCATCGGTATAAGAAATAACTTTATTATTGACTGTAAATTGATCTTCCTGACCTTGAAGATTAAAAAAAGTACAACTTAAAAAGAAAAGAAAGAGATATTTTAGAGCAGAGTTCACTAAGTACAAATTATACGACAACATAGCGTTTTTTTAATTTGCTAAATGAAAACTATTTAACAACAAATTACTACATCTCATCTTCGTGAAGGAACTCATATTTATATGCGCCTACATGCTTTTCACTTTCCTTAATAACATTTTTCTGCTTAAAAAAATTCCAAACTCCGATGAAAAATAGTGAAACAGAAGCAAGAAAAAAAGACAACTCAAACAAAATAGAATATTCTTCTTTTAATAAACTTTCCAGACTTAAACCCGCAATCAAAAAAATAAAGTGAAGTACGAATAAAGGACAATAAAGTGGTTTGATTAGCTAAACGGGGTCGCTGTAATGCTAATCGTTCACGCAGAATTAATTCCTTATTGATCGGTTTTTTCTTGCTCATGGAATTCAAAATAAACCATTTTATTGCTTAACCAGTTTAACAGACCCCTGACCTTTATCAGTTATAACCTTAAGAACATACATTCCGGGAGATAAAGACGGATGATTGATATCAAAAACCCTATCCAATGAACCTGAAGAATATTTACCTGATATAACTTCCTTTCCGGTTAAATCTTTCAACACATATTTCAAATCTCCATTCAATTCATTCACCTGAATACTCCATTTATCTTCGGTTGGGTTAGGATATACCTTAATGGATTTTTCAATTGCTTCATAATCGTTAACACCTGCAAAATAGTCCCATACCAAAAACTGTCCCATCATCCCGTCATCTTCGTGTGCTAACATGTGGCAATGGTACATATAGGGAGTCATGTGATCAGCAAAATTTTCAAACTTAGCAATAAAACGTACGGTTTGTTGTGAAGGCACAACCACTACATCTTTTCTACCCGCCATGTTTGCAGGAGGCGCTAATCCGTTTATATCTAAAATATAGAACTGTACATCGTGTATATGAAAAGGGTGAGCTGTTGCAGTGTTGTTTGTTAAGTTCCAGATTTCAACATTATTGAAGGGGATGGTATCATTTATCACCATCATATCAAACGACTGACCGTTAATTACAAAAGGTCCATTTAATCCAGCACCACCACCCATTGTTTTCGGTGAGAAGGTTTTTGTTCTGTTAAAATTAGCTGAACTTGCCAAGTAAGGAGTTACGGCTGTTAAGGTAGAAGGAATGGTGGTTACCGGAGATGCCGTTGGCGCACTTACATTTATTTGCATTAAGTTAGTATTCGTACCATTTAACGCATTTAAATTGTAATTCGGAATAGTTGCCATGCCCATCGCAGCAGGATTAACCGCTCCGTAATAACCGTTAGTTAGTTGACTACCGTAATTAGTAAGATAAATTGTCTGGCCTTGCAAAGCCGTTAAATCCACTAAGATCTCCGCTCTTTCGCCAGGCGCTAAGCGTAATCGCGTCATAGCAACCGGTGCAGATAACAATCCTCCATCAGATGTAATCTGATAAAACGTTCCGTTATTGCTTAAACCAAAATTAAACAAACGCATAGTTGCAGCATTAATTAAACGTAAACGCACCACCTGTGCAGGTAAAGTGACGTAAGGATTTTTTGTACCGTTAATCAAAACCACACTGTCTAATGCTGACATGGCATCAAACTGTTTATTGGCATCAAAAGCCCGCGTTTGAACAACCAATGGAACATCATCTACACCATAATTTCTGGGTAAGGTTAAAGCCGCTTCAATCGGATCTTTTACTATAATTAATCCGGCCTGCCCTTTGGTAACTTGTTCGGTGGTATGCATGTGAAGGTGCGAGTGATACCAATACATGGCTGCATCATCACGCACTTTAAACTTTGGCATCCATGTTGCACCAGGTGCCACAGTGGTATGTGGGCCACCATCATTTTTAGGAGAAACATGCATACCATGCCAATGCAAGGTTGTTGTATCCATCAAATTATTAGTAACATTTATATGAACCGAATCACCTTTATTTAAAATCAAAGTAGGTCCTAAATAATTGTAATTGTTGAAGCCGATGGTATTGGTATTAAAACCGGGATAAAACGAAACTGTTCCGGTATGAACGGAAAGGTTAATATTTGTACCGGTTAATACGGAAGGTATAGCAACGCTATTAGTAAATAACTGTGCTTGTAAATTCGAAAAACTGAAACCTGCGAATGCCAGAAGCGGTAAATATATTTTCATGAATAGGGATTATTTTTTAAAGGTAGTAATTTATAAAAAAAGGGAACGTAACTAAAGTTACATTCCCTTAAGTTTAGAGCAAAACCGTTTTAATTGTTACAAACTGCGTTCTGCCACGGACCTTTGTTCTCAATGTTCTTTATTCCGGCTTGTTCCAGAATTTGTTTAGCAATACCTGCTCTGTTTCCACTTCGGCAAACCAAAATAATATGATCGTATTTTATCAAATCTTCAATCTTGTTTTGAATTTGATCTAAAGGATAATTTACTGAGCAATCAGCATGCCCATCCATGTTCCATTCCTCTTCTGTTCTTACATCTACAATTATTTCTTTTGAGTTTTCCATGACTTCTATTTTTGATGATTTAACTTCTGTATCATTTTTTACTTTTGATTCGCAATTCGTTAAAAAAAGGAAGGTAAAAACCAGCATTAACACATGCGTCCATTTACTTTGAATTAGTTTCATAACCTTCATTTTTTATTAACTTTTTATTTCTGCAATTTACTTTGACATACAAAGTCTGTTTTTGGAACACCTGCTTCAGCAATTGCCTTAAACCCACCTTCTATTTCTTTAAAATTGTGAACGCCGCGTGATTTTAAAATACTGGCAGCAATCATACTTCTGTAACCACCCGCACAATGTAAATAAAACGGCTTCTCATTATCCATTTCGGCAAACCAACCATTGATTTGATCTAAAGGCTTATTAAAAGACTCTTCAACATGCTCAGCGCGGTATTCGCTTTCACGGCGCACATCCACTACCTGACTTGATTTTACATCAAATTCTTTAGCAAATTGAGTTGCTGTGATACGATTAACTGAATCTGTTTCCTTACCTGCATTTTTCCAGGAATCGAAACCACCTTTTAAATGTCCAAGGATGTTATCAAAACCAACACGACTTAAACGCGTTACCACTTCTTCTTCCATTCCAACCGGAGTGATTAATAAGATTGGTTGTTTTACATCTTTAATTAGTGCACCAACCCATGGAGCGAAATCGCCATTAATTCCGATACTGATAGAACGAGGAACAAAACCTTTAGCAAATTCGGCTGCAGGACGTGTATCCAAAATAATTGCATCGGTTGTTTCAGCGGCAGCCTCAAAAGCCACAACACTTAATTCGCGCATACCATTATTCAGAACTGTATCAAAACTCTCGTATCCTTTTTTATTCATCGCTACATTCATTGGGAAGTAAGCCGGTGGAGGAAGTAATCCATCTGTAACCGCTTTAATAAACGCGTCTTTGCTAGGTTGATTTAAAGCGTAATTCATCTTCTTCTGATTACCAAGCGTATCAACCGTTTCTTTCATCATATTTTTACCGCAAGCACTGCCGGCACCATGAGCAGGGTAAACAATTACATCATCCGCTAATGGCATGATCTTATTATTTAATGATTCGTATAATAAACCTGCTAATTCTTCCTGTGTCATCGATGCAGCTTTTTGCGCCAGATCGGGACGACCAACATCACCTAAGAACAAAGTATCTCCACTAAATAAGGCATTATCTTTTCCATTTTCATCTTTTAATAAAAAGCAAGAGCTTTCCATTGTATGACCAGGCGTATGTAACACCTTAATGGTAACATTACCCAACTTAAACTCTTCTCCATCTTTTGCAATGATAGATTCGAATTCCGGTTTTGCAGTAGGACCATACACAATTGGTGCCTGAGTTTTCTTACATAAGTCTAAGTGACCTGAAACGAAATCGGCATGAAAATGCGTTTCGAAAATGTATTTAATTTTTACACCATCTTTAGCAGCACGATCGATATAAGGCTGTACTTCGCGCAATGGATCGATAATTGCTGCTTCGCCGTTTGAAGTGATGTAGTAAGCACCTTGTGCTAAACATCCTGTGTATATTTGTTCTACTTTCATATGATTTGTTTTTAATTGTTTATTATTATAATTGTTTTAATTTGATACTACAAAGGTATAGTGAGAATTTATCAAGAAGTGTAACAGGTGTTACATCTCTTTTGTCAATGTAACAAGAGTTACATTAGTGGCCTTTAGTGACCTCCGCCCGATTTGAGGAATAATTCGTTTACAATAATGTAAACACCCATTACAAGAACAAACCAGCCAAAGCCTTTTTTAAGTTTGTTACCGTCAATTTTTTTAGACAATGCGTTACCTACAAATATTCCACCAATTGCCATTACAGTTACAATCATTAGTAATGTCCAGTCCATATTAGCTGCATTGGTCATTAAATCGCCGGTAAAACCAATCAAAGATTTAGCTGCGATGATTAACAATGATGTTCCTACAGCCATTTTCATTGGTAATTTCGACAACATTACCAAAGCTGGGATTATTAAAAAGCCTCCTCCTGCTCCAACCAATCCGGTTAATACACCTACAATTGAACCTTCAAGGATGATCATCGGATAATTAAACTTTTGCTCTTCCGGTTGTTCGTTACCTTTATTACTCTTTTTATCGCGTATCATAGATACAGATGCCGCTACCATTAATACCGCAAATAAAACCATCATCAGAATAGACTTTGTTACCACAAAATCTCCCAGATGAAAGACTTCAGAAGGAATGGCAGGCACAATAATTTTACGGGTAGCAAACACAGCTGCAATGGACGGAATACCAAATACAACTACTGTTTTAATACTTATTAATCCTTGCTTATATTTTGGAAAGGCGCCTACTAAGCTGCTTAATCCTACAATAAAAAGTGAATAGGCTGTTGCCATCATCGGCTCAACCCCTAAAAGATATACTAAAACCGGCACGGTTAAAATTGAACCGCCTCCTCCTATTAAACCCAGTGAGATGCCGATAACGATTGATGCAATGTATCCGAAAATTTCCATAGTTTTTATTTATTTATTTCGAATACAAATGTCATAATAGAATTAAGCTTTAACGGTTACAATTGTTACACAATTCTTTTAAAGCTCCATAAAGCTAAACAGTATCTTTTAATTTACAAACTACGATTTTGTTTTATTAATGAATTGCTAATTGAGCAGGTATTATTCACTAGACCCGAATGTTCCGCCCTCTAAAAAATAAACCGTATTAGAAGAATGATTTCTTATATAATTTGCGGCTCTTTCTGACCTGCCTCCGCCTTTTCCGCATACTGTAATCACGGTTTTTCCGGGTTCAGGCACAAAATTTCCCGATTCAATTATTTCTATTGGTAAATTTCCGGCAAATAGTAAATGCTGTTGCAAATATTCTTCCTTGTTTCTGACATCCAACACCATCAAACTATGAGTTTCTTTAAACAATTGTTTCAGTTCTGCAGGTGTTATAGCTGTTTTCATGTTGTAGTTTATTAAAAGTTCTTTTAAATAACCAATCGGTCAATTTTGGCGATACGGTTTTACATCTCATTCGTTTTTGAATAATTAATGATGAAATCAGAGTAAGTAAACCTATTACGATAACCGATGAATTAATGCCAAAAGCATCAGCAATTAATCCGGTTAATACGGCGCCAATCGCGTAACCTAAATCACGCCATAAACGAAATACACCTAAACTTTTCGGACGATCTTGCGGATGTGTATTTTCGGCAACTGTTGCCAAAAAAGTTGGATATACCATAGCTGTACCCCAAGCCAATATAGAAGCAAGGACAATATAATGCAACAAGGAAGAAGCGAACACAAATGAAAGCAAAGCGATACCTTGTAAAAACATACCCCAAAACAGCATACTCTTTTTACAAAAATAATCCGACATTTTTCCGGTGAACAACTGCCCTATTCCCCAAACAGCCGGATAAATGGCTGTTACAATTCCTATCTCTGCTATGCTGAAATTTTTCTCCGCAAGTAAAATCGGAAATAATCCCCAGGCCATACCGTCATTTAAATTATTAATTAATCCGGCCTGCGTTACCGATCCCAAATTCCGATTCCAAAGAGTAGTATCCCAGAATACATTTTTTAAACGAAGCGTTGTGTTGTAGGTTGCTTCTTTCGCTACATGGTGCTTTGTGTCTTTTACCAGTAACCAAGAGATTAATAACCCCAATACCGATAAAACAATTCCGATATAAAAAGGATAAGGTCTCAAACCAAATTCACTCGCTACCCAAGCTGTTGCAAACGCAACCAGCGCAACTGACAGATAACCGGCAAATTCATTCAATCCCATTGCAAAGCCGCGATTTTTTTCACCCACTAAATCAATTTTCATTACAACTGTGCTGCTCCAGGTCAGACCCTGATTAATTCCCAGTAATATATTGGCAGCAATTATCCAGTTCCAGTTATTGGATAACATTAAAATAAAAGGAACAGGAAGCGCGAATAACCAACCAATAGTAAGTAGATTTTTTCGGCCTATTTTATTGGCCAATGCGCCCGTAAAATAATTTGTTATCGCCTTAACAATTCCAAAAACAATTATAAAAGACAGTACCGCAGTTTTTGCTGCAATATGAAATTCGGCCTCTGCGATCTGCGGTAAAATAGAACGTTCAAGTCCAACCATACCACCAACAAATGCATTTACAATAATGAGCAATACAAACTGACCGATGTTTTCTTTTAATCCTAACTGAACGTTTTTCATACCAGTAATTTATATTTCAAAATTACCCTAAGTGAAACCGAATTCACTTTACATATGATAAGAAATTACTTGTATCCGCGGATACGGCTTAAACTTACAGGCGTTATACCTAAGTAAGAAGCAATTAGTTTTAGAGGTACGCGCTGCAAAACCTCCGGGTGTTCTCTAAGCAAATGATGGTAGCGTTCTTCCGCGGTATTAAACTGTAAACTTTCTAAACGGTTAACCGTATTTACATAAGAGGCTTCAATAATTTTACGAAACCATCTTTCTAATTCCGGATATTTATCAAACAAACCAAAAAGCTTATTCGAATCAATGGCAATTAACACCGTATCTTCAATAGCCTGAATAGCCTTACGGGATGGTTTTCCCGAGAACAAACTTTCCGCCCTTGCCACAAAAGCGTTTTCAAACTCGAAACTCTCGGTGATATCAATATCATCTTTAAAATAGTAAATGCGTACAATTCCAGAGTATACAAAATAAATGGTTTTACAGGTATGACCAATGGGTTGAACATCTTTACCTTTTGCAAAATGCTCTTCACGACATATGTTTTTTAAGTCGTTCGAAGCGGCAGCGCTTACAGGATGAATTTTAGTTATTTGCTCAAATAATTTTTTCACGTTGAATCAAATTTAAGCAAATTATTGTTCTATTTATCGTATTCGGCCAACATAGCGGGCAACAATTTTTCTTCAGGTAAAAACGGAATAATATACGTACGCTTAGTTAAGTTTTCTTTTATGTTTTTGATGATTGACGCCTCATTAGATGCCCGCTTTTTTAAAATAGGATCATTAATATTTTTAACTGCAGACAAACACTGATTTATAACCCATCCATAAGGTATAATGCCAGCACGTTTTAAATCATTTTGCAAAGCTTCTGCTTCACGCATGGGTGTTGTTTCGGGTAATGCAATTAATAAAATTTTCGCGAAGTTACTATCCTGCAAAGTCATATAGGGAGTTGTAATTCTTGCAGGATCGATATTAGTAGTTTTCAATATCTCTTTGTGATATTTTCCGGTTGTATCCAACAATAAGAGCGTGTGTCCGGTAGGCGCTGTATCCATCACCACAAACTGTCGCTTTGCTTTACTGATAGCGCGTGAAAACGCATTAAAAACAGCCACTTCTTCATTACATGGAGATTTCAAATCTTCTTTTAGTAAAGCCTTAGCCTCTTCTGATAATCCTTTCGATTTTTGCTCAAATATTTTATCGGTATAAATCTTCGTTTCAACTTTCGGATCAATTCGTTCTACAGTCAGTGTTTCTGGTAAGGCACTCAATTGATTCATAAAGTCCTTCACATGAGCTGCGGGATCGGTAGTGGTTAACAAAACCTGATGACCTCTTTTGGCAAGCATGGTTGCAATAGTGGCTGCAACAATGGTTTTACCAACACCACCTTTACCCATTGTCATAATTAAACCCTGTTTGCTTTGCGATTCTAGTTCGTCAACCAATTCATGTAAATTGCTTATCGAATTAATCGCATCTGTATCCGGTGCGCCTTCAATACTGATCATTTGACTTTGTAATTCTTTATTAAATAAAGAGCGCAATTTTTCTAAACCAAGAACATTGTAAGGCAAGAGCGGATAATTATCGGAATCAAGTTTCTTAATGGATTCCGGCATTTCCATCAATTGTCTTTTTGCGTTGGCTTCCATTTTAATCGCTAACGGATCCACTTTATCAATGGCATCAAAAACACCGTTGAGAAGCACTTTCTGATTAGACAAACCAAGGGTATTTAATTCATCACTGGTTCTGGCAGCTTCTTTTAATGCCGACTTTTCTAAACGGGAAACCAGATACATTGTAGTTTGATTTGCATCGCGCAAACTATTCATCACTTTTTTATAACGCTCTTTACTGCTTTTTAATGCGGTTGAAGGACCAATACATGAGGCGCCATGTGGATTTTTTTCAAGAAAATTGTCCCATGCCGCCGGCAATTCAAGTAAACGAATGGTGTGTCCGGTTGGGGCTGTGTCAAAAATTACATGATCAAAATTCTGAGGGTTTCCCTCTCCGGTGATAAAACGAGAAAACTCATCGAATGATGCAATTTCCGTTGTACAGGCACCCGATAAACCTTCTTTTATCTTATTGAATTCGTCCGGAGGGGCTACATTTTTCAATGGCTCTAGCGCTCTTTGCCGATACTCATCAGCAGCGGTTTCCGGGTTAATGTTAATTGTAAAAAGCAGTGGTAAATTCTTGTGAGGTGTTATCTGATCAGTAACAGAATGCCCTAAAACATCTTCCAAATTAGAAGCAGGATCGGTGCTGATTAATAATACTTTTTTACCCTCATCGGCTAATTTTACAGCGGTAGCACAAGCCAAAGATGTTTTTCCAACGCCGCCTTTACCGGTATAAAACAAAAATTTTGTATAAGACATATTCATAGATGAATTTATACAAAATTCGTATTAACACAATTATTTTGCATCAGACTTTATCAGGTAATAAAATGATAAGAATCATTTTATAATAAAAAAGAAGCCCCCGCTAATGCGGGGGCTTCTAACACACATGAAACAACAACTCTTACTCAACAATTAATTTCTTCAATTGGCGCTGATTTCCGCTTACCGCTTCAATCATATACATACCTTTTGACAAATGATTTAAATTAATGATGTAGTTACCTGACTCCAGTTTTTCAGTACTTACTGTTTGTCCGATACTGTTGTAAATTGATAAAGTTACATTGGTATTTAAATTAACTGTAAACTGACCGTTATTTGGATTTGGGAAAACAGCTATCATGTTATAAACACTTTCCAATTCTTCGATGCTTGTACATAAAACAAATGTTTGTGTGAAATTTACAGAAGTTGTGCAAGTATTGGCAGCTGTACCGATAATTGTAAAAGTAGTAGCACCAGGCGCAGTTGTATTGGTTATAACCGATGAACAAATACCGCATACCCCAACAAAAGATATGGTTGGCGTTCCTGCAGCAGTGATAGTTTGAGCGTTATTAATACATGCAACACTATTTGTACTGGAAACACTAAGAGATGATGGAGCAGGTAAAGGAGTAGTAAATCCATTTGTCACACCACCAGGTGCTATCCAATTTGAAATATTATTTGTTAGCGAAAAGGTGTTAAGGGTTCCATTGATGTTATTACCGGAAGCATCGTTTAACACAGTAACAGTTGGATTTTGCGCCCCTGCAAAACCTTGATTAAAATGGTAATTTGCCAATAAATTAGTGGCGCCTGTCGGAATCTCACAATCTTTAAAAGTGTTAATTTCACATCGGGTTCTGGCCGATTTCCAAATACGTACTTCATCCAAACTTCCATTAAAATTTTGACCGGCTGCATTTGTTCCTAAAACTACCGGGTTCGTAATTGTGCTTGATAAAGCTGCTAATCCTATGGTTGTTGTTGATTTCAATACACCATTAATATAAAAAGTGGCAACTGAACCATTCCAAGTTGCAGCAACATGTTGCCAAACATTAACCGTTGCACTTACTGGAGCAATAACGCTACTGTAACTTCCTACTGCACCATTACCAATCCAGAATTCATAATTAGAACCGGATTGACGCAATAAGAACTGCATATTGTCTGGACCAATTGTTCTGTAATTACCAACAATATTTTGATTTACTGCAGTACTCGAAGGGTTTACCCAAGCTTCAACGGTTAATTTATTAGTACCACCTAAGCTGGATGTAATCGCTGAACCTAAATCAACACCGTCTGTACCATTAAAATTTAATGCTGAGCCCGGTGTGCCTGAACATGTAGATACGTATACGTTTGCGTAAGCAGTTCCTGTACAAGTTGTTAACGTATTAGTAAATGAGCATTCATAAACGCCACTATTAACCGGTGAAAAAGGAACGCCATTAGTAATTAAAGGAGTCCAGGTATATGTCACATTCGTTCCGGTAGCTGTTAATGCAATTGTATTGGATGGACAAATAGAAAAACTTGGATTTGCAGTTATAGCCATTGTTGGTGAAGGTAAAGGTGAAATAAAACCGGAAATAACACCTCCCGGAGCAACCCAGTTTGAGGTAGCGCCGCTCAAATTAAAACCTATTAATGATCCGTTAATATTGTAGCCACTCGCATCAAATAAAAAGTTAACGCCTGTATTAGTTCCTCCTGCAATCCCCTGATTAAAATGGTAATTTGCCAGCAATCCGGGAGCGGTTGAATGAATTTCACAATTCTTATAGGTATTTATATTGCATTTTGTTCTTGCCACATTCCAAATACGCACTTCATCAATTTGCCCACTAAAATTTTCACCAAGTGAATTACCTCCAATAAACACATTAGATCCTGTGAAGTTTATAAATGACGAATAAGTAACAGATGCTGTACCTGAAACAACACCATTAACATATAAGGTAGCAACTGTACCATCCCACACACCGGCAACATGGTCAAAAGACGTAATTGACGGGGCAACAGTTGAAGTTATTCCAACCCATCCGCCAAGTGTGCTATTCCCAATATTAAACTCATAAGCTGATGGGGATGCACGCAAAAGAAACTGCATTCTGCTGCCCCCATTTGTTGAATAATTTCCCACAATATGTTGTAAGTTAGATGCTGATCCATCAGGCTTAACCAAAGCCTCAACAGTAATTTTATTTGTACCATTCAAAAAACTAGAAATGGTATTAAGGCAATTAACATAATCAGTACCATTAAAATTTAATGTGGCTCCAGCCTGAGCGTGTGCCTGGTTGTTTATGCAGAATGCTCCGCATAATAGTAATGTTTTTAAAGATAATAGAAGCTTTTTCATGAATATATTTTTTATAAAACAAAAATATTCGAATCTGCAGTACCTTTTTTTTATATCTTCTGAATGGTATTGAATTCTTTATAAACGGAAAAACAAAAGCTGATTAGCCTAACTCAGATCAGACTAAGCATGAAGGTAGCCACCAGTAAATAAACCAAAATACTCAGCACATCCTGAATAATGGTGGCTAAGGGACCTGATCCAAAGGCGGGATCTTTACCCAAACGAAGAATAATCCAGGGTAATAATAAGCCAATGGTGGTAGATAAAGTTCCGGCTACGGTTATACTAATCGCAACAACCACAGCAATCATGGGTTCAAATCCTCCTAATATTATTACAGGTAAACTGATCACACCAAGAATTAATCCAATTAAAAAACCTGTAATAAACTCCCGGCGTAAAATCTTTTTGAAGGTAGTCCAGCTTAACGATAATCCACGTATAACAATGGTTTCGGTTTGTGTACCAATGGCATCGGCCAGGTAAACGATACCGGGAATGAAGAAGGCTAATGCTATATTAGCATTTAATGTTTCTTCATAGTTACTCATGATGAAGGTGGCCAAAAAAGACCCAACCAATCCAACCAATAACCAAGGTAAACGGTGCCATACACTGCGCGTAGGTGGTTCAGTAATGGCTTTGCTTGCATTTACGGCCTCTTTTCTGATACCGGCCATCCGATGCATGTCTTCAATATGGTCTTTACGAAGTGTTTCAATAATGGTTTTAGGCAAAATTATACCCACAAACTCGCCATCTTTATTAGAAACAGGAACGAACTGAACACCTCTGTTAAGTGCAAAATTGCTGGCAAAGCCGGGAGATTTGGAAATACCGATGTCGTCCAATTTTACTATTAAGCTATCAATTATTTTAGTTGGCTCTGAGCGAAGCAAAACCGATAATTCGATAGTGCCTAAAAACTTATTGGAATGATCAGTAACAAATACATGCTGAATGTAATCAAACGCATGAGCACGTATCAAGTCCAACACAACAGCTACTGTTACACCCGATTTGACCTTAAGTACCTTATCAGAAATATATGTTTCTAAGGTTTCTTTCAATTTGCATTTAGTTTCATGCAAATATAACCATTATCGCTTCATTAATTTAAAACCAATCTCTCGTCCTTGTCCCTGAAACATTGCCAGATTAATCCAAAACCAGGCAAATTTCTCCATCAGTTCAAATTTATCGTTACCGCCAATTGCATAACATTCGGCAAAACCGGCATCTTTAGCTAACTGAATAGCTGTTTCTTTTCCTTTGGCACTGTCACCGGCAACAAATAAATCGATAGCCACATTGTTGTAAACCGGATTAATCATATTATTAAAGCCTGTAGTATTGAAACACTTTACAACATCTTTCGTTTGTGTATTGGCCAAAATAGCATCTGACGTATTCGAATATCCTTCCGGTCCCCTACCCATTACAATATTCATTGTATCAATAATTACTTTGCCGGTAGTATCGCCTAAGGATTTAGCCACTTCAACAGCGCTCATGGCAGGTGTAGATATTAAAATAACCTCCGCGTTTTTAACGGCATCAGTCACATTTAAAACCTGAGTGTTTGGATTATTGAGCAATTCTTTTCCTTTAAAATTATTTGTATCTCTAACGCCCAATAAAATCTCATGTCCTTTGTGAGCCCATTTGGTAGCCAGAACGCCACCTACATTTCCTGTACCTATTATTGCAATTTTCATATGCTTATTTGATTAATGGTTTTAAATCGTAATTAAGTTGTACATAAAATTAAAAAATAAAGCCGCTATTTTATAGCGGCTTTTGTTTTAGTACTCAGGAGGAGACTCGAACTCCCACGCCTCGCGGCATACGCACCTCAAGCGTACGTGTATACCATTCCACCACCTGAGCAGGTGATTTTTAGCATACTACCCAACGACAGTTGGGCACTTATGACGAGGTACTTGCGTACCCGCCATCGCGAGTTATACCTCGCGACACAAGAGATTAGGGCGCAAATTTGGCGATTTTTCCTTAAAAATGGGTTAAAATTGGGTTTAAAATTTGCCAAAAGCCAATAATTTCCTATATTTGCCCCTCGCTTTTCAGCCGCTGTTTACACGAGGTAAAGAATGCTGCCTAGCTTAACAATTAAAAAACTAATAAAATGAGTTTATTATTAGATTACGTAAAGAAACAATTAACTCCGGAAGTTAATCACCCAAAGTTTAAAGCAGGTGATACTGTTACTGTTCACTACAAAATTAAAGAGGGTGACAAAGAACGTATTCAGCAATTTACAGGAGTTGTTATCCAAAAGAAAAACGAAAGAGCTACAGCTTCTTTCACTGTTAGAAAAATGTCGAACGGTGTTGGTGTTGAGCGTATTTTCCCGGTTGCTTCACCTTTTATCGATAAAATCGAAACGAATAAAATTGGTGTTGTACGTCGCGCTAAATTATTTTACTTACGCGAAAGAACGGGTAAATCTGCTCGTATCCGCGAAAAGATCCAAAACAACGAAGAATCAAAATAATTTAAATAGTACTTCAATAAAAAACCCGGACTTTCATCCGGGTTTTTTTATGCAATATTGTCAGAAACTATAGCTGTGCGTTTAACTTGGCAGCTAAATTTGCTTTTGGAACTGCCCCTACTTGCTTATCAACAACCTGACCGTTTTTAAAGAACAATAATGTAGGAATGTTACGAATTCCAAAATTCATACTAATGTTTGGATTGTGGTCAACATTAACCTTTCCAATAACAGCTTTACCATCATATTCTTTTGCTAATTCTTCTACAATAGGTCCAACCATGCGGCAAGGCCCGCACCATTCTGCCCAAAAGTCAACCAATACCGGTTTGTCACTTTTTAATACTAACTCTTCAAAGTTAGCGTCGTTAATTTCTAATGCCATGTTACGTTTTCCTTTCTTTTGTTTTTTGTGTTATACTTAATTTAAATTATCAATATCTATTCCAATTATTTTTATTGCCTTTTTGA
>JBBAKL010000028.1:0-35996 GCA_040403535.1 Bacteroidia bacterium
AAGTTCCCAATTGAGTATCCTGACTTTTTGGACATTCAGGTTAAATCTTTCCAGGATTTTTTCCAGTTAGAAACAACACCTGAGAACCGTAAAAAAGAAGGCTTGTTTAAAGTGTTTGCCGAAAATTTTCCTATTTCGGATGCACGTAACAACTTCGTTTTAGAGTTTAAAGATTATTATATCGATCCTCCTCGTTACAGCATTGATGAATGTATTGAGCGTGGATTAACTTACAGTGTGCCTTTAAAGGCAAAACTATATCTGTATTGTACAGATCCTGAACATGAAGATTTCGAACCCATTATGCAAGACGTATATTTGGGAACAATCCCTTACATGACACCTAAAGGTTCGTTTGTAATCAATGGTGCAGAAAGGGTAATTGTATCTCAATTACACCGTTCTCCTGGCGTGTTCTTTGGACAAAGCCGACATGCAAATGGAACAAAATTATATAGTGCCCGTGTTATCCCTTTCAAAGGGTCATGGATTGAATTTGCTACCGATATAAATAACGTAATGTATGCTTACATCGATCGTAAGAAAAAATTACCGGTAACAACTTTATTGCGTGCAATCGGTTTTGAAAGCGATAAGCAAATTTTAGAAATATTCGGTTTAGCTGATGAAGTAAAAGTAAGCAAGGCCGGATTAAAGCGTGAAGTTGGTCGTAGATTAGCTGCACGCGTTCTTAAAACGTGGTTGGAAGATTTCGTTGATGAAGATACCGGAGAGGTTGTTTCTATAGAGCGTAACGAAGTTATCCTAGACCGCGAAACAATTTTAGAAGATGCACACATTGATTTAATCGCTGATGCAGGTGTTAAATCTATCATCCTTCATAAGGAAGACATTAACACTGCTGATTTTGCGATCATCTATAATACTTTACAGAAGGATTCAACCAATTCCGAGAAAGAAGCAATTGAATACATCTACCGCCTATTACGTAACGCTGAACCACCAGACGAGGAAACAGCTCGTGGTGTTATTGATAAATTATTCTTCTCTGATAAGCGTTATGATTTAGGCGAAGTTGGTCGTTACAGAATCAATAAAAAATTAGGAATCGATATCCCTATGAACATTCGTGTTCTAACAAAGGAGGATATGATCTTAATTATTAAATATCTGATCGAACTTATCAACTCTAAAACAGATGTTGATGATATCGATCACTTAAGTAACCGTCGTGTGCGTACCGTAGGCGAGCAGCTTTACTCTCAGTTTGGAGTAGGTTTAGCACGTATGGCACGTACAATCCGTGAGCGTATGAACGTTCGCGATAACGAGGTGTTTACACCAACTGACTTGATTAATGCTAAAACATTATCTTCAGTTATCAACTCATTCTTTGGAACTAACCAGTTATCTCAGTTCATGGATCAAACCAATCCATTATCAGAGATTACTCATAAGCGACGTTTATCTGCCCTTGGTCCCGGAGGTTTATCCCGTGAACGTGCAGGTTTCGAGGTTCGTGATGTTCACTATACGCACTACGGACGTTTATGTACGATTGAAACACCAGAAGGTCCAAACATCGGTTTGATTTCTTCATTGTGTGTGTACGCGAAAATTAACAAGCTTGGATTTATTGAAACTCCTTACCGTCCGGTAAAAGATGGTAAAATTGAAGTTAATAAGCCAATTGTATATTTAACAGCAGAAGAAGAAGATCAGAAGAATATTGCTCAAACAAGTGCAGATATTGATGAAAAAGGAAATTTAGTTGGTAAAAAAGTTGTTGCGCGTTTTGAAGGTGATTTCCCTGTTTTAGAGCCGGAGAAAATTCACTTAATGGACATCGCTCCAAATCAAATCGCTTCAATAGCCGCATCATTAATCCCGTTCTTAGAGCATGATGACGCTAACCGTGCGTTAATGGGATCTAACATGCAACGTCAGGCTGTTCCGTTAATGCGTCCGCAAGCTCCAATTGTAGGTACAGGTATCGAAGGCCGTGTGGCTCAAGATTCGCGCGTATTAATTAATGCAGAAGGTGATGGTATTGTTGAATATGTTGATGCTCGTGAAATCGTAATTCGTTATAACCGTTCTGAAGATGAAAAATTAGTAAGCTTCGAGGGCGATGTTAAAACGTATAAGCTAACAAAATTCCAAAAAACCAATCAAAGTACTTGTATTAACTTAAAGCCTATCGTTAAAAAAGGTGATAAGGTTTCAGTAGGTCAGGTATTATGCGATGGTTATGCAACCGAAAATGGTGAATTAGCATTAGGCCGTAACTTAAAAGTTGCGTTCATGCCGTGGAAGGGTTACAACTTTGAGGATGCTATCGTTATTTCTGAGAAAATTGTTCGTGAAGATATTTTCACATCAATTCACATTGATGAATACTCATTAGAAGTTCGTGATACAAAACGTGGTCTGGAAGAATTAACTCCGGATATCCCTAACGTTAGTGAAGATGCTACTAAGGATCTTGACGACAAAGGTATTATTCGTGTTGGCGCTGAGGTAAAAGAAGGTGATATCCTTATTGGAAAAATCACTCCAAAAGGAGAAACAGATCCTTCACCGGAAGAAAAATTATTGCGTGCCATTTTTGGTGATAAAGCCGGCGACGTAAAAGATGCTTCATTACGTGTTCCTCCATCTTTAAAAGGTGTAGTAATCGATAAGCGTTTATTCTCTCGTGCTATCAAAGACAAAAAGGCTAAAGCAGAAGAAAAACCGTTAATTGATAAATTAGATTCAGAACACGAAAAAAATGTTCATAATTTAAAACTTCAGTTAATTGATAAATTATTCGTTTTAGTAAACGGACGCACATCACAAGGAGTTACCAATATTTTAGGTGAAGAAATTATTCCTCGCGGAACTAAATTCACACAAAAATTATTAGAAAGAGTAGATTACTCTGAAGTTAATCCAAGTAACTGGACAACTGATAAAGAAAAGAACGAACAAATCGAACGTTTACTACACAACTTTATGATTAAGTATAACGATTTACTTGGTCAATATAAGCGTGAGAAGTTCCAGGTTACAGTTGGTGATGAATTACCAGCAGGTATCGTTCAGTTAGCTAAAGTTTACATTGCTCAAAAACGTAAGTTAAAAGTAGGTGATAAAATGGCAGGCCGTCACGGTAACAAAGGTATCGTAGCGCGTATCGTAAAAGAAGAAGATATGCCATTCTTAGAAGACGGAACTCCGGTTGATATTGTTTTAAATCCTCTAGGTGTACCTTCTCGTATGAACCTAGGTCAGATTTACGAAACAGTATTAGCATGGGCAGGTCAGAAATTAGGATTGAAATTCTCAACTCCAATTTTCGATGGCGCTTCTATGGAACAGATTGATGATTATACATCGAAAGCAGGAGTGCCTCAATTTGGCCGTACCTTCTTAATCGATGGTGGAACAGGTGAGCGCTTCGATCAGCCGGCAACTGTAGGTATTATCTACATGTTAAAATTAGGTCACATGGTTGATGATAAGATGCACGCTCGTTCAATCGGACCATATTCATTAATTACGCAGCAACCTTTAGGTGGTAAAGCACAGTTTGGTGGTCAGCGTTTTGGTGAGATGGAGGTTTGGGCTCTTGAAGCTTATGGTGCAGCTAATGTGTTACAGGAATTATTAACCGTTAAGTCTGACGACGTAATGGGCCGTGCAAAAGCTTATGAAGCAATTGTAAAAGGTGAAAATATTCCAACACCCGGCATACCAGAATCATTCAATGTATTATTACATGAATTGAGAGGTTTAGCTCTAGATGTAACAATGGATTAATTAACTAAGTAAAAATCTAACAGCAATTAAAATGGCTTTAAGAAAAGATAATAAATTAAAATCGAATTTCTCTAAGATCACTATCAGCCTTGCTTCGCCGGAGTCTATTCTTCAGCGTTCAAGTGGTGAGGTGTTAAAACCAGAGACAATCAACTACCGTACCTATAAACCTGAACGTGATGGTTTATTCTGCGAGCGTATTTTTGGTCCTGTAAAGGATTACGAATGTCATTGCGGAAAATATAAGCGTATCCGTTACAAAGGCATTATCTGCGACCGTTGCGGTGTTGAGGTTACCGAGAAAAAAGTACGTCGTGAGCGTATGGGTCACATTAGTTTAGTGGTACCTGTTGCACACATTTGGTACTTCCGTTCTCTTCCAAATAAAATCGGTTACATCTTAGGATTACCTACCAAAAAATTAGATACAATTATTTATTACGAGCGTTATGTGGTTATCAATGCAGGTATTGCTGCAGCTAACGGTGTAAGCTATTTGGATTTCTTAACAGAAGAAGAGTATTTAAATATTGTTGACAGCTTACCAAAAGACAACCATTTATTAGATGATACAGATCCTAATAAATTCGTTGCTAAAATGGGTGCTGAAGCTATTCAGGATTTATTATCTCGTTTAGATTTGGATGGCTTATCTTACGAATTACGTCACAAGGCTTCTACTGAAACATCTCAGCAACGTAAAAACGAAGCTTTAAAACGTTTACAGGTAATTGAAGCATTCCGTCAGGCTAATACACATGTGGTTAATAAGCCTGAGTGGATGATTGTGAAAATTGTTCCCGTTATTCCGCCTGAGTTACGTCCTTTAGTTCCGTTAGATGGTGGTCGTTTCGCTACATCTGATTTAAATGACTTATACCGTCGTGTAATAATCCGTAACAATCGTTTAAAACGTTTAATTGAAATTAAAGCACCGGATGTAATCTTACGTAACGAAAAACGTATGTTACAAGAATCAGTTGACTCATTATTTGATAACTCTCGTAAATCAAATGCAGTTAAAACTGAATCTAACCGTGCATTAAAATCTTTATCTGATTCATTAAAAGGTAAGCAAGGTCGTTTCCGTCAAAACTTATTAGGTAAGCGTGTTGACTATTCAGCTCGTTCGGTAATTGTTGTAGGTCCTGAATTAAAATTACACGAATGTGGTTTACCGAAAGAAATGGCCGCAGAATTATTCAAGCCATTTATTATCCGTAAAATGATTGAACGTGGTATTGTGAAAACAGTTAAATCTGCAAAGAAAATTGTTGATCGCAAAGAGCCAATCGTTTGGGATATTCTTGAAAATGTATTAAAAGGACATCCTGTTATGCTTAACCGTGCCCCGACACTCCACAGATTAGGTATCCAGGCATTCCAGCCAAAATTAATCGAAGGAAAAGCGATTCAGTTACATCCATTAGTGTGTACTGCGTTTAACGCTGACTTCGACGGTGACCAGATGGCAGTGCACGTTCCGTTAGGACATGCGGCTATTTTGGAAACACAAATTTTAATGTTGGCTTCTCACAACATATTAAACCCATCTAACGGTGCGCCTGTAGCGGTTCCTTCTCAGGACATGGTATTAGGTTTATATTACCTAACCAAGTCAAAGAGAAATTTACCGAATGATAAGGTTAAAGGTGAAGGCAAAGTATTCTATAGCGCAGAAGAAGTTATCATTGCTTATAATGAAAAGCAGGTTGACTTACACGCTCAAATTAAAGTGAAAATTACTAACGCTTTAGAAGGAGATAAATTAGTTGAAAAATTAATTGAAACATCAGTAGGTCGCGTAATTTTCAATCAGGTTGTACCACACGAAGTAGGTTATATCAACGAATTATTAACGAAGAAATCGTTACGTGATATCATTGGAATGGTTCTAAAGAAAACCGGTATGGCTAAAACCGCAAAGTTCTTAGATGATATCAAAGAATTAGGTTTCCGTACTGCATTCCGTGGAGGTTTATCTTTCAACTTAGGTGATATTCAAACTCCGGCTGAAAAAGCTGTGATTATTAAAGAAGCTCACGAACAAGTTGAAGAGGTAATGAATAACTATAACATGGGTTTCATTACCAACAACGAACGTTACAACCAAATCATCGATATCTGGACGCATACTAACTCTAAGGTAACTAAGAAAGTATTAGATACACTAAGCAGCGATAAGCAAGGATTTAACGCAGTTTACATGATGTTAGATTCAGGGGCTCGTGGTTCAAAAGAACAGATTAAACAGTTAAGTGGTATGCGTGGTTTGATGGCTAAGCCTCAAAAAGCTGGTGCTACTGGTGCTGAGATTATCGAGAACCCGGTATTATCTAACTTCCGTGAAGGTCTTTCGATTTTGGAATACTTTATTTCTACCCACGGTGCTCGTAAAGGTCTTGCCGATACAGCGTTAAAAACTGCCGATGCCGGTTACTTAACCCGTCGTTTAGTTGACGTTGCCCAAGATGTTATTATAAACGAGACAGATTGCGGTACATTACGTGGTTTAACAATGTCGGCATTAAAGAATAACGATGACGTAGTTGAAACTTTATACGATCGTATTTTAGGTCGTGTAGCTGTAAACGATGTATATCATCCAACAACTGGTGAGTTAATTGTACAAGGTGGAGAATTGATTACTGAAGATATTGCTGGTGTTATTGAAAAATCTCCAATAGAATCTGTTGAAATTCGTTCTGTTTTAACTTGCGAATCTAAATCAGGTGTTTGTGCTAAATGTTACGGCCGTAACTTAGCTAACGGACGATTAGTTCAGTTAGGTGAGTCGGTAGGTGTAATTGCAGCTCAATCAATCGGTGAGCCGGGTACACAGTTAACATTACGTACATTCCACGTTGGTGGTACTGCAAGTAACATTGCAGCAGCATCTTCATTAATTGCTAAGCACGATGGTATAGTAGAAATTGATGAATTAAGAACTGTAGAGAGTATTAACAGTGATGGGGCTAAGGTGAACACCGTTATAGGTCGTTCAACTGAGTTACGCATTGTAGATGCTAATACAGGTATTACTTTAACAACAGGTAATGTTCCTTACGGTTCTGCTTTATATATTAAGCCGGGTGCAAAAGTAAAAAAAGGCGATTTATTATGCGATTGGGATCCATATAACGCTGTAATCGTTTCTGAATTTGGTGGTAAAGTAGAATACGAACATATTAAGGAAAATGTTACTTTCCGTGAGGAGTCTGATGAACAAACAGGCTTTAAGGAAAAAGTAATTATTGAAAGCAAAGACAAAACAATGAACCCATTAATCAAGATCGTTGATAAAAAGGGTGAGTCTTTAAAAACATATAACATTCCGGTAGGTGCGCATATCGTTGTTAACGAAAAAGCGAAAATCGAGCCAGGACAAATCTTAGTTAAGATTCCTCGTGTTACTGGTAAAACAGGTGATATCACCGGTGGTTTACCTCGTGTAACAGAGTTATTCGAAGCTCGTAATCCAAGCAACCCTGCTGTTGTTTCTGAAATTGACGGTATCGTTACTTTCGGTAAAATTAAGCGTGGTAACCGTGAGGTTGTAGTTGAAGCTAAAACAGGTGAACAGCGTCGTTACTTAGTTTCTTTATCTAAACACATCTTAGTTCAGGAAAATGACTTTGTACGTGCAGGCGATCCTTTATCTGACGGAGCAACATCTCCTGGCGATATCTTAGCAATCAAAGGTCCTACTGCAGTTCAGGAATACTTAGTAAACGAAATCCAAGAGGTTTACCGTTTACAGGGTCAGAAATTGAATGATAAACATTTCGAAACTATCGTGCGTCAAATGATGCGTAAGGTTGAAATTGTTGATCCGGGTGATACCATTTTCTTAGAGCAACAAATTGTAAACAAAGTTGACTTCATGGAAGAAAACGATAATGTTTATGGTAAGAAAGTTGTTATGGATCCAGGTGATTCAGCTGAACTAAAGCGTGGACAAATCATCACAGCGCGTAAATTACGCGATGAGAATTCTGTATTACGTCGTAAAGATCAGAAATTGGTTGAAGCACGTGATGCGGTTCCTGCTACAGCTAACCCAATTTTACAAGGTATTACACGTGCTTCATTACAAACTAACAGCTGGATTTCTGCGGCATCGTTCCAGGAAACAACTAAAGTGTTAAATGAAGCTGCTGTAAATGGTAAAGTTGATACTTTATTAGGCTTAAAAGAAAACGTTATCGTAGGTCACTTAATTCCTGCAGGTACCGGTTTACGTAACTACGAAAAACTGGTTGTTGGAAGCAAAGAAGAATACGAGCGATTAATGGCTAGTAAAGAAGAAGTGGAAGAAGAAGCATAAACTTTAATTCACAATAATAAAGCCCCGGGTTAATCACGGGGCTTTTTGTTTTTACTCTAGTCTAAAATAAAAAAAACCGGCATAAAGCCGGTTTTAAATTAAGGTTCTTCCTAATTAGCAATATTCATCGTAAACCATTTTTAAATGATCAGCGATCATTTGGGCATTTCTTCCTTCAATATTATGACGTTCAACAAAATGTACTAATTCTCCGTTTTTAAACAAAGCAATGCATGGTGAAGAAGGAGGGTAAGGAGCAAAATGTTTACGTGCCTGAGCTACCGAATCCGTATCAAATCCTGCAAAAACTGTAGTTAGCTTAGAAGGTTTTTTGGTATGATTCAGACTTAATTTTACACCAGGTCGGGCTGCTCCTGCGGCACATCCGCAAACTGAATTTACAACTACTAATACTGTTCCTTCTTGCTTCAATGTATTATCTACGCTCTCAGGCGATAATAGTTCTTCAAATCCTGCTGAAGTTAATTCAGCTTTCATTGGTTTTACTAATGATTCTGGATACATATGTTAATTTTTTTATTTGGTTAATTGATTGTACAAAGCTAAGGCATTTAAAGCTTAACATGTGTTAATTATTAATAATTATTTATATTTGATATAAGCTCTGAGATTACTGAAAAAGAGAAATTGTGAGGATTAAGATGAGAATTCTAGCCGGTATATTTGTGTTTCTGTTTGCGATTAATTTATCTGCGCAACCATGCTTGAATTTTTCTACTTTTTTTGGCCAATTGCAACACGATGAAATCAGAGGTGTTTGTTCGGATCCTTCAAAAAACATGTATGTTATTGGTAATACTTATAACACTAACTTACCTGTAACTTCCGGTGCTTTTCAATCTAATTTAAAAGGAGGTTACGAGGCATTTCTTGCAAAATTTGATTCTTGCGGTAGTTTAATTTGGTGCACCTATTTGGGAACTTCCGGATTTGACAGCGGTGAAAAAATAACATACAGTAGAGATAACGCCATTGTGATTTGTGGCTATACAGATGGCTTGGATTTAGATACAACTACAAATTGTTTTCAGGCTTATAACCGTGGTAGTTATGATTGTTTTGTTGGTAAATTTACAACATCGGGTATGCCACAATGGTTAACCTATTTTGGGGCAGGTGGTGGTGATTTTTCTTATGATGTTAAAACAGACTCTTTAAATAATGTTATTATTGGTGGTACAAGTATCAGCAATGCTTTGTATACTACTCCTAATTCCTTTCAACAATTTCAAGCAGGTGCTACTGATGCGTTTATTGCTCGATTTAATTCTAAAGGAAATCTGAAATTCAGCACCTTTTTTGGAGGCTCTAATTCAGAAGATATTCATGCTTTGGCAATCGACAAACATTGTAATATTATTGGTGTTGGTGGTTCATTTAGTTTTAACTTAAATACCAGCGCTGGTTGTTATCAGGCAAGCAGCAACGGAGGAATGGAAGTTTATGTATTGAAATTAGACTCAACCGGTCAAAGAATATTTTCTACTTACATAGGCAGTACCGGAACAGACGACGCTTATGGGGTATGCACTGATAATTCAGATTTTATTTATATAAGCGGTCACACAAATGGTGGAACGTTTTATACTTCACCCGGAGCTTATCAACCAATCAAATCAGGTATGAACGATTGTTATTGTTTGAGTTTATCGCCAACCGGCACAATGTTATGGAGTACTTTTATAGGCGGTTCATCCAATGATTTTTTAGCACGAATGCATTTAAATTCGAATAAGGAATTAGTGTTGTTGTCTTCTTCTCAAAGTTCTGATTTTCCAATGTTGGGTATAAACAACACTACGGTAAATACCGGAGGAAGTGATGTAGTAATTACTAAAATGTTAACTAACGGAACGCCGTTTTGGGCTTCTTATCTTGGGGGATCATCATCTGAAACTCCGTATGAAACAATTTCTATTAGTAAAAGTAAAATTGTAGTTGTTGGTTCTACTACAAGTGCTGATTTTCCGATTTCTACTTTACCTTATCAAAGTACATTTAACGGAACAGAAGATGGGTTTATAACTTGCCGCAATGTAGGTTTTAGTTTAGTATCCGGAATAAGTAATGCTAATGAGACAGTTTGTGACTTAACCACAAACAGTTTAGTAATAGTTGAGGATTTAATCTGTAACTATAATTGTTTCCCTGATGAAATGAATTATATAATTAAAGATATTACTGGAAAAATTATCGAAAACGGTAAAATGCAAAGAACGAAACGAATCAACGTTTCAGGCTGGAGTGTTGGCGTTTATTACATACAATTAACGAGTCATAACGGTTATCAAACAAAGGCAGTAAAATTTATTAAACAGTAATTCATTGGCTTTATTTAATGAAATAGCAACTACTTTTATTGAGCAAACTAAATTAATTTATAATTACACAGTTTATCAATTAAAGCACCCTGCTTTCGACAATGTATATTATTGCGTTTTTGCAGCTTATGCATTATGCTTTTTTCTGGAGATAATTCTTCCAAAACAAAGAAAACATGGAGTTTTGTCAAGAAAAGGTTTTTTGCTTGATACGTTTTATGTGCTTTTTAATGATATTATTGTTTACATATTAGGACTGTTTGGTTTATGTGCTGTTGCAGAATTAGTCTTGTTTAAAATAACAGGCATTTTTGGTATCCAGTCTCTTAAACTTTCAGATATTACTTCCTGGAATCCATTTCTTCAGGTGTTAATAATGTTTTTAATTCAGGATTTTATGGAATTCTGGGCGCATTTTCTTTTACACAAATTCGATTTTCTTTGGGCATTTCATAAAATACATCACGCACAGGAAGAGTTGGGCGCCGGCTCAACACGCCATTTTCATTTTGTAGAAATGTTTGTATTTAAACCATTAATATATATTCCTTTCGCTATGATAGGTTATTCTGCAGCCGATTATTTTTTATTTCAAATCACCATTCAAAATGTCTGGGGCTTTTTTACACACATGAACGTGAATGTAAAATGGGGATTTTTAAATTACATTATCAATACTCCGGAAACCCATGTTTGGCATCATGCCAAAAATATACCCAGAGAGCATGGTGTTAATTACGCCAGTATTTTAAACATTTGGGATTTGATTTTCGGCTATTTTTATTTGCCGAATGATAAAAAACCTATAATCGGAATCCCTGATCAAAAAAGCATTCCTGCTTCGTTCTTCGGCCAAATGGTTTATCCTTTCAAATTACTTTTAGGCAAAAGAGGGCCAGCACCTCAAAACATTTCATCTATAAAAAAATAGCGTCGATTTTATTAACACTCTGTTAACAAGTTAAATCGGTTTAAGTTACTGAATGAGTGAATGCTATTTATAACTTAGTAGACGTTTTTACCCCATAAATACTTTTCGCCAAATTGCGTAATATTTTAGACAAATTCATACCCCATGAAAAAACTGTTTTATTTTTCGATTGTTCTTTTATTTTCATTTTTCACATCTAACACCATTCGTGCCGGCCACGGTTTGGCGCTTATTAGCCCATCATTTACCGTAGGTGCAACTGCCTTAACTTTTACAGCTAGTTCGGATGCCGCAACTTGTGGCGGCGGTCCGTATTGGTTACAAGTAGAGTTGCGTTGTACTGCCGGTCAATTAACCGGAACCCCTCCGTCAACCATGCAAACCAATTTGCTAAACTGGGCTGGTCCGGGTGTAACATATGCAAACTTTCCATGGTATAACGCTTTACTAAACGTTCCAAATTATAACGCAGCAAGTTCATGGCCTGATCAATGTACTGTAGAGCCTTATCATCCTGTAACTATTCCGTTTACCGGATTATGTCCCGGACAAACATATTTCTTCTCAGCTCGTGAGTGGGTGAGTGGAACGAATTCAGTTGGACCATGGACAACCCCATCTTCTTTTGTGGTTCCCGGTTCATTTGTCCCTTTAAACTTTAATGTGGTTGCATCACCTACCATTTTTTGTGCTCCCGGAAGTTCAACTTTATCCATCAATAGTATAACAGGAGGTTGTGGTGCTGCAAGTATTCAATGGCTACCCGGCGGACAAACTACCGCTAGTATAGTCGTCAGCCCCGGGGTCACAACAACCTATACGGCAATGGTCATTACGCCATGTAACACGGTCAGCAAACCAGTAACAGTCAATGTTGTGCCATCAGTTTCAGCTGCATTTACGCCTGTTAACTCTACGGGTTGTACAGGTAACCCAATAGTATTCAATCATACAGGTACTGCCGGAACAACTCATACTTGGGCTGCAACTCCCGCCACCGGAGTCGTCATAACTGCTACAAATTCTATAAACCCAACTATGACGTTCGCAAATCCTGGAACATATGCAATATCACATACTGTTGCTATTGGAAGTTGTAGGGCAACATTTTCAACAAACATTACTATTTCTGGTGTTAATCCGGCATTTACCATACCAACAGGTACACAATGTTTACAAGGAAATAGTTTTTCTTTTAACGGTGCTTCTGCAACAGGAACACATACCTATGCCTTCAATCCTGCAATTGGCGCACCACCTGCGGGAACAACGGCTACTTATAGCCCCGTCTCTTTTACTTCTCCCGGTTCTTATACCGTTACACATACTGTAAATAATGCAGGTTGTATCAGTTCGGCTACCGCAGCAGTGCTGGTTAATCCGCAACCTACAGGTTCTTTAACTCCTACTAATCCCGGTTGTGGATTAAATAATGGAAGTATTATAATTGCAAATACCAGTGGTGCCGGACAAACAGTTACCGGCTACAGCGTGAATGGTGTGGGTGTTCCTACTCAAACTGTCACCAACCTTGCAGCAGGTACTTATACCATTACCATGATAAATAATTTTGGTTGTCGTGTTACACTTACAACTACATTAGTAAATACACCGCCAATTTCAGCTTTAGCAACAACAAGTATAAATCCTACTTGCGGACAGGCAAATGGTAGTATTACACTAGGTACAGTTACCGGTGGTACACCAACATACTCCTATAATGTAAATGGAGGACCATATTCAACGTCACCACCTCTTACTAATTTAGGAGCAGGTTCCTATGTAATAGGAGTCATAGATAGTAAAGGATGTACATTTACAAAAACAGTTACACTTGTTAATCAACCCGGACCAACTGCAATATCATTTTCAACTTCTCCAACTGCTTGTGTTGGAGCAACGGGAGGTTTTACAGTTAATAATGTAACAGGCGGAACTCCGGCTTATACTTTTTCAGTGAATGGAACCGCTACCGGAAGTGTTGTAGGAAGTTTGCCAGCCGGATCTCATACTGTATTGGTTAGAGATGTGAATGGTTGTACGTTAACCGCTAATTTTAATATTAATATGGTTACAGGACCTGTTTCAATTACTACAGCTACAACAAATGCAACTTGTGGTAATGCAAATGGAACGGCAACTGTTACTGGTGTTACCGGTGGAACGGCACCTTATTCATATTCATTTAACGGTGGTGCTTTTGGTGGTAATTCTGTTACCGGTCTTTCGGCAGGTACACAAACTGTAACTATTCGTGATGTGAATAATTGTACTTTAACCGTTACTTTCAATATTAGTAATACTGGAAGTCCGGTTTCTACAATTGCGGCATCGGTAAATGTTCCATGTTTTGGCGGAACTACAGGAAGCTTTACAGTTAATACGGTTGGTGGTTTGCCTGCATATAATTATACATTATCACCCGGAGGTACAACAAACGGTATCGGTATTTTCACGGGATTAACTGCACAGCCATATACAGTAACTGTAAGAGATGCTGCAGGATGTTTAACTACCGTAAGTTTAAATATTACACAACCACCAGCTCTTGGTTTAACTTTAACACCAACGCCTGTTTTATGTAATGGTGGAAATACAGGTTCAATCAGTGCTGTTTCATCAGGAGGTGCTTTACCACATAATTATTCATTGAACGGTGGTGCTTTCGGTGCAACTTCAAGCTTTACAGGATTAACCGCTGGTAATTATAGTATAACGGTTAGAGATAATAATAATTGTACTTTAACCCAGGCTGTTACTATTACACAACCAACACCTTTAGCATTAACATTTACAACCGCTCCTAACACATGCGTAGGTGCAGCAGGAAGTGTTACTATAGGTGTAACAGGCGGTACACCTGCTTATACATATTCAGTCAACGGAACAACTGCAGGTTCTACAGCTACCGGATTACCTTCCGGAGTTCAAACAGCTACTGTTAGAGATGCCAATGGTTGTATTATTACAGGAACATTTAATATTGGCGTAATTACAGGTCCAACTGCGGCAACTGTAGCAACATCGCCTGCAACCTGTGGTAACGCTAATGGAAGCGCAACTGTAACCGGTGTTACTGGTGGTACAGCTCCTTATCAATATTCATTTAATGGTGGTCCATTTGGAGCTAGCTCAACAAGTGGATTAGCCGCAGGTGCGTACACCGTTATAGTACGGGATGTGAATAGCTGTTCAATTGCAGTTACATTCAATATTAACAATACAGGAAGTCCGACTTCAAGTATTGCAGCAACTGCAAGTGTAAGTTGCTCTGGTGGCGCTAATGGTAGCTTTACAGTAAATACTACAGGCGGTACACCAGGATATAATTATACGGTTACACCCGGCGGTTTAACAAATACAACTGGTGTATTTACAGGATTAACTGCGCAAGCATATAATATTACAGTAAAAGATGCTGTAGGTTGTGTGACTTCTACAACGGTTACTATTATACAGCCAACATCAGTTACATTAACATTAACACCTTCTAACGTGCTTTGTAACGCAGGAAACACTGGCTCAATCAGTGCTTCAGGTTCAGGCGGTAATGCTCCATATAATTATTCATTAAACGGTGGTGCATTCCAGGCAGGTTCTAGTTTTACCGGATTAACTGCAGGAACCTATAGTGTTACTATACGCGATAATAATAATTGTACAACCACACAAACGGTGACAATCACTCAGCCAACAGCTTTAGGTTTAACTTTTGTTACAGCTCCTAATTCTTGCTCAGGCTCAGTAGGAAGTGTAACAATGACTGCTACAGGTGGTACTCCGGCATATAGTTTCTCAGTAAATTCAACTGCTTCGGCAAATACTGCAACTGGTTTATCTTCAGGTGTACAAAACGCTCAGATTAGTGATGCCAATGGTTGTATTAGAACCGGAACCTTCAATATAGGAAACATCACAGGACCAGCAACAGCTACTGTATCCGTAACTAATTCAAATTGTGGTAACGCTAATGGTAGCGCTACTGTAACGGTTGTTACAGGTGGTTCGGCTCCGTATCAATATTCATTTAACGGAAGTCCGTTCAGTACTAATACATTTATTGGCGGTCAAAATGCCGGTACCTATTCATTAACAGTATTAGACGCTAATAGTTGTACTTTAACAGTTAACTACACAATTGGAAATACAGGTGGTCCGGTTGCTACAATTCCTACTCAATCAAATGTGAGTTGTTTCAATGGAACTAACGGAAGCTTTACTGTTAGCACTGCCGGAGGAACTCCTGGATATAATTATACTTTAACTCCTGGTAACATCACAAGTGGTTCGGGCGTGTTTACTAACTTAAGCGCTCAGCCGTACATTGTATTGGTTAAGGATGCTGCAGGTTGTGTTACCACAGCCTCTGCTACCATTATTCAGCCTACGATTTTAACATTAAGCTTAAGTTCAAATCCTACAAGTTGTAATACGGGAACTAACGGTGTTATTATAGCTGCCGGTTCAGGCGGTACAGGACCTTATCAATATTCCTTAAATGGAGGAACTTTACAAACATCAACAACATTTACAGGTCAGGGAGCAGGAGTTTACAATATTACAGTTACTGATGCTAATGCTTGTACATTAACACAATCTGTTCAAGTAACTCAGCCAACAGCAGTTTCTTTAACGTTAACAAGTGTTAACGCAAATTGTACAGCAGCTAACGGAACAGCTTCTGTTTCTGTTTCAGGCGGTACACCTGCTTATACATTCAATTGGAGTGGCGGCGGAGGAAGTTCAGCACAAAGTAATCCGGTTGCATCAGGATCTTACACAGTTACGGTAACTGATGCTAATGGATGTATCAAAACAGGTGTTGTTACAGTTAATTCTACACCTGGTGGAACCGCAGTTATTAGCGCAAGCATTAATCCGAGCTGTAATGGTTCTACTAATGGAAGTATGACAGCGGGCTTTGCAGGTGCTATGACAGCTCCGATAACATATAGTTGGAGTAACGGACAAAATACACAAACTGCTACCGGTTTAGGAGCAGGAACTTACTCAGTAACATTAACGGATGCATTTGGTTGTACTTCTTCTGTTGCAGGTACTTTAACAGAACCTGGTATTATAGATGTAATGACCGGTACAACTGCGGTTGGTTGCTTTGGAGGAAATAATGGTTCAGCAACAGCAATATATAACGGTGGAGGAACACCTCCATTAACTTATTTATGGGCGCCTGGTGGATCTACTACAGCTACTGCTTCTAATTTACCTGCGGGAACTTATACTGTTACTGTTACAGATTCAAAAGGTTGTACTGCGATAGCAACCTCAACTGTGTCTCAGCCAACTCAAATAGCAGTTACATCAAGTGTTACTACAGCAAATTGTAATCAGGCTAATGGCTCTGCTACAGTTTCTGCTACAGGCGGAACTCCTGCTTATACTTACACCTGGAGTACATCAGCTACCGGTCCTACATTAAGTGGAGCATTAGCCGGAACATATACTATAACAGTAAAAGATGCTAACGGTTGTACTGTAACAGCTGCGGCAACAATTCCTAATCAAGCCGGACCAATAATGAGTGTGGTGAGCCAAACCAATGTAAGTTGTTTCGGAGGAAATAATGGTGTCGTAACAACGTCGGTAATCGGCGGAAATACGCCATATATTTATTTATGGAGTAACGGTCAGAATACAGGTATTGCAAGTAATTTAACTGCGGGTGTTTATACAGGAACCGTAACCGATCAGGTTGGTTGTGTATCTTCTGTAAGTGTAACCATTACTCAGCCACCGGCTTTAACTTTAACAGCTTCTGGTACTAATCCTTTATGTTTTAATGCAACTAATGGTACAGCCAATGCCGGGGTATTAGGCGGTACACCTGCCTATACCTACACATGGACTCCATCAGGAGCGAATGTTCAATCTCCGACAGGTTTAGGAGCAGGTACTCATATCGTATCTATTACTGATGCTAACGGTTGTATAGCCAGCTCATCAGTTACATTAACAAATCCTGCACAAATGACAGCGGCAATTACTTCAACCAATATCACTTGTTTTGGTTCTTGTAATGGTATGGCTGCTGCAACCACTGGTAATTCAATTGGTGCGGTAGTATACAACTGGACTGGTGGTCCAGGTCCGTTAACAACACAAAATGTAACAAACCTTTGTCCTGGTACATATAGTATTGTTGCAACTGATCAAAATGGATGTACCGCTTCTGCATCGGTTACAATTACTCAGCCATCTCAATTAACAGCAAGTATATCTGCAACAGGAAATATTAGTTGTGCTGGTTACAGCGATGGATTTGCTATAGTAGCTCCGGCTGGTGGTACACCGGGGTATACTTACAATTGGTTACCATCAGGCGGTACTGCGGCAACAGCAAGTAGTTTAACTGCTGGTTCTTATACTGCTACTATTACTGATTCAAAAGGTTGTATAACAACAGCTGTTGTTGTGTTAACTCAGCCAACTCCATTACAAGCAACACTTACAAGTACTAATGTAACTTGTAACGGCTTAAATAATGGAATCGGAAATTTAACTTATAGTGGTGGAACCGGTCCTTATACATTCTTATGGTTCCCAACTCTAAACAACACTTCTAACGTAAACACATTGCCTCCGGGAACTCATACTGTACAAATTACAGATAATTTAGGTTGTGTTACAACGCGTACAACTTTAATTACACAACCTGCCGCATTATCTGCAGCTATTACAGCAAGCAACTCAAATTGTAACCAGGCAAATGGTAATGCTTGTGTTACAGTTACAGGTGGTGCTGGTGGTTTTACATATCAGTGGACAAGTAATCCTGCATTTACTAACTCATGTATTAATAATGTTGTTGCCGGTGCGTACACTGTAACTGCAACGGATGTTAATGGATGTGTGATTTCTGCAATTGCTAATATTAATGATATCGCCGGACCATCCATTTCAATTACAGCAACAACTGCTGTAAGTTGTTTTGGTGGTACTAACGGTTCTGCAACTACTAACGTTTCAGGTGGTACAGGAACAATTAGTTACTTATGGTCGCATTTGGCGCAAACTTCACCAAATGTTACCAACTTACCTGCAGGTTTACATTCAATTATTGTAACAGATGCTGCAGGTTGTATCGCATCTGCATCTGTAAATATCACACAACCTACTCAATTAAACAGTGCAATTGCAAACGTTGTTAATGTTACATGCAACGGTGCGAATAACGGTTCTGCAACGATGTTGTTAAACGGAGGTACTCCGGGATACAGTTATACTTGGACACCAAGCTCTCAAAGTTCTTCTATTGCAGTTGGTATGTCACCGGGTAATTATACTTGTTTTGTAAAAGACGCAAATGGTTGTCCTACTTCTCAAACAGTAGCGATTACACAGCCAAACCCACTTGTAATTAATAGTTCTTCTGTAACAAACCTGACTTGTTTCAACAATAACAGTGGTCAAGTGTTTACTAATATTACAGGTGGTTCACCAGCTTATACTATCGTTTGGTCTCCAACTCAGCCTGCAAATCCAATTATCACCAACTTATCAGCAGGAACATATAGTTTATTAGTAACAGATACAAAATCTTGTACAACTTCAGGCGTTTATATTGTCACTCAACCTACACAATTAACTTCTGCAGCAACAGCAACAGCTGCAACTTGTGGAAATGCAAACGGTAGCGCAACGGTTACTGTAAATGGAGGTACACCTGGTTATTCTTATAGCTGGAATACTCCAACTCCTCAAAATACTGCAGTTGCAACAGGTATAGCATCAAACACTTGGAATTGTGTTGTTACGGATGCTAATGGTTGTATTATTACACAATCCGTAAACGTTCCAAATGCGCCGGGTCCTGTATTAGCGGCAATGAATTATACAGCGCCATTATGTTTTGGTCAGCAAAACGGTGCTATGTCAATTACGTTTACATCAGGAACTGCTCCATATACATTCCAGTGGAATAATCCATCCGCTTCTACAACACAAACAGTAAATGGAGTTGGAGCAGGAGTGTATTCAGCTACTGTTACCGATGTTTATGGCTGTAAGGTGTCTGGTGTTGTTAATGTAATTCAGCCTAATCAATTATTGTTGAATGTTAGTGCCGATCAAACGATTTGTTATGGCCAAACAGCACAGATTTTTGCTGCAGGTTCAGGTGGAACAACACCTTATACTTATAGCTGGTCTCCGGGATCATTCACAGGTGGCGGACCACATTCAATCACCCCAACAGTAAGTGCATCTTATATTGTTTCATTAACTGATATTAATAATTGTGTAACATCTCCAAAAACAATTAACATTAGTGTTCGTCCTCAATTATTAGCAACAGGATTTGCAGTTACGCGTTGTGATGGTGCCATTGCAAGCTTTAGTCCTGTAATTACAAGTCCGGGTAATGGTGGTCCTTATACTTATAACTGGAGTAATGGTTCAACAAGTCCAAATATAAGTGTACAGGCAGTTTATGCTACTGCACCTAATTTGTATACATTAACCATTAACGACGGATGTACAGTACCTGGTGCTACAGCGGTATATACATTAGATGTTAATCCTATTCCAACAGGTACAATTTCTGCCAACGTAACATCAGGTTGCGCACCATTAAGTGTAAACTTTACGGCTTCAGGTACTTCATCAACCGACATCGTAAGCTGGATATTTGGTGACGGAAACAGTGGAACAGGTAGTCCGGTTAATAATGTTTATTCAAGTCAGGGAATCTATAATGTTCAAATGAATTTAACCAACCAATTTGGTTGTAAGACCGAATATTTAAATCAAGGTTATATTCAGGTACATGGTGTGCCGGTTGCAGATTTCTTCCCAACACCACAAACTACATCGTTATTAGATCCAGGAATTTTATTCACTAATACTTCAACCGGAGCAACAACTTACTTCTGGGATTTTGGTGATTATAATTCTCCAAATAACAACTCTACAGCTGTTAACCCAGAGCATATTTATGACAATGCAGGTGTATATCAAGTATACTTGGTTGCAATTAACAATAAAGGATGTATGGATACAACTATGCGTTTAGTTGAAGTTCTTCCTGATTACGCGATTTATATCCCTAATGCGTTTACTCCTGATGGAAATGGCGTTAACGATGTGTTCCAGCCAAAAGGTGTTGGAATAAACGAAGAAGAATACAAAATGTTTATTTTCGACAGATGGGGTGAAATCATCTTTACTAGCGATAACTTCCGTAAAGGCTGGGATGGCAAAGTAAAAGGATCGAACTCCGTAGCCGAAGAAGGAGTTTATGTGTATAAGATTATTGTTAGAGACATGAATGGTACTGATCACGAATACATCGGTCATGTTACCTGCTTACAAAAACAAGCGAAAGTCGACTAATAGATGCTTTAGTAAAAAAGCCCGAATCAATTCGGGCTTTTTTATTTGTGAAAAGAATTATTTTACTTTTCCTGTAATCTGAACATCGCTTAAAGCTAACTGATCGAATTTTTTTCCTTTATAAATCTCCAGTATTCTGAATCGAAAACGATAGCGTTTTGATTTTTCAATTTTAAACTTATCCATGTCGATACTTTGCGTTTTATATGTATCTTCAAGTGTGATTTCAGCGTAAGGTTTTTCGTTTATACTCATCGACATTTTTTTAATCCGAGAGTAATTCATCCAGCTTTCCATATTTTTTCTATTTCCGTTAGCAAAATAAAAGCTTATCAATTGTGCTGAATTAATGTTTGGGTTTTCTTCGATGTCTATAACAATTTCAAAAACTTCGTTTTTTCCATCCCAGCTGGTGAGCCAGCAGGTTTGCATATTACCATCGAGTAAATTTTTAGCTTCGTAGGTTTCAATTCCGTTGGTTTCTGCTTTATCTTTTACCACAGCTTCCGGCGCTAGTTTTTCGGTAATATCATTCCCAACACGGTTATATGTTTCGTATTCTTGCGAACCAATAATATCAAATGGGTCAACGTTTGCATCAAACAAGATTATCTCATATTCTGTTTGCGAATAACTGAATAAAGTAAAAGCGGTGAATGCCGAAATTAATAATCGCTTCATTTTAAAATTTGATTAATTCTTCAAAAAGTTCTTTTACCGGAAGTCCCATTACATTATAAAAACTTCCTTCTATTTTATCTATTCCTATATAGCCAATCCAGTCCTGAACACCATATCCTCCCGCTTTGTCATAAGGATTGAAATTGGTTAAGTAATATTCAATTTCGTCGTTTGTCAATTTCTTAAAATACACTTTACTGGAATCGAAAAACGTTGTTTGCTTGTTGGCACTTTTCAGGCAAACGCCTGTAAATACTTCGTGCATTTTACCGCTTAATGTTTGAAGCATTTCTTTTCCTTCTTTGAAATTCGCCGGCTTATTCAATACTTTTCCTTCGCACCATACAATAGTGTCAGCCGTAATCAGTAATTCTTTTTCTTTTAATTCATGAGGAAATGCGTCTGCTTTTATTTCTGCTAAAAACAAGGGAATTTCCTGAGCTTTTAAAGTTTCAGGAAACGATTCATCCGCGTTAATTGGGAGTAACCGGTACTCAAATCCTAAACTTTTCAAAAGCTCTTGTCGGCGCGGTGAGCCTGATCCCAGAATTAATTGATAAGGAAATGCTTTTAATGTTTGATCAATGCTGTTCATAAATAAGTTTAATGATAAATGTGAATGCAACGCCAAACAGCATAATAAATTTAAGCAACAAACTGGCTATTTTATACTGATAAGGCCTTTTAGCTTTTACAACCTGAATTATTAAGAGGGTAAGAGGAACAAACACTGCCATTAATAAATAAAAAGATGCGGTTTTTTGCTGCCATTGCCAAAGTTTAAATATTGAGAAACTTAGCAGACCAAGCGTAATAATGATAAGAAAAAACGAAACCACTTTAGTGGTGATTATTCCCCATGCAATTGGCATGGTTTTAGAGCCGGTTTGAATATCTCCGTTAAAATCTTCCATATCTTTTATTATTTCCCGGATTAATGAGGTTAAAAAAGCAAAGCCTCCAAATAATCCAACGATAATTGAAAGCGTTTTTATTTCCTTGGCATGCTGATCAAAATAAGCAGGATTAACATGAACACCGTTTAGGATTTCATAGGCAAATGGCATTAATGGAATAAGACCTGTGAGAATTGAAATAACAATATTTCCGGTAAGTAATTGTTTTTTTAAATGAGTAGAGTAGAACCATAACAAAACAATTGCAACAATTTGAAACATAACTAATCGAAGAGCAAAACAACGGTAAGCGAGCCACGCGCCAAGTACAAGGCCAATGCCGCTAAATATCAAATGAAGAAGCATGGCATAACGTCTTTTAATAACAGTGTCTATCACCACTGTTTCGGGTCTGTTAATATGATCTGTTTTTACATCAAAATAATCGTTAATAATGTAGCCTGCTGCCGCAATTAAACTGGTGCTAATTACTAAAATCCAAAAATAAAATTCAGAAAAGTAAATCTCGCTCACCACAGCCTGAACAACAAAATAGCGAATGCATACCATGGTGAAAATCATGATAGCAATATTCTCAACCCTTATAAGTTTCAAAAAGGCAAAGAATTTATTTTGCAAAAGTTTGTTGGTCATATTACAAATATACCAAATTACCAATTAGTAATTTCCCAGGTTCCTTGCACACGCATTACTTGTTCAATAATATCGCGTACACAGCCTTCTCCGCCGTTCATTGGCGAAATATAACTGCAGATACTTTTTATTTCAGGTGCTGAATTGTTAGGACATGCAGCAACGCCAACCCTGCTCATTACTTCATAATCCGGTAAGTCGTCTCCCATGTACAAGACTTCTTCTTCTTTAATATCATGTGTATAAATGAAGTCTTTGTAACATTGTAATTTATCGTGCTGATTAATAAAGACGTGTTCTACGCCTGATTTTTGAAGTATACTTTTTACAGCCCGGTTATTGCCTCCGGAAATTATAACGATGTTGTATTTTTTTTTAACGGCTAAATGTACTGCATATCCGTCTTTAGAATACATGTTTCGGACTACCTCGCCGTTTTCCATTACCAATATTTTACCATCAGTAAATACTCCATCCACATCAAAAATTAAAGTGGTTATCTTATTTAATTTTTGTTTGAAGTTTAGCATTTGATTTTTGTTGTTTAACTATCAATTTGGAAATTGTTTTATAGGTGCGTTTTAATTCCGATTGCTTTTTAAGTAAAACTAGATGTTTGGCAATGGTTTTTTTATCGTTTCTAGCGGCGGGTCCGGTTTGTACACTTGCAGGGTTATTGTATATAGCTTTTCGCACCGTTGTAGTAATAAGGGGGGCCAGGTAAGCGAAGTAATTTTTATTTAATTCTTTGCTTAAGAATTCAAATGCAGAGGCGTACATGGCATTGCTGAAATTACCGGCAATTACTGCTGCCAGATGTAATTTTAGTCGATCTTGCGAATTAAGTTTAATTACCGATTTTGTAAATAAGCCTGAGAAGCTAGAAAGAAACTGAAGAGCATGTTTGTTGCTTGCTTCTATAAATACAGGGACTTCGCTCCAATTTACACTTTGTCCAAATGTAAATGTTTGAAGCGGATAAAATACGCCTGTGTTTTTGGAAGCTTCATTTAAATCTGTAAGAGGTGTAGTGCCGGATGTATGAAGAACTAATGCTTTTGATTTTAGTTTTTTTAATTTTAACGCAATTGGTTTAATTGAACTATCGCCTGAACAAATAAAAATTAAATCATAATCGGCTTTTACTATCTTCCAGTCGCTAGTGATTTCAACTTTAAATTCTTTTTTTAGTTGATTGAGTCTGGTGCCGGTGGTTCGGTTATAAACTGTCAGTTTAAATCTTTTGAAAAAACACAAATGAGAAACAATATGCCAGGCGATATTTCCACTGCCAATGATAAGTATATTGATTTTATTATCTCTTTTAAGCGCCAATTGAATCCGTTTTTATTTTTAGTTTTTTATAGCGTTCAATTACGGCGATTAAAGTGCCAAATGCCATAACTACACAACCCAACCATAATATATTTATATAAGGAAACATGTGCGCTTCCATAACAATAAAGTCTTTAGAGTTATTAACGCGTTCCGACATGGTAATTTCCACACTGCCGTTTTCAGGATTTATTTTCCAAAACGAGAATTTTAATCCCAACTCATCAATAGCATCAGTTTGTGGAATAATCATTGTTTTTTTAATCACGTATTTAGGATAGGCTTTAAACACTTCACCGTTAGCGTTAAAGGCTTTTAGTACAGCGGTAACCTCCAGTAGCGAATCGATTTTTTCATATTCTTTTTCCGTTACGTTGGTTTTTAAAGAGTCAATTACAATTATCGCATTGGAAGCAAAAATTGTATCACCAATATGCCCAACGTAGTTTTTAGGTGTAGTATAAGCATCTTTATCTTTAGGGTTGGTTATATTTAAATCAGCCGCAGTGATATGTGTATATATGTCTCTGTTTAAATAATGTTTTGTAGCAGGATCAGCGGCTTTACCCATTCTCGGATTATCCTGGATTTTTGGTTGTAATTGAAAAGCAAACTCTGGTTTACCATCAGTTCCTTTTGTAAAGTAATTTACTTTAAAATAAACATCAATTCCTATACGTTCTTTCCCCTCGTAAGTAACTAAATAAGGACCCATTGGTAATGTATCGCCAACTTCAAGAAATAAACTTTTTTGATCATCAAAACCTTCACCTAAGCTGGATACTTTTTTAGCTGAGGTATTTTTTGAAAGTGTTTGTTTCTTGGATGTAGAGACCAGAGCACCAATTAAAATTAGGGCAAAACCAATGTGAGCAATGGATGCACCTGATTTGGAAATTTTTCCTTTTAATACGCGTAACCAGTATTCGCCATTGGCCAAAACCGCAAATACACCAAAAATAAAGAGTAAAGTATAACTCAGTAAATTCCATTTTTGTAACCGGTTGGCATCTGAGTAATCTTTTAAAAAGTAAAGTGGAATTGTACACGCTAAACCAAATATAACAGAGATAATAAATGATAAACGAAGTTTTTTATAGAACTCGTTAGGGTTTGTTTTTTTGTATTTTAAAAACTGAGCAGCAGCCATCAGAATTAATAATAAGATAGCAAAAGGTACAGTCCATAAATTATAATCTTCCACCTTTAACGGAGCTTTATTTATGTTGAAGAGTTTGTTTAATACCGGGATAGAAGTGAAGTACGTAATGATTAATGACGACAGTAAAAGTATAAGTGAGCCCAAGAATATCCAGAATTCACGTGAATACAACTCTTCCTCGTCTTTTTCTTTTGGGAAATAACGCTTATATGAAAAAATTGTAAGTCCGATACTCACAACTGTCCAAATGTAAAACGCAATTTTTTTGTAACCGTATATTACAGTAAAGTATCCAAGTAAAACAGAAAGTACGATATAGGAAATTTTTATGAGTGCGTCATCAATTAATAGGGCAACGCACAGTAAGATAAAAGTTAATACGTATAGTACCAACTGACCTTGCATTCCTAAGTCAGTAAACGCGTGAACCGACGCAGCTCCTAAAATGCCACTGCGTGTTAGGAAAGTGGAATACAATACCAATAAAAATGAACCGATGGAAAGCAGGTGAGTTGTAAATAATGAGCCTCCTTTGTTTTTATTTACAATCATTACATGTCCTGCTCCAACCAGTATTAACCAAGGCACCAATGAAGAGTTTTCTACAGGGTCCCATGCCCAGAATCCGCCAAAGCTTAATGCCTCATAGGCCCATGCACCACCCATTAAAATACCAACTCCTAAAATAAGAATCCCAAAAAAGGTCCAAGGTAATGCAATGGTTTGCCATTCGTGATGCTTTTTGTTCCAAAGTCCCGCAACAGCAAATGCAAATGGCGGTAAAGTAGCAGAGAAACCTAAAAACAAAGTAGGAGGGTGAATGGTCATCCAGTAATTCATTAAAAGAGGATTTAAACCTCTTCCGTCCAGTTTTTCAAGGTAATTCGGACTTTGAACAAATGGTAAATTTGCGAATTCAGGATGTTCGCGTAGTAATAAAAACGGGTTGCTTCCTATTTTATAATCGCCTAAATACAGCCCCATAATCATACTGGCTAAAAATACTTGAGCCAATGAAAAAACAGCCATTACCGGAGCTTCCCATTCATTTTTAAGTGAGCGCTGAAGAATTAATCCAAGAACAACATTCCAGAATGTCCATAATAAAAAACTTCCTTCCTGACCTTCCCAAAAACACGATAAAATATAATGCATGGGCATGTCATTATTACTGTGTTGCCAAACATATTGGTATTCGTAATAATGATTAAACAACATCACAAACAAAGTTGAAGCAATGCCTAATACGCTAATGGCGTGCAAATAAAATGCGTTACGGGCAAACTTTAAATACTCGTTGTTTTTGGTAGATAAATAGAATCCGATAAGTGCGATTAATGAGGCAACAAAAGAAAGGACAACAAAACCATTGCCAATTTTACCAATCCAGATATGTTCTCCTATGTATGTTATTTCGTTCATAAAGTTGGCAGTTGAGTTGGTTGTTCGTAGGATTAGCTAGTACTAGCTACAGAGAACAACGAGCTCATTACTGAATTTGAGGTTTACCGTCGTTGTATTTAGAAGGGCATTTCATTAAAATATCATTGGCATGAAATTCTTCTCCTTGCATTTTTCCAATAATTACAATTTGTTCGCTTCGCTCAAAATCCTGAGGTTTATTTTTATGTAATACAACACGCTTGTGCAGGCCTTTGTTGTCAATTAATGTAAAAATAAATTCGTCGGCATTGATTTTTGGATCGTAAACCAAGGGTTGTTCTTTATCCAATTTGCCAACAATGTGATATTCTTTATCGGGATTAGCTATCGCTTCGTTAAAATCGGCATACGAAGTAGTGTTTTTTAAAGAAGTAATAATAACTCCAATAGCAACAGCAATAACAACTATACCAACTATATGAATTTTTTTCATGTGTTATTTGTTCTTTAGATCTTCTTCCAGTTTTTTTAATTTTCTTTCGATTACGGCGAGATATATTACAACACAGGCAAATATTGTTGACATTACAGCAATCACTACGTAAATTTTTCCGTCTTCACGCCAGCTGTCAGCCATAGCCGGACCGTTAGACATGTCTTGTGCCTGAGCTAAAACGCTTAACAATAACAAGACGATAAAGCTTATTTTCTTAATCATTTAATTTTGATTTTAATTTTGAATAACGGTTATTGAGTTCCAAAATCCACCAGCTTAACATTACCCAGCCAATTACTGCAGGATAAAATACCATGCGCATGTTGTTATCCAGGTCATATTTTCCGAATGCAGGATTTCCGCCATTACCCGGATGTAAAGAGTCAGTTAAGCGTGGTAAGATCATAATAAATACAATTAACATTACATAAGCAAATACGTTATACACAGCGGCTATTCTTGCTTTCTTTAGTTCGTCAATAATGGAGTTTCTTAAAATGAAATAGGCCAGATAAATTAAAATGCCGATAGCAACACCATTCAATTTTGGGTCTTGAAATGTCCAGAAAGTTCCCCATGTAAACTTAGCCCAAATGCTTCCAGTTAAAATTCCGGGAATGCTAAAAAAGAAACCAACTTTTGCAGCATTAATGCTTACAGAGTCATGGTATGAATTGCCGCTTAATAGGTAACGAATCGCGTAAAAAATAGAAACACTCATTTGAAATAACATGGCAAACCAAATAGGAACGTGATAATAAACATTACGGATGGTTTCGTTCAAAATATCCAAACGTGGTACAGGCCCTAATAATCCCCAGAAAATGGTGTAGAGAATTAATAGAACAGATAGTATTTTGTACCAATTTTTCATAATCAATCGATCGTTCAGGTTGGCGGATTTTGAGTCAGATTAACTTTTAGATTTGGTGACTCAAATCCACAAATTTTTAGTCGTTCCAAAGATAAGGAAATAATAGATTGGCAAGCATAATTACTAATACGTTTAAAGCAGCCAATATTAACAAAAAATCATAGCTTACCGACCAGCTTAACCCGTCGATAGCTTGTTTGCTTAATCGTATAGAAACCAATAGCATCGGCATTAATACAGGGAAGCTTAAAATGCTCATTAAAGCGAAATTATTGCTTACTTTGGCGGCAATAGCGCTCATCAGGCTTAATACGCCTGCAAAACCGGTTGACGATAAGGCTAAGGTTAAAAAGAAAAGTGAGAAATTATTGATCTCCCCGCCCACAAACCATATGTAAAAAAACAAGGTCATTAAACTAATAACCAGCATTAAAACCATATTGAAAATGATTTTTGCCAGGATAAAGTCACGGGCTGAATAATAAATGTAATTAAACAATCCTAATCCTTTGCTTTCTTTTAAAAAACTTTTACTGCTAATGGTAACTGACGCAAAGAGTAATATCACCCAAAACAAAGCATTCCATTCGTGTGTATGTATTTTACCGCTAAAGCTTAATGCGCTCACAAAAACAGTGGCAGCTACGTAAACTAGCATTCCTCCCAAGCTGGCTTTTTGTCTGAATTCCAATACAAATTCCTTTTTTATTAAAGTGTTTATGTGACTGATATTCATTGTTGACAAAAGTAGTATTTAATTAAGTATTTGGCCATAAAAAACCATTAAATTTGACTATCAAAACCATAATATTATGTGTGATTGGCCTACCGGTGACCCGTTAATGCAACAATACCATGATGAAGAGTGGGGGGTGCCTGTTTTAAACGACAAACTTCACTTCGAATATTTGATTTTAGATAGTTTTCAGGCAGGATTAAGCTGGAAAACGATTTTACATAAACGCAAAGGTTTTAAAAAGGCTTTTGCCAATTTTAATTACAAAAAAGTAGCGGCTTTTACTAAGAAAGACGTAACGCGCTTAATGAAAGATGACGGTATCATAAAAAACAAACTTAAAATTGAAGCTGCCATTACAAATGCTAAATTATTTATGGAAGTTCAGAAGGAGTTTGGGTCTTTTAACCGTTATATCTGGCAATTTGTGAACTATAAACCCATTATTAATAAACATAAATTCAGTTACGAATTACCTGATACCTCACCGGAGTCGGATAAAATGGCGACTGATTTAAAAAAACGTGGCTTTAAATTTTGTGGCTCCACTATTTGTTATGCCTATATGCAGGCTGCAGGAATGGTGAATGATCATCTTGTTTCTTGTCCGCGTTACACCGAACTTGTTAAACCAAATAAAAGAAAATGAAACTTAATATGGTTTCATTTTGAATGACTATAAGAAGAAAACGAAATACCTATGAAGAAAATTATTGAATGCGTTCCCAATTTTAGCGAAGGCCGCGACCCAAACATCATCAAGCAAATTACCAATGAGATTGAAAGTGTAGAAGGGGTAAAACTCCTGAATGTAGATCCGGGGAAAGCCACCAACCGCACCGTTGTAACCTTTGTGGGAGAGCCGGAGGCCGTTATTAATGCCGCGTTTTTAGCAATTAAAAAAGCAGGCGAACTCATCGATATGAGTAAACATAAAGGCGAACATCCGCGTATGGGTGCTACCGATGTATGTCCGCTTATACCGATCAGTAATATTTCGATGGAAGAGACTGCTCAGTACGCGCAAAAATTAGCGAAACGAGTAGGTGAAGAGTTGAATTTAGCGGTATACTTATACGAAGCAGCGCAGCCAAATAAAGAGCGCAGTAACTTATCCGTTATTCGAGCGGGTGAATATGAAGGATTCTTCAAAAAAATTAAATTACCAGATTGGAAACCGGATTTTGGTCCCGTTGAATATGATGCCAAGCGTGGTGCTTCTGTCATTGGTGCACGCGATTTCTTAGTAGCGTATAACGTTAACTTAAATACTACTTCAACGCGTCGCGCTAATTCAATTGCATTTGATGTGCGTGAAGCCGGACGTGTATTACGTGAAGGTAATCCTATCACCGGTAAAATTGTTACTAATCCGGATGGTTCTCCTAAGTCAATTCCGGGTTCATTAAAATGCGTAAAAGCAATTGGATGGTTTATTGAAGAGTATGGTATTGCGCAAATATCAATGAATCTTACCAATATTAATGTTACTCCGGTGCACATTGCCTTTGATGAAGTGTGCAAAAAAGCAACTGAGCGCGGCATTCGTGTGACAGGGTCTGAATTGGTGGGATTAATTCCGTTAAAAGCCATGTTGGATGCAGGAAAATATTTCCTTAAGAAACAACAGCGTTCAACTGGTGTTAGCGAAAAAGAATTGATTAAGATCGCTATTAAATCAATGGGATTGGATGAATTAGGTCCGTTCAAGCCTGAAGAGCGTATCATTGAATACATGTTGCGTGAAAAGTCGGACAGCAAATTGGTAAGTATGACCTTAACTGATTTTGCGGATGAAACCGCAAGTGAAAGTCCGGCACCGGGAGGAGGTTCTATCTCTGCTTACGTAGGAAGTTTAGGTGCCTCATTAGCCACCATGGTGGCTAATTTAAGTTCACACAAAAAAGGATGGGATGACAGATGGGAAGAATTCAGTAATTGGGCTGAAAAAGGAAATTATTACAAAGATGAATTAGTACGATTAGTGGATCAGGACACTGCCGCGTTTAATTTGATCATGAATGCATTCGGTTTGCCAAAAGGAACTGATGAAGAAAAGAAAGCCAGAACCAAAGCTATTCAGGATGCTACAAAATTTGCGATTGAAATTCCGTTCAAAGTGATGCAAATGAGTTATGAGAGCATGGAGGTAATTAAAGCCATGGCTGAAATCGGAAATCCTAATTCGGTGAGTGATGCCGGAGTTGGTGCTTTATGTGCGCGCAGCGCGGTAATGGGTGCATTTATGAATGTGCGTATTAATGCTGCAGGTTACGATGATAAGAATTACGTAAACGATATCGTTTCAAAGGGTAAAGCCATCGAAGAAAAAACTATTGCTCTTGAAACTGAAATTTTAAAAGTTGTAAATACTAAAATAGGTTTATAAGCGTTAGCTTATTGCTTCTGTTAAGAAGCATGATCAATTATGTGTGGCATTGCAGGTATAGCGCTTAAACAACCTAATTCAGTTCATCTGAAGGATGTAGTGTTTGCTATGTCGCAAAGTATAAAGCACCGCGGACCGGACGGTGAAGGTGTATTGTTGGTAGGAGAAAATTCTGTTCCTGCTTCCACAAAAGACACACCGATATTTAAAGCATCCAACTTAAATTATCTTCCTCAAAAAAATATTTCGGAAGTTCAGGGCGAATTTAATTTAGCCCTGGCTCACCGTCGTTTATCCATAATTGATTTATCGGAAACCGGTCACCAGCCAATGGCATTGAGTGATGGTAAATGGTGGATTACTTATAATGGCGAAATTTATAATTACCTCGAATTAAAAAAAGAATTAGAGGCAGAAGGGATACAATTTATCTCTGCCAGCGATACGGAAGTGGTACTTCAGGCTTATAAAACCTGGGGAGCCGATTGTCTCGAGAAATTCAACGGCATGTGGTCGTTTTGCATATATGATGCAGAGAAACAGGAATTGTTTTGTTCACGCGACCGCTTCGGTGTTAAACCATTTTATTACGTTGACAATTCAAATCTGTTTGCATTTGCCAGTGAACAAAAAGCCTTTGTTAAAAGCGGCTTGATTATAGCGGAGATGAATGAAAAAGCGCTCCATAATTATTTAATCAATAATCGCATGGAGCCTGAGGAGAATAATTTCTTTGAGGGAGTAAAAGAATTGTGGCCGGGGCATTATTTGACGTACAATTTAAAATTTCACGAATTAAATACCTATCGTTACTATAAACTGGAACCGGGTTACGATTATGAAACCGATTTACAGAGTAACGAGGAGTTAATCTCCCAAATTCGTGAGATACTCATCAACGCCGTTAATTTACGTTTACGAAGCGATGTTCCTGTTGGTTCTTGTCTGAGCGGTGGTCTGGATAGTTCGGTGTTAGCCGCTTTGATGAGTAAAGATGCTAAGCAACCTGTTTACTTTTTTACTTCTGTGTTTAAAAACAAAGAAGGCGATGAAAGTTACTTTGCCGATTTAATGGCAAAACATGTGAAGGGCATTCATAAAACCATAGAACCAACTTCCGAAGGTTTGTTTAAAGAGCTGGAAACATTAGTGTACTCGCAAGATGTTCCGATTTGGGATACGAGCACGTATGCCCAATACAAAGTAATGGAGCTTGCTAAACAAAATAATATTAAGGTGGTGCTCGACGGACAAGGCGCTGATGAATTGTTTGCAGGCTATCATCATCATTTTGTGGCCAAATGGAATTACCTCATGAGTTACGGCAATGTGTTTGGTATGTTGTTGGACATGAATCATAGTAAAAAGACAATTGCATCTCCGTTTTCATTATTTGTAAAAGAAAAAATTAAGGCCAATTATAATACGTATTTAAAAAGTAACGCTCAATATTTCGATAGGGGATTTGTAAATAAATACGACGCAATAAATCCTGTAAAATATTTGGATAAAGTTAACCACCAGTTAGCTTATGATATAACTGATGCGCGATTAAAAGCGTTTTTAAAATGTGAAGACCGCTGCGGGATGTGGCACAGTGTGGAGAGCCGTACGCCATTTAGCGATGATATTGAATTAATCAATTTGCTGTTTTCGATTAACGGTAACCGTAAAATGCAAAACGGTATATCAAAATTCTTTTTACGTGAAGCGGTAAAAAATGAATTACCTAAAGAGATTTATTCTCGCTACGATAAAATGGGTTTCGAAACGCCAATGAATAAATGGATTGGCGGTAACTATAAAACAATTTTTGAAGAAGTGGAAGGAGCGAAATTCGCATTTGCGAATACGTCAGCTCTAAAACAAAAATTCGAATCAGGTACAGCAAGTACCAATGAAATTAAATTACTTTACAAATGGTGGGTGTTGGTGAAATGGAGAAAGGTGTTTAATTAATCTCCTTGTCTGCCTGCCAGTAAAAACATTACCGCCATACGCACGGCCACACCATTTTCAACCTGATCAAGAATAATAGATTGATCACTGTCAGCCACATCACTGGTAATTTCTACACCACGGTTAATTGGCCCTGGGTGCATGATGATGATTTTCTTTTTCAAACTGTCCAGTATCTCTTTGTTTAAACCATACAGCATAGAGTATTCGCGCAGGGTAGGGAAGTATTTAATGTCTTGTCGCTCCAATTGAATGCGTAACATGTTGGCCACATCGCACCATTCTAAAGCTTTACGTAAATCGGTTTCAACTTCAACCCCTAAGCTGGTAATGTAGCGTGGTATTAAAGTTAATGGTCCGCATACTTTTACTTTCGCGCCTAATTTTTGTAAGCAGAAGATGTTTGAGAGCGCAACGCGTGAGTGTAAAATATCTCCTACAATCACAATTTTCTTTCCTTTTAAGTCGCCTAACCTTTCCTGCATCGAGAAAGCATCTAATAAAGCCTGGGTAGGGTGCTCGTGGGCTCCGTCTCCGGCGTTTACAATTTTTGCTTTAATTTTTTTACTTAAGAATACTGCAGCACCCGGATTTGCGTGGCGCATCACAATCATGTCTACTTTCATAGCCAGAATGTTGTTTACGGTATCAGTAAGGGTTTCTCCTTTTTTAACGGAGGAGTTAGAGGCAGAAAAATTGACGATATCGGCACTTAAACGTTTTTGCGCTAACTCAAAGGATAGGCGTGTGCGTGTAGAGTTTTCGAAAAATAAGTTGGCAACGGTGATATCGCGTAATGAGGGAACCTTTTTGATGGGGCGATTAATGACTTCCTTAAAATTTTTAGCGGTGCTGAGAATTAACTCAATGTCGTTTTTGTTGATTTGCTTTATTCCGAGGAGGTGATTAACGCTTAGGTGGCTCATTTTTTTGAAACAGTTATTTCAAAAATCAAATATAACATTTTTTCGCCTAAGGCTCAAATAATAATTAACATGTTATTAAGTGTTGCAAAAGACCTAGTGCCTTTTGTGTAATTTTAAGTCTGTAAACATCACATTTTATGTCACAATCAAATCATATTTGGAGCTTCTCAACCATTGGAGGCGTTAAGCGCGTTAATATTGAAACGGGAGCTGATTTAGTAAACTTGGAGCATCTGGATCCGAAATTATGGACGGCGTTAAGTTGTCCGGTAAAAGGACTGGAAATTGATCACAAAACCTTAGAGTTAATAGATAAGGATAATGACGGACAAATTCGAGTACCTGAAATAATTACCGCGGTAAAATGGATTACTTCCGTACTTAGAAATCCTGATGACTTAATTAAACAAAACAAAGTATTTAATCTTTCGTTAATTAACGATCAAACAGAATTAGGTAAAACTTTATTAGCATCTGCTAAGGTAATTCTGAAAAATTTGGGTAAGGGTAATGCAGAATCGATTACGGTAGAAGAAACTTCCGATACAAAGAAAATATTTGCCGCCACACGTTTTAATGGAGATGGTGTAATAACTGAAGACACGTGTGAGGATAACCTATTAAAGCAATTGGTTAAGGAAGTTATGAATTGCATTGGCGAAATTCACGACAGAGGTGGACAAGCCGGAATAAATTCTGATTTATTGAATGAGTTTTATAGTGAATGCGAAAAGTATTCCAATTGGTGTGCAAAGAAAGAAGCCGACCTAAAAGGTATTTTGCCATATGGAGATAATACCGAAAAAGCGCATCAATTATTTTTATCGGTAAAATCTAAAATTGATGATTATTTTTTACGTTGTCGTCTTGCTGCATTTGATTCTCAAACAACAAATGTTCTCAATTTGCAAATTGCGAGAGTAGAAAGCATCACCGCAAAGGATTTATCATCTTGTATTAATGAAATTGCAGAATATCCATTGGCTAAAATTGAAGCAGGTTTGTCATTACCATTATCGGTTGGAATTAATCCCGCTTGGGAACAAAAAATATCAGAATTAAGTCAGGTGGTTGTTTCAAATTTATTACCCGGCAAAACAACTTTAACCGAATCGGATTGGAATAGTATTACTAATTCATTTAATGCTTACCATACCTGGAAGAATGAGAAGGAAGGCGGTAAAGTAGAATCGTTAGGGGTGAATAGGGTTCGTGAAATACTTAATTCAGGATTAAAAGCTAAACTGGACGATTTAATCGCACAAGATAAAGCGGTAGAGGCGGAAGCTAACAATGTATTTCTGGTTGATCAGATGGTTCGCTACCATCGTGATATATTTTCCTTATTAAAGAACTTTGTTACGTTCTATGATTTCTACATGCCCGGACAAAAAGCAATTTTTCAGGCAGGAACATTATACATTGATCAACGTAGTTGTAATTTGTGTATAAAGGTAAGTGATATGGCTAAGCACGCTACAATGGTGTCGTTTAGCGGTATGTTTTTAATTTACTGCGACTGTACATCGCGTTCTACAAATGAAAAAATGACAATTGTAGCTGCATTGACCAATGGAGATATCGATAATTTAGTTGTTGGCAGAAACGCATTATTTTATGATAGAAACGGATTAGATTGGGATGCTACTGTGATTAAAATAGTAGATAATCCAATTAGTATTCGTCAGGCATTTTTCTCCCCATACAGAAAAGTATCAAGGTTCATTGAAACGCAAATCAATAAATTTGCTACGAGTCAGGATGAAAAAGTAACAGGTGACATGATGAA
>JBBAKL010000029.1:0-34509 GCA_040403535.1 Bacteroidia bacterium
CGCTGACTTTGTTACTTATTTTTAAATTGATATCAGCCCCAATTAAAATATTATTTCGGTTGTTTAACCCATAAAAGCCAAGGTTGGAATAAATAACCGGATTAAAATATTGCCATTCGAAATGCTGATTGTTTCTTTTATCGCCGGCTTGCCAAATTAAACCTTGAAAGAAACCGACATTAAGCCATTTAGCTATGTTTAAACTTAATTGCTGAAATGATGCCGCTTTCTTTTGAAAAAGAGGTTCGGTATTCGGAACTACTTTTGTGCTGGCAGATTCTAAATTCATTAAAGCTGCATAAATGTTGGTGTATTGTAAACGGCCTTTAAAATATTGCTGGGTAACACGAATGAAAGGATAATTAAAAGAGTTGTCGCTTAATAGTAATGAACGGTATCCGTTTCCGATTTTATGCTTGCCATGTCCGGCCTGAATATTTAAATTTTTAAAAGGCTGATAGGAAACGAATCCTGATGTAAAAGCGTAATCAAATCCTCTTCCGTTATATACTTTCCATCTTCCTTGTGCCGGAACAACTCCCGTTGCTTTGTTTTGTTTTTCAATATAATTCGGAAAATAGGTTTGATTTTCTGCAAGCATGGTTTCAAAGTAAAAATCTTTTCCAATTGAACCCGCGATTATAAAGCCACGCGTGTTGCTTGTTAATTTTCTAAATACGGTGTCCTCGGCATCTCTTCCTAATTCTAAATTTAATAAAGGATTAGCTGTAATATAAAACTTCTTTTGTTTGGATTTGATATGAATGAGATCATCAAAAAAAACCTTATCCAAAAACGCATCTTCCGTAATATATTTAAAAACACGATGCGAGTCTTGAACGTGTTTAAATTTATCGGAGTAAAAATGAATATACGGTTTAACCGATGTGTGAATGGACGAGTCTTTTGCTGCTAAAGTTCTTTCGGTAAGTAAGCTGTAGAAATAATCACCCGGTAAATTATAGTATTGAGCTTTAAATGAAAAAGGATAACTAAAAAGTAATAAAAAAAACAAAGAACTCTTTAGGAGGCTTAAGAACTTCAGTGATTTTATTTCAGATGTTGTTACCAAACCTTCACACCCTCTTTCTTTTTAAAATCTTCATATACCTGACGTATGCCTTCTTCCAGTTCAATTTTGTGTTTCCAGCCTAAACTATGCAGGTAGCTCACATCCATTAGCTTTCTTGGTGTTCCATCGGGTTTTGTTAAATCGTGACGAATTTCACCGGTAAAACCAACAATTTTTTTAATTAAAACGGCAAGGTCTTTAATGGTTAGGTCAACACCCGTGCCTATGTTTACAAATTGGCCGCCATTATAATTTTGCATTAAATACACGCAGGCGTCAGCCATGTCGTCGGAATGTAAAAATTCACGCATTGGTGTTCCGGTTCCCCACATTTCCACAAATGATTCATTTTTTTCTTTTGCATCGTGAAATTTTCGGATAAGAGCAGGCAATACGTGAGAGTTGTTTAAGTTGTAGTTGTCGTTAGGTCCGTACAGATTAGTCGGCATAACGGAAATAAAATTGCAACCGTATTGACGTTTGTAAGATTCGCACAACTTTATTCCGGCTATTTTTGCAATGGCATAGGGCTCATTGGTATCTTCTAAATAACCCGACAATAAATATTCTTCTTTTAATGGTTGTGGTGCCATTTTAGGGTAAATACATGAAGACCCCAAAAACATTAATTTTTTTACTCCGTTTTTATACGACTCATGCACTACATTGTTTTGAATCATGAGATTTTCATATATGAAATCAGCACGATAAACATTGTTAGCCTGAATGCCACCAACCTTGGCGGCGGCTAGAAACACGTATTCAGGTTTTTCTTTCTCAAAAAACTCACTAACGGCCTGCTGATTGCGTAAATCCAGTTCGGCAGAAGTACGCGTAACAAAATTAGTAAACCCCTTCTTCTGAAGATTTCGGTGAATCGCTGACCCTACCATGCCGCGGTGCCCCGCAATATATATTTTAGAATTTAATTCCATTTGTTTTCCTTATTAAATCGGAAATAGTATGAATCGATTTTAGTATAAACCCCTTAATTTATTCTACAGTTTTTATTTCGATTAATATTCGTCATTCGTGTTCATGATAAGAATTGAATATTTATCCTTAAAAGTGTTGACACAGGTTAGAATTTCAAGTGAGCCATTCCACATTACCAAATGTGGTATATAAAGTTTTATTCTTTATAGTTAAGTACTTTATGCCCTCCCTCTAAAAGGTATTTATCGCGCTTAAATAACTCAAGGTCGCTTGCCATCATTTCTTTACACAATTGTTCAACTGTACGTTTTGGTTCCCAACCTAGTTTAGCTTTAGCTTTGGCAGGATCGCCAATTAGTAAATCTACTTCAGCCGGACGGAAATATTTTTCATCAATCTCAACAATTGCCTTTCCTGTCGCCTTATTGTATCCCTTTTCGTTTACGCCTTCGCCTTTCCATTCAATAGAAATACCAACTTCGGCAAATGACATCTCCACAAAACGACGGACAGTGATTTTTTTACCGGTTGCCAACACATAATCATCTGCTTCTTTCTGTTGTAACATCAACCACATGCCTTCAACGTAATCTTGTGCATGTCCCCAGTCGCGCTCAGCGTCTAAGTTGCCTAAGAATAATTTTTCCTGCATCCCTAAACTAATTTTGGATGCAGCACGGGTAATTTTACGGGTAACAAATGTTTCGCCGCGTATCGGGCTTTCGTGATTAAATAAAATTCCGTTGCAGGCAAAAATGCCGTATGATTCGCGGTAGTTTTTAGTAATCCAATAAGCATATACTTTAGCAACACCATAAGGGCTGCGTGGATAAAACGGAGTAGTTTCTTTTTGTGGAATTTCCTGAACCAAACCAAACATTTCAGATGTTCCCGCCTGATAGAATTTTGTTTTTTTCTCTAATCCCAAAATACGGATTGCTTCCAAAATACGTAAAGCACCTATAGCATCGGCATTAGCAGTATATTCTGGAGTTTCGAAACTTACTTTAACGTGTGATTGAGCGGCAAGATTATATATTTCATCAGGTTGAACCTCCTGAATGATGCGGATTAAATTGGTGCTGTCAGTTAAATCGCCATAGTGTAATTTAAAATTCACGTTCTTTTCGTGAAGATCTTGATATAAATGATCGATACGGTCGGTATTAAATAACGAACTACGGCGCTTTACTCCGTGTACGGCGTAACCCTTGTTTAATAATAATTCGGCAAGGTATGCACCATCTTGCCCTGTAACCCCCGTAATTAAAGCAACTTTTGACATAAAAATAGAATCCTGAAAAAGGTTTATTGTAAATAGCAATATTACGAAAAATTAACGGAAAAGCATGGTGATACGTACCATTTATTTTATTAGATTTGCATGAATTAGAGCAAGTTGAGACAGCTTTACTTAACCTGCTTTTTGAGTAAAACCTTAATAACATGAAATCTACTTTCACAAAGAAAAATTATATTATTTTTTTAGCAGGAATTGTTCTTATCGGACTTGGTTATTTGTTAATGATTGGCGGAGGAAGCGAAGATCCTAATGTGTTTAATCCGGCTATTTTTGATGCACAACGCATTACCATAGCTCCTGTTGTAGCAACCATCGGTTTTGTTGTTATTATTTTCGGAATTATGTATCGTCCGAAGGAAAATCAGGAATCTGCAAAATAAACGCTCTACACAATGACTTTTCTGGATGCTTTTTTTATTGCCCTTGTTGAGGGAATTACCGAGTTTTTACCGGTTTCTTCAACCGGACACATGATGATTGCAACCGCATTACTGGGAGTAGAAGCCACACCTTTTGTAAAACTATTTACCATTGCTATTCAATTGGGAGCTATTCTTTCGGTAGTGGTGATGTATTTTAAACGCTTTATTAAATCGGTGAACTTTTACATTAAACTCGTGGTGGCGTTTATTCCTGCTGCCATTGCCGGTTTATTATTGGGCGACTACATTGATGCCGCGCTTGAAAATGTGTTTGGCGTTGCTGTTGCACTTTTTGTTGGAGGTGTTATTTTGTTGTTTGTAGACAAATGGTTTTCTAAAAACAGTCTCGATGAGGAAAAAGATATTACGATGTTACGCGCATTAAAAATCGGGATGTTCCAATGCATTGCGTTATTTCCCGGAATAAGCAGAAGCGGAGCCACAATTGTTGGCGGAATGACTCAGCATTTAACCCGTAAAAACGCAGCAGAGTTTTCGTTTTTTCTGGCTGTTCCAACCATGTTTGCGGCAACAGCAAAAAAATTATTGGATTTTTATAAGGAGGGCTTTGTGCTTAACCAGCAAGAAATTTCATTACTGGTATTTGGAAATATTGTAGCGTTTATTGTTGCTATTTTAGCTATTAAGTTCTTTATCGGTATGCTCAACAAAAACGGCTTTAAAGCATTTGGTTGGTACCGCATCGTGATAGGCGCTGTTCTTATCGTATTGTATCTGCTGCATGTTCCGTTAAGTATCGTTTAATGCACAATTTTTACCTCGGCGAAATATTATTGGTTAACAAGCCTCTGGGCTGGACTTCCTTTCAGGCAGTAAATAAATTGAAATACGGACTAAAACGTCACTCCTCTTTGTTGCTCGACGGTAAATTAGTGAATCTTAAAATCGGACACGCCGGAACACTGGATCCTTTAGCTACCGGTTTATTGATTGTGTGTACCGGAAAAAAAACGAAGGAAATTCAAAAGTTTCAGGATTTACCAAAAGAGTATACGGGAACTTTTTTTATTGGGGCAACAACCCCTTGTTACGACCTCGAAAAGCCCATCGACCAGGAGTATCCTACCGACCACATCACAAAGGAATTAATTGAGACTACTGTAAAAACTTTTATTGGAAAGCAAGAACAAGTGCCGCCCATTTTTAGTGCGGTAATGGTGAATGGCAAACGCTCTTATGAGTTGGCGCGTAAGGGAGAAGAAGTCGAGCTGAAAGCAAAGCCTATTGAGATTTACGAATTCAAAATAACACGCCTTGCACTTCCCGAATTAGATTTCAGAATAGTTTGCAGTAAAGGAACCTACATTCGAAGTATTGCGCGCGACTTAGGTTTGGCATTAAATAGCGGAGCACATTTAACAGCCCTTTGCCGAACCAAAATCGGCGACTATACAATCAATGACTCTAAAGAGCCTGTTGAGTTAATAAATAGTATCACAGGTGAATAACATATAAACACTGCGTTCTTAATCATTTAGCAATAATAGTCACTTTTCATTCCCAATTATTCTGTTAAATTTGTAGTTTAACTAAAGAACGACCTATGCGTATTATTATTCCCATGGCCGGTAAAGGAAAACGGATGCGCCCGCATACCTTAACCGTTCCAAAGCCTTTGATTTCAGTAGCAGGTAAACCTATTGTACAGCGTTTAGTAGAGGACATTACAAAAGTGTGCGGACAAAAAGTAGAAGAGATTGCTTATGTAATTGGACCTGATTTTGGAAAAGAAGTTGAGCAAAATTTAATTAAGATTGCAGAAGGCCAGGGAGCAAAAGGCAGTATTTATTACCAGGAGAAGGCATTAGGAACGGCTCATGCCATTATGTGTGCTAAAGAATCCATTACCGGTAAAACGGTTGTTGCTTTTGCTGATACTTTGTTTAAGGCCGATTTTGTAATGGACACCGAGAAAGAAGGTGTTATTTGGGTTCAAAAAATTGAAGACCCGCGTCAGTTTGGCGTGGTTAAATTAAACAACTCTGGTGTTATTACCGATTTTGTTGAGAAGCCTGAACAGTTTGTAAGTGATCTTGCCATTATTGGTATTTACTATTTTAAAGACGGCGATAATCTTAAAAAAGAATTGCAGTATTTACTGGATAACGATATTAAAGAAAAAGGTGAATACCAATTAACCAACGCCCTCGAAAACATGAAGGCAAAGGGAATTCAATTTGAGCCGGGCAAAGTAACCGAGTGGTTAGATTGCGGAAATAAAGACGCAACCGTTTATACCAATCAGCGTTTGCTTGAATTTGATAACGGCAAACCATCATTGCGCGGCAAAAACATTGAATTGAGTGGAAGTATTGTTATTGAACCTTGCTTTATTGGCAATAACGTTCGTATTTCTCATTCAATCGTAGGACCGTATGTAAGTATTGGCGATAATACAGTAGTTGAAAGTAGTATTGTAAAAAACAGTATTGTTCAGTCTTCCGCTAAAGTGATTAGCTCTAACGTAAGCAACAGCATGCTTGGCGAAGGAGCTGAGGTAAAAGGCAAACCGCTCGATTTAAGTATTAGCGATTATACTCAGATTATTGCGTAAAAAAATAACATATAAAGTTGTATTTGGTGGTGTCATTGTCATGTTTGCGCTTGCGCTGGTTGCATGCACATCTGCCAAATCCTCAGTTAGTAGTAGCGAAAAAAATCTCAAACAGGACGAAAAAGCAAAAATCATTTTTGAAAGTATTTACATTGATGGCTGTAAAGAACGATTAGCCGGAAAGATTGAAAACGCGGAGGTTTTATTTCGCGAATGCTTAAAAATGAATCCTCAGAGCGCTCCTGTAAAATATGAACTGGCTAACCTGTGCCGGTTAACCGGAAGGTTTGACGAAGCCATAAAATACTCAAAAGAATGTGTTGATTCGGATCCGAAAAATCAGTGGTATCACATTTCCTACATTGAGGGACTTCACGCTAAAAAACAATTTGCACAGGCAGCAGAAGCGTATGAAAAACTGGTAAAGCTTAATCCCGAGCGTAGCGACTTGGTTGAGGCAATGGCCATAGAATACGCAATGGCTCAAAATTATCAAAAGGCATTTAAAATTTACGAAGATATAGAAAAACGGTTTGGCACAAACGAAACATTTACAACAAACAAAATAAAGCTTCTGAAGGAGCAAAGAAAGTTTAACGAGGCAGAAGCAGAACTGAACAAATTAATTCAATCTAACCCACAGGAATCGCGTTATTATTATTATCTAGCCGAACATTATGAGGATTTGCGCCAATTTGATAAAGCGATGAAGGTGTATGAAAAAATATTAACCATCGATCCTAATAATCCCATGGTGCATTTAGCCATGGCTAATTATTATAAGGAACAAAACAAAACTGATCTTGCGCATAACGAATTTAAAATTGCCTTCGAGAATCCGGACTTGGATGTTGACACCAAATTAAAAATTCTGATTTCCTATTATTCCGTTTCAGAGGAATACACGGAATATGTTCCAAAAGGATATGAGTTGTGTACTATCATGTTAAAGGCACACCCTTCGGCACCTGAAGCGCACAGTATTTATGCCGATTTTTTACTGCGCGATAAAAAAATTAAAGAAGCGCGCGACCACTATTTAATTGCGGCATTATACGATAAGAGTCGTTTCGCCATATGGAATCAGTTATTGTATGTGGAGACGGAGTTAAATCAGAACGACTCATTGGCACATCATAGCGCCATGGCTATGGAATTGTTTCCAAATCAACCTGCACCTTATTTTTTTAATGGGGTTGCAAACATTCAATTGCGCAATTACGATAAAGCCATCCAATCATTAAACGATGGGTTAGAATTTGTTTATGACAACAAGCGGTTAATGCTTGATTTTTATTCGAACTTAGGTGATGTTTACTATTACGCCAAGCAATACGAGAAATCGGATAAGGCGTATGAAGACGCGCTGAAAATTGATCCGGATAACGCTTATGTTTTAAATAATTACAGTTATTATTTATCCTTACGTAAAGAAAAACTGGAAAAGGCAGAAAAGTATTCTAAACGCTGCAATGAAATATCTCCAAATAATCCAAGTTATATGGACACATACGGATGGATTTTGTTTCAGCAAAAAAAATATAAAGAGGCGGAGGAGTGGTTGAGTATGGCGGCAAAGCTAGGCAGTAAGCGTCCGGACGTTCTTGAACATTATGGCGATGTTTTATTTATGCTCAACAAAAACGATGAGGCATTAAAATATTGGAAATTATCGCAAGAAGCCGGCGGAAAAAACGAAGTATTGTTAAAGAAAATCAGCACCAAAAAGATTGATTAAGAATAAAAAAATAATTTCTAAAGCAATACTAATATTAATAGTGTTGACAAGCCTTTCCTTTTTAGAAAGCTGTAAGGCCAGAAGAAAAGCACGTAAGAAGAAAGAAGAAATTGTTGTTGCGCCGGTTGATACGGTAAGTCAGCGTTGCCGATTAGACTTTAAAAACTCAAAAGCCTTAATAAAGCTTATACACGACAATGAGTTTAATTATGATTGGGTTTATGCCAAAGCGAATGTGGAGTCGGTAATTGATGGTAAGGATGAGAGTTTTGATATTCGTTTAAGAGGGAGAAAAGACAGCGCCATGCTCATTTCCATACAGTATTTGTTAGGAGTAGAGGTTGCAAAAGTGCTTATAACCCGCGACTCGGTTAAAATGGTTGTTTATCCTAAAAGGCAATATTTTAAGGGCGACTATAATTACATTAACGAACTTTTACATGCTAATCTTGATTTTGATTTATTGCAAGCGGTTTTGTTTGGAAACAGTGCCGAATTTTACGACGATGACGAGACCAAACTAAAGCCTGTAACCGACAGGCAAAACTGCCGTTATGCATTAAGTACGGAGAGAAAGTTTAAATTAAGAAAGATTGAACAGGGTCAAAAAGAGCCTAAGAAATCCTTTCAAACGATGACACTCGACCCGGAAACGTTTAAGATTAACAAGAACGAGTTTATTGATATTGAAACAAACCGGGTTTTTACCGCTGTATATGAAAAGTATCCGGCCATCACCGACTCAGTTTATGCACCGCGCCATGTTAATATTGATATAGTGGCTGAAAAGAAAGTAAGCCTTAAAATTGATTATGTTCGTATCGATAAAAATCAACCACAAAAACTAAGTTTAAACATACCATCAAAGTATGAACCTATTCCAATTAAAAAAGCCGAATAAACGTTTGTTTCAAACGCTGTTTGTGTTTATTTTTTGGATAGTATCGTGTAGTCAACTCCAGGCTCAAAACAACCAAAAAGCAGGCAAGCAAGACAAGCAAACGCTTGAAAACAAAAAGAAAAAACTTAATGCCGAGATCAATGAAATTAATTCGTTGTTAAGCGAAACAAAGGCGAGTAAGAAAAACTCACTTAATCAATTGGTTGCCATCAACAAGAAAATAAGTATACGGGAAGAATTAATTTCCACAATTGTTAGTGAAATCAATCAATTAAATCGTGAAATAAAACAAAACGAAAAGGAAATTGATAAACTGAAAGAGCATTTAAACAAGCTGAAAGCCGAATACGCCCGAATGATTTATTTTGCTCAGCGTAATCGGGATTCATATAGCCGATTGGTTTTTATTTTCGCTTCAGGCGATTTTAACCAGGCATTGATGCGGTTAAAGTATTTTCAGCAATATTCACAGTTCAGAAAAAAACAAGCCCAGGATATTATTGATGCGGAAAAAGTTTTATTGGTAAAAGTGAATGAATTAAAGGAAAAACGTTCAGAAAAGAATTTGTTGTTAGGAAATGAAGAGGAAGAAAAAGGAAATTTAACCAAGGAAAAAACGGATCAGGAGGTTGTGTTAACTGAATTGCAAAAGAAGGAGCGTGAATTAAAGGTTGAATTAGAAAAGAAAAAGCGCGACGCGGAAAACTTGCAGTTGGCAATTAAAAAATTAATTGAAGCTGAAATAAAACGAAAAGCTGAAGAGGCAATGAAGGCAGAGGCTGCTGCGCTTGCTGCAAAAAAAGCGGCAGAGAAGAAAGAGTCAAAAACGAAAACAAAAGAAAAAATAGTTAAAGAGGAAGTTAAGGAAGTAAAAGTGGAAAAGAAAGAAACAGGTATTCCTGAACTTTCGGATGAAGCAGTTGAATTAAGTAATGATTTTGCCAATAACCGCGGCAAACTTCCGTGGCCGGTTAATAAAGGATATATTTCTGAGCAATATGGTGAACACGAACACCCTGCCATAAAAGGCTTTATGATGTTTAATAATGGTATCGAAATATGCACCTCTATGGGTTCGCAGGCACGTGCCGTGTTTGAAGGTGAAGTAACCGGAATTGCTGTTTCTCCAACAGGCGGTAAATTAGTGATTATCCGGCACGGTGAATATTTAAGTGTGTATTCTAATCTCGCAGAAGTTTCTGTAAAAACAGGAGAGAAGATTGCGGTCAAACAAAGTATTGGAACCGTGTTGCATAACGATGACGAAGGAAAGTCTTCGCTTAACTTCCAGCTATGGAAGGGTCAAAAGACCATGGATCCAGCATCCTGGCTTGTAAAAACAAAAGGCTAAAATTATTTTCTGGAAGTTTGGAGTCGGTTTAGTTTTTCTAAAACTAAGGCATAAACCTCTTTAAACTGCTCGGGGTGGTGACTATAATAATACAGTGTTGTATCAAATTTCTCTTTTGAAATGTTGTGATCTAATAAAGGATTAAATGCATAAACCGTATCACCTTTTAGTCCGGCAACATTAAGAACGTTAATATTAGCTGCAGACTCCGCTAATGTAAAATCCACTAACAACTCGCTAAACTCTTCTTTATTTAGCGCATAATCGGGTATTTTTTCCGAAGGGTTATTACACGAGACAAAAAGCGATAAAAGAGCTGTTATGTAAGCGGGTTTAATCACTATGTAAAGGTATTAATTTATTGATGTAGTTGGTCTGTTAAAAAAGGTGATATAAAAAAGGCCGCAAATGTGCGGCCTTAGTTTTTAATGTAAAATCATTTATTTACCACCGGTTTTAGGAGCCGGACTTGTTTTTGGTTTTTCAGCACCATTGTTAGCGCCCGGAATGTTTGCCAATGGCATTGAATCTAATTTCTTTTTTACAGCCATTAAAATATCATCAGAAGGTTCTGAATAAAGTACATTTCCTACACTTGTATCAAGAACGTATTTGTATCCGCCTTCTTTTGCAACAGTTTCAATTCCTTTTTTAGCCTTATCCATAATAGGAGAGGTTAACTCACCGTATTTTCTTTGGTAGTCTTGCTGAGCCTGCATTTTAAAATCTTCGATACGGCGTTGCAACGAGTTTAATTCTTCCTGTTTGGTTTTCTTTACCAAATCACTCATGCTTGCTTCGTTAGCCAAATAATCGTTGTATTTTTTCTGTAACTCATCTTCCATAGAGGCCACAGTTTTTTCTAAATCTTTAAGATAGTTTTGCGCTACATCTTTAGCGGTTTTGGTTTCCGGCATCATGCTTACTAATGAATCTAAGCTGATGTGAGCAATTTTTTGAGCGTTCGCAACGGTTAAGGCTCCAACTGCAAATAATGTCAATGCTGCCTTTTTAATTGTGTTTTTCATAGTGATATGTGTTAATTGTATTGTTTTTATTTTTTATTATATCCTAAATAGGTTAAAACATCATCGCTTTTATCATATTTAGTGTTTGCATATAAGATGGCGATTTGCCCTGACTTATCTAAAATAATTCCTAATCCGCTTTTTTCAGCAACAGCTTTTACTGCGCTATAAACTTTATCCTGCAAAGGTTTAACTAATTCCTGACGTTTCTTAAATAATTCACCGTCTACTCCAAAGCGTTGCTTTTGTAATTCCTTTACCTCTTTTTCTTTATTGATAATTTCGTTCTCACGTTTTTTTTTCATATCGTCAGTTAACAAAATAGCATCGGCCTGATAGGCTTTGTATAATTTATCAATCTCAGCATACTTTGCTTCAATTTCTTTTTGCCAGTCAACAGATAATTTATCGATTTCCGACTGAGCAGCTTTGTATTCCGGTATGCTATTTAAAATATAATCGGTATCAACATAACCAATTTTTTGTGCTTTAACAGAAAATGCTGTTGCCACAAAAATCGCCAAAACAGAAATGATTTTTTTCATGCTATTATGTGTTTTAAATATTCCAATCATAAGTTGTGCCAAGATAAGCAATATCTTGAAATTAACATTTTTTACACTACATCTCACCCAATTGACCACCAATTGTAAAGTGGAATTGACCCTTGCCATTACCAACTCCTGGATTACCGGGAACATTATCAAAGCCCCATCCATAATCAACACCCAATAATCCAAACATCGGTAAGAATACTCTTAAACCAAACCCTGCGCTGCGTTTAACCTGAAACGGATTATATTGTTTGAAGCTAGACCAAGAATTACCAGCTTCAGCAAAACCAAGAATATAAATCATTGCCTGAGGGTTTAAAGTAATCGGGTAACGTAATTCCATAGTATAGCGCGAACATAATGGGTCGCCCGTTGAAGATGAAAGCGAATTATCTGTATAACCACGTAACGCAATAATTTCACGGGCAACAAAGTTTTGGTAACCGCTTAAACCGCTACCGCCTAAATAAAATCTTTCAAATGGAGAATACCCCACGGCAGAATTATAATATGTTAAGAAACCAAATCCAACCTTAGTTCGTAACACTAAATTACGCGCTTCTTTGCCTTCAGGCGCTCGTTTGTTGGTTAACTGGGTAAACCACTCCGCAGTAAACTTATACTTTTGATACTCGATGTATTTAAAACGATCTTGTGCCGGAAGATCCGAATAGTTTTTTCCATTAAATGAGGAATATGGAGGAGTCCATTTTCCATCAAGGGTAAAAATTGAACCGTTTTTTGGAAATTGGTTTAAAGGAGCATCAACAGAGCTCCTCGAAATATTTAAACCAAAGCTAATATCATTCGCATAACCTGTGGTTAAAATGAAATATGGGTATTTCCATAAGTCATAATAATTGTAAGCTACGTTGGTGTAAATCTGAAAATAATCATCAGGCCATTTTAATCGTTTACCAAACCCAACAGTTCCGCCGACAATATCCATTAAGCTCGCATTAGGATTTCTAACTTTTTTACCATCTTGAGTTATGTTTCGCTGAACACCGTTTGAGAACAAGGAATAAAAAGCTGATACAGTTAATGAATTAGGTTTTTTACCGCCTAACCAGGGTTCGGTAAATGAAATGTTATATTGTTGGTAATACAATCCATTTGTTTGTGCAGAAACACTTAAGCGTTGTCCGTCACCGGTTGGTAATGGTCTCCATGCGTCTTTCTTTAAGAAATTACGCATCGAAAAATTGTTGAAAGTAACACCTAGTGTTCCAATGATACGGCCACCGCCCCAACCACCGGATAGGGTAATTTGATCATTTGGTTTTTCCTCTACGGTATACTCAATATCAACAGTTCCTTCAGCCGGATTAGGAGTAGGAACAACATTTAATTTTTCAGGGTCAAAGTAGCCAAGCTGAGACAGCTCGCGTGTAGTACGCATGATATCCGAACGACGGAATAATTGACCGGGGCGTGATCGTATTTCGCGGTAAATTACATGGTCGTTTGTTTTGTCGTTTCCTTTAACGGTTACTTTATTAATGATGGCCTGTTTGCCTTCATACATTTGAATATTGAAGTCGATGGTGTCGTTATGAATGTTTGCTTCCTGGGCATTAATCTGGAAAAACAAATAACCATCATCCATATACAAAGAGGATATGTCGTAACCGTTAGGGTTCATGTTTAATTTTTGATCCAGATACGATTGATCAAAAACATCTCCTTTTTTGATATTTAAAATTGTGTCTAGCTGTCCGCTGCGGTATTTGGTATTACCAAACCATTTAAATGTACCAAAGTAAAACTTATGCCCTTCTTCAATGTAAACATCAATGTTAACTCGTTTTTTATTTACAAAATAAACAGTGTCTTTAACAATACGGGCATCTCGGTAACCTTTGCTGTTGTATTTTGCCAATACAGCCGGTAAATCTTTATCTAAATTATCTTCTAAGTATTTGCCGGAGTTAAACGGATTATAAATACGGAACGGCTTACTGTCCTCCATTTTACGGCGTAATTTCCAGTCTTTAAGTACTGTGTTGCCGTAAAAGTTCAAATTTTTAATTCGTACTTTTTTACCCTTCTCTACATTAATATAAATAATTGTATGAGGGGTTTTAGCCAAGCGATCGGGCTCCTGTGTAATGGTAACTTTAGCATTGTAAAAACCTTTGTTCACGTAAAAGTCGCGTACGGTATTTTTCACGTAACCTATAGCGTAATCGGTAACAACTTTTTCTTTTATCAAACGAATTTTTCCACGTATCTCATCGGCTTCGTTTTTACGAACTTTTCCTTTAAAAGAAAATTTTGACATACGTGGACGTTCCGTAATGTGAATGCGTAAGAAGATGTCGTTTCCAATAATTTTTTCTTGATAAATTTCAACATTTTCAAACAACCCCTGTTTCCACAGTGCTTTAATTGCATCGGTAATTTTATCACCCGGTACCTGAATTTTATCACCAACAACAAAACCGGAAAGGAGTCGAATAACGTTTTTATCAGTGTAATCAGCGCCGCTTACTTCAATACCACCAATCGTATAATTCTTTGGTGAGGCATAGCTTGCTGCCGAGGTAGAATCTTGTTGAGCTGATAAGCCTAGAGATAAAAGGCAAACGAGTATAATGTATAAAAAGCCTTTTCTCATTTAATTTCTTTACTAATCTGTTCACTGGTTTTGCCGAATCTTCTTTCGCGCGATTGATAGCTAATGATGGCCTCAAAGAACTCGTTTTTTCTAAAGTCGGGCCATAGGGTATCTGTAAAATAAAATTCGGCGTATGCCAATTGCCATAACAAGAAATTACTGATGCGATGTTCGCCACTAGTACGAATCATTAATTCCGGATCGGGATATTTAGTGGTGCATAAATGAGATGAAATGGTATTTTCATCTATTTTATCGACAGCTAAGTTTCCTAGTTTTACTTCTTGTGCAATTTGTTGAACAGCGTTGGTAATCTCCCATTTAGAGGAGTAGCTTAATGCTAACACTAAAGTCAAACGAGTGTTGTGTTTAGTGGTGTCGATGGATTGTTGCAATTCTTCCAAACAACTTTTAGGTAAACTATTGAGGTTACCAATAGCTTCCAGTTTAACGCCGTTTTTATTTAAGTGCGGTGTTTCCAAGCTAATAGTAGCTACTAATAATTCCATTAGAGCATCAACCTCTTCTTTGGGCCTGTTCCAGTTTTCTGTGCTAAAGGCATAAAGTGTCAGGTACTTCACGCCAATTTCTGCCGCTGCTTCTACAACTTCTCTTACAGAATTAACTCCTTCGTGATGACCAAAAATACGATCCTCTCCATGTTGCTTGGCCCAACGGCCATTTCCATCCATTATGATGGCAACATGTTGAGGTACTTTATCTTTGTTTAGTGTCATAGACGATTATGAAGGAGGCAAATTTAGCAAAAAAGCTCTAAAATGCTCGTTTTTAGAGGAGATATTAATGGGAAATAAACGATTTTAATATAATTTATGATTAATCCATTCCGGCCTGATAGCAAGGCTGAGGCCTGAAGTTAACTTTGATGTTTAATGTTAAACCCACAAAGTAATACCAGTCTTTAGTGCGCGGATTCCCTCTCTGGGAATTTATGACATCGCCTCCGTCTAATGTACGGTTAGAGTATGCCATTCCCAAAGCGCCATTCGGCGGGTTTTTATTCGGATCAGGGTAAGTGCCGCTTACATCGTCAATGTAATCGGTGAAGGTTTTTCTTGGAGCCCATTCCAGACCTAGTCCAATCGACTTTGAAACATTAAGTTTAATTCCAATTCCAAATGGAATACCTATTTGCCAAACACTATATTTTTTTGTTTGGCCTTCGGTGCGCAATGGCTGTAGGTTTTCCCACTTTCCTCCTGCTAAATTCCCTTGGGGATTAAAATTAAACAATGAAAGTCCTGCAAATAAAAATACTGTAAACTTGTGTTTGTTATTGCTAATGCGGTACTCTACAAAATTAAATTCCGCCTGAACGTAGAGTTCGTTAATTCTCGATTTAAAATTTAAATTTCTTTTGCGCTGATCCGAGTCTTCGCTTTGCGAATCATCACCCATTACTTCACCAAAATTTAATCCGCCTCTGAAAGCATAGCGGTAGTTAGGCGTAAATCTGTAAAAGAAACCGCCCGCCGGACGCATTAAGAAAAAATGACCACGCGGATTTAAATCGCCTGTATAATAGGAGCCGCCAAGCAATACGCCAATTTCGTGCTGTCTGAAGTTTCTCCGACTGCGTTGCGCGTTGGCCTGATAACACCATACAAATACCAGTAATAGGAATAAGATACGTTTCATTTAAATAGAGGAACGTAAATATCGTGAATTTATTGCATCCCGGTTGTTAAAAAATAACGCGTAACTAATTGACAATCATAATTATGCTATTTGAGTCGGTAAAAACTTGCCGTTATGGCAAAAAGGAGGGTTATATACCACTAATTTATTTCCCCATCTTTGCACCATGTTACAGTTAAAATCATTCACATTTGGACCTTTTCAGGAGAACACCTACATCCTTTGGGATGAAACCGATGAGGCGGTAATTATTGATCCCGGAAACACCAGCAATGCAGAAAACCAGCAGGTAAAAAACTTTTTAGCAGATAAAAATTTAAAATTAACACGACTTATTCTTACTCACGGTCATGTTGATCATATAGCGGGGAATAAATTTATTTTTGACACTTACGGTTTATTGCCCGAAGTAAACAAACATGATTTGCCACTAATAGAAAACCATGGGGCAATTGCGTCTATGTACGGAATTCCTTATGAAGCATCACCATTGCCAAAAACATTTTTAAACGAGGGTGAATTCGTAAAATTTGGCAATACTACTTTTGAAATGTTGTTTACGCCGGGTCACTCGCCCGGAAGCATTACTTTTTATAACAGAGAAAATAATTTTATCATTTGCGGCGATGTGTTGTTTTATGGAAGCATTGGCCGCACGGATTTACCAGGAGGCGATTACGATACTTTAATTAACGCGATTAAAACTAAATTGTTTCCGCTTGGTGACGCAGTAAAAGTATATAACGGTCATGGACCTGCTACAACAATAGGGCATGAACGTGCGTGTAATCCGTTTTTGGTTTAGGAAACTAAGGATTTTGCTTTTTCGGAAAGCAATTCGATTACGGTTTTTGCAATTTGCTTAGGAGAAAATCCGCATTCTTCGTACAATTCGTTTTGTTCACCGTGTTCAATAAAATTGTCAGGTATGCCTAAGCGTTTTACCTGTGCGCGGTAACCGTTATCCGCCATAAACTCGAGTACCGCTGAACCTATTCCTCCAACAATTGTTCCGTCTTCCACGGTTATTACTTTGTTGTAACGGGTAAAAACTTCGTGAAGCAAAGTCTCGTCAATAGGTTTAACAAAACGCATATCGTAGTGCGCCGGTGATAATCCTTCCGATTCCAGTTGTGTAATGGCTTTTGATACCAAATTACCCGGATGACCAAGAGATAATATGGCGATATCTTTACCGTCTTTTATTTTTCGTCCCTTACCAATTTCCAGTTTTTGAAATGGCGTTTTCCAGTTAATCATAACACCGTTTCCTCGAGGGTAACGAATGCTAAAGCTTCCCGGTGTTTCGTCTAACTGAGCTGTGTACATCAAATTCCGAAGCTCTTCTTCATTCATCGGAGCACTTACTATCATGTTTGGAATACAACGGAAATACGCAATATCAAATGCCCCATGGTGTGTTGGTCCGTCGGCACCGGCTATACCGCCGCGGTCTAAACAAAACACAACTTTTAATTTTTGTAACGCTACATCGTGCACTACCTGATCAAAGGCACGCTGCATAAAAGAAGAGTAAATATTGCAAAATGGAATTAATCCTTGAGTAGCTAAACCTGCACTGAAAGTAACCGCATGTTGTTCGGCAATACCAACATCAAATGCACGATCCGGCATCGCTTTCATCATGATGTTTAATGAACAGCCAGAAGGCATTGCAGGGGTAATTCCCATAACTTTAGGGTTTTTCTCTGCTAATTCAACAATGGTATGGCCAAAGACATCCTGATATTTTGGAGGCTGAGGTTCTTTTGGAACGACTTTAATAATTTCCCCGGTTTCTTTATTAAACAATCCGGGTGCGTGCCAAACAGTTTCATTTCCTTCCTCTGAAAATTTATAACCTTTACCTTTTTTAGTAAGTACATGTAAGATTTTAGGTCCGGGAATATCTTTTAAGTCACTTAAAACTTTGGTTAATCGCACCACGTCATGTCCATCAACCGGACCAAAATAGCGGAATTTAAGCGATTCAAATAAATTACTTTGTTTTAGTAAGGATGTTTTAACCGCATTTTCAATTTTGCTGGCAATTTCCTGCGCATTTGGTCCGAATTTGCTGATTTTGCCCAGAAGCTCCCATACTTTATCTTTTGCTTTATTGTAAGTATGTGAGGTGGTAATGTCGGTTAAATATTCTTTAAGAGCACCCACATTAGGGTCGATGCTCATACAATTATCATTAAGTACAACCAGCAAATTAGCGTGTTCTACGCCCGCATGATTTAAGGCTTCAAAAGCCATACCGCCTGTCATGGCGCCATCTCCAATAACCGCAATGTGGTGTTTGTCATGTAGCCCTTGATACTTGGAAGCAACCGCCATTCCTAAAGCAGCGCTTATAGATGTAGAAGAATGCCCAACGCCAAAAGTATCATATTCGCTTTCGCTGCGTTTAGGGAAACCACTAATGCCTTTATAAATACGATTGGTATGGAAAACATCGCGGCGCCCTGTAATAATTTTGTGACCATAAGCCTGATGGCCAACGTCCCAAACCAACTGGTCGTAAGGGGTATTAAAAATGTAATGAATGGCTGTTGTAAGTTCGATGGTTCCTAAAGAAGCACCAAAGTGTCCGCCCTTTACCGATACGATATCGATAATGAACTGACGTAATTCAGAACAAAACTGTTCGAGTTGTTCTTCACTAAGTTTTTTAAGATCGTCGGGAGAGTTTACCGAAGCCAATAGTGGCCCTGCTAAAACACCCGATCCTTTTACAATTTCCATTAATACAAAGATAATATTTATTAATTAATGCTTAAAACGCTAAAATTTAAGTTTTTAGCATATTTATGCTGATAATAAATGTTAAACAAACTGACAGGGAAATAGTTCAAATTACGGCTGAATGTGGTTTTCCTGCAAATACCAGATAGCATCAAGTGTAATCATCGAATCAACACTTAGTCCGCGTTGTTTCGCTTTTTCATTTATCTGATTCATCCATTCAGGAGTTTGTTTGATATGCTTTACAACTTCTAAAAAGCTAGTGGGCTTGTTGTTTGGTAAATTAGTTTTTGGACTTAATTTAAGAACGTTTTGCATATACCAGTCGACATCTTGTTCAAGCATTTCGTCAACTGATATTTGTCTTTCTTTTGCTTTCAATTTTATTTCTTCCAGCCAACCAGCATTGTTTAAAATTGATGCTTTAATATCTTCCCTTGAAATGCTTTTTTGCATAGGTCCTTTATATTGGAAGCGCCAAATCGCGTCTTCAACTAAGAGTGAGTCGAAACTAATATTTCGTTTTTTTGTTTTTTCAATAATTTGATTTACCCATTCCTTATTTTTTAGAATATCTGATTTAATTTCATTTAGTTCGTCTGAAGTTGGTGTAATAGGCCTTCTAATGCAATTTAGGGCAGAACTAATAAAGCCAAATCCCATTTTATCGTAATTGCTTTCGGAAACAATAATTACAATATAATCATTTTGTAAAATTTTGCGTTTAATATCAGCAATTTTAGGATCTGTTTTGCCCATGTAATTATTACCCCACATTTCTTTATTATAATACCAAAATTCATTATTTGAAAAAACATTTTTTGGAATATCTTGAAGATAAATGTCCCACCAATAACTATCTGCAATCACTAAGGCGTTTTTTTTCGTTCTATTGATACTGTCAATCTCAAACGAAGCATAAGACATTTTTTTGAATGAAGGATACCACATTAAGTTCATGCTTTTTACAATATCATCATCGGGGGAAACTAATTCGTCTTTCCTGTTAATAGAAGTGATTTTTATTCTTGGGAGATTGACGAGTGACTTTTGTGATAAATAATTGATTATAGTATCAGCTGCATAAATTGCCTCCAATCGACTCCAATGTATACCAAGTTGCGGGATTAATAATTCTTTAGACTTCTCTTTTTTAAGAGAAAATAAATTGTTGAAATCAATATAGTTAACCCCCGACTTTTTGAAGCCAGTCGAGTATGCTTCATAATAGGATTTTAAAGAAGTGGGAGCTAAAAAATCATCAGGAATAAATTCAGGATAGATACGCGCTTTACTTGGACAAAGCACAACTAATAATTCCTTTCCTAAGAGCTTTAAAGTATCTTGTAGTGTTTTTATTCGCTGAATAGTGTCATTTATGGCATTATCACCAATGTATTCTGTGCGGTTATAAGCATTTAAATAGTTTATTTCAAATAAATAATTTTCTTTTCCAATGATCACACCAAATGCAGAAGTTTTGTTAAACAAAAGAAACCTTAATTGGTTATTGGCGCGAACAAATAAATTTCTGAATCCGAAATTGGCATTTAGAAATTCATCAGTTGTTTTTTGATACTCGCCTGAAAACCAGCTTTCCGAAGTTAAAGGTATATAGTTTTTAGAAACGAAATACCCATCTAGTTTTTCAACCTTATACTTTTTTGAAAAATGGAATAACTGTTGAACTAATAAAAGAAGAAACATAAAAAACACAGCGCCAAATAGAAGGCGTTTAAACAACAGTTGCTTTTTATTGTTTAACATTTGAGGCGATATGTTGTTGTTCTCTGTTTGCACTAAAATCTAAAATATATAAATGGATTAAAGCCTGAGGCAGTTATTGATGACAACGATAACATAAAGACAAGCATTGCAGCGGTCATAGCAATTAAATTTCCTGTGCTATTATAATATTTGTAGTAGACAGAATTCTGAATTTTCTTTCCAATTTCGAAACTTGTAAAAAACGAGAAAAGAAACGCTAAGATAAAATAGAAGATAAATTCGCTATCGATAAATTGATCTGGAAGCGAAAAGTTAAAAGTAAAGAGTTGTTTTACGAATGTAACTGCAATAAAGGTTGTGTCGGCCCTGAAGAACACCCATCCAATAGCAACTAATAAAAAACAAATCAACGTAGATAGAAGTGAACCTAGTTTTTCATATATTTTATTCAAAAACATCCTTTCAAGTACCAACCAAAATCCATGATAAACGCCCCAAATAATAAAAGTCCAAGCTGCTCCATGCCAAAACCCTGAAGCCAGAAACACAATCCACAAATTAAAGTACAAGCGAATTTTACTATTTACCTTATTGCCGCCTAATGGTATGTATAAATAGTTTCTCATCCAATTACCTAGTGTCATGTGCCATCTGCGCCAAAATTCTGTAATGCTATTTGAAGTGTAGGGGTTGTCAAAGTTCTCAGGAAATTTAAATCCGATCATTTTTCCAATTCCTAGCGCCATATCCGAATACCCTGAGAAGTCAAAATAAATCTGAAACGTATAGGCTAACATGCCAATCCATGCCAAAGAAGTTGATAGTTGTTCGTGAGGCATTGTAAAAATTTCATCTGCCTTTAACGCCATGACGTTCGCTATTAGCACTTTTTTTCCTAGACCCAGACAGAAGCGGTAAAATCCGGTAAGTTTATTATCTATGCTATCGTTAATACTTCTGTCGGCAATCTGATCTGAAATTTCATGATAGCGTATAATCGGACCAGCAATCAATTTGGGAAAACAAATGATATACAATTGGTAATTCCAGAAATTATCTAATGGTTTGTGAAGTCGGCGATATACATCAACTACATAGGTAATACTCTCAAAAGTGTAGAAGGAAATACCTATAGGTAAAATCACTTTAGTCCAGTTGATTTCGTGCAACCTGCACAAACCTATAACGGCATTAATGTTATCAATAAAAAAGTTACAATATTTAAAGTAAAACAACATCCCAACATTTAAGCAGAGAGAGAGAATTAAATATAATTTTCGTTTTTGTTCAGTTTGCGCATTATGCAATAATTTAACAAAATAAAAATCTAAGGTAGTGGTAGCAAGGATTGCAAAAATAAACAATGGCGCCCCCCACACATAAAAGAAAATGCTCGATGTTAGAAGTACGAAGTTTTTAAACTTTGGCGGTGTAATAAAGTAGAGGAGCAAAAACGCCGGCAAAAAATAAACTAAAAATATTACACTACTAAATACCATGTTGTCTAATCTGCATTTTGATTATCAATTGTCCATTGTGCATCCTTGTTAAGCTGTTCTTCGAAAGTGATATTATTTTCTTTGGCTTTTCTTTCAACATCTTTTAACCAATCCGGGTTTGATTTTATGCGCGTTTTGACAGCTTCAATGTTTTCTTTAGGATTCAATAGTTCATCGCTTAAGATGTATTCAGCTTCCATTTTTATTTGAAGATCGAGTGGTCTTTTGTTTTCTTCAGCTTTTTTTACAACAGCATTATACCAATCCGGAAAACCTTTTATGCTGTTAGTTAATTCTGTTAGTCTTATTGAATTGTTTTCGCAGTATAGTTTGTAAGCATTGTCTATAAAGCCATAAGGAAACATATATAATGTTGCTTCTGTTGCCATAAGAACTATAACCTGACGTTGTGCTATAGCCGAACTAAAGTTAAGTGATTTTACTTTTTTACGTTTTTCATTATGAATGTATTGGTCTTTATTATAGAACCAATATTCATCTTCGCGGTAAAAATGAATTGGGATGTTGTCTCCAACAAGACACCACCAATAGCTATCACCCACAAAAAGAACATCTGGTTTGGAATAGCCATAGCTGTAATTGTATTTATATATTGGGTAAGGGTTTGGATCCTTCTCGGTTGGGAAAGCCAGATTCATTAGCACGCCAATGTCATTATCATTGCCTTTTAAATCTGTATTGTAGTTGATTAATGAGTAATTAAAATCAGGAAGGTTAATTTCCTTTTTGTGCTCAATATATTTATTTATAGAGTCAATAGCCAAGCACATCCCGTAATGATTCCAGTGTGTACCATATTTTGGATAAACCGAATGCTTAAATTTCGATTTATTGTCATAAAACCACTTATTAAAGTCAATGAAATTTACCTTTTGCAATAAAAGCAAATCGCGATATATAGTATAATTGGTGCTATCTTTTTTCTTCTTGAGGTAAGTGTTAGGAATAAGTTCAGGATAAAAGGAAGCTTTACCCGGAGCGAACGCAACAATTAAATCAATTCCTCGTGTTTTCAAGGAGTCCTGAACGCGTTTAATTTTAAGTACATTTTCTTCAATTTTATTTTTTCCTATAAAATTGCGGCCAATATAATCATCTATATAAGATTCAATAAAAAGCTCCTTGTCTTTCCCAACAACTACACCGGGAGCACTTGTGCTACTGAACAACGAATAACGAACCTGATTAAATAATCGCACCAGCCATGGTCTAAAACCAAAATTATCATTAATGTATTTGTTGTAATTTTCCTGATAATTCAGGTTCCAGTAATCTTCTTTTTTAAATTCCGGTTTCGCTGCAATACTTACACCTCCTTGTAATGGGCTTACATCTGCAAAACTAAACTTAAGTTGCATCATAGGCAGAAACAACGTAACCGTAATGATTAACAAAAGCACATATTTGATTTTGCTGCTCATTTAAAACCTGAAATAAATAAATGGGTTAAAAGTACTAGAACTTAATGAACCTAAACAAAGCATAAATAAAAACAAGGCAACAAGGGTTCCTAAAACCAATCCGGATGTATTATATTTCTTATAATAAATTCTTTCCTGAACGCGCTTTCCAACTTCAGATAAAGTAAAAAAAGAAAACACTATTGCTAATATTAAGAAAAATATAAATTCGTTTGTGATAAAAATGTAGACAATTTTAAAATCAAATAAAATAAGTTTTTTAATGAAGGCTAGTCCTTGACTAAGACTATCAACTCTAAAAAACACCCATCCAACTGCAACAATTAAAAAAGTAATTATAACCGGAATTATTTTTCCGAGTTTTTTATAAAAGTCTAGTAAAAACCTACGTTCTAATACCAAAAACAATCCATGATACGCGCCCCAAAAAACAAATGTCCAAGCAGCACCATGCCAGAAACCAGACGCCAAAAACACCAGCCACAAATTGAAATACAGTCGGTTTTTATTTTCCACTTTGTTACCGCCTAAAGGGATATATAAATAATTTTTCATCCAACTACCAAGGGTGATATGCCATCTTCTCCAAAATTCCGTAATACTTCCTGAGGTATACGGATTGTCAAAGTTTTCAGGAAATTTAAAACCTAACATTTTACCCATCCCGATAGCCATATCGCTATACCCGCTAAAATCAAAATATATTTGAAAAGAATAAGCAAACATACCAACCCAGGCATATGATGTACTTAAATCAGAAATTTGTGTAGTGAACACGCTATCCGCCATAGTTGCCATAGTATTAGCAATAAACACCTTTTTACTAAGGCCAATCACAAATCTGAAAAAGCCACTAAAAACATCTTCAATTTTTTCATTGCCTATTCGTCCTGTAATTTGGTCAGAAATTTCATGGTAGCGTATGATAGGGCCGGCAATTAACTTAGGAAACAATAGAATGTATAATTGATATTGCCAGAAATTATTCAGCGGTTTATGAACTCGTCTGTATACATCCACAACATAAGTTAAACTTTCGAATGTGTAAAAGGAAATACCAATTGGTAATATTATTTTTGTCCAATGAATTTGTTTATTTGTAAACAAATGGAGTATACTATTAGCATTATCAATAAAAAAATTACAGTACTTGAAATAAAACAACATACCAACGTTTAAGCATAGGGATAATATTAGAAATAGTTTCCGTTTTCTTTCTGAGGAGGCTTGATGTAAAAATTTTACCAGATAAAAGTCAAGTGTAGTTGTTCCTAAGATGGCAAAAATAAATTTTGGAGCACCCCACATATAGAAAATAATACTAGCAATTAAGAGGAATGCGTTCTTTATCTTGTTGTGTAATAAAAAATAAATAGCAAATACCAGAGGGAAAAAGTAAGCTAAAAATATGACGCTGCTAAATACCATTAACGAATTTCCACATCCAGGAGTTTACCAACTAAATTATTTTTTGGGAAAGGTATGAAATTTTGCATAAACGGAGCAGTTGGCCACCATTCCTGATAGTGAAATTCCTGCGACATTACCATTACCATTTGGTTATTTGGGATACTTGTCATTGTACCATCCATTCTACAAATTTCTTTTAAATTGTGTTTGTCCTTGCCGATGCGCCATATTATTCTTTGTGGTTGCCAGTCAATTTCAAAATAATAAAATTCATCGTTAAAAACTTCCTTATGGGGAGCTGCAACTTTTGAAGTAATCAATTTGTTAAAGTAATTCCATCTGCAAAATTCATACGTGTTACCTTCAACAGTTAAAGGCTTTGCGCCAATTAAGTAATTTTTTGGTTGTTGGCACCCCATGTCCCAATTAGTGCAGCAAATAGTAATGTCATTATTTGCTGAAGCATCTTCTTTAGGGTAATTAAGTGTATTGCCGTATGCGCTTTGAACCCAGTATTTGGATTCTTTTAAAATTTCGAAGTCAATTTCGGTATATGCAACTTGCGGTTTAGATTCTTTTACTGATTCCGGATTATCTGGAATATGTTTTGGTATATAGCCTACGGCACCATCGCAGGCTCTTCGTAAATTCCATTTGGCATCTGCCTGAAAAATTAGCCAGAATGCGGAGGTGATGCCGTTCCAAACATTATCTTCACTAATAATTTTGGGAAATTTTATTTTTGCACACCATTTTCCGTAGGAATAACCTATTCTTGATATAACACCAACGTGTTCTTTCTTATACTCTCCATTGGCGTTTCCAGGATTAAAAATACTGATTGATTTATTGAGGCTATCGGAATTAATTGTTTTACAAGGACAATCGGTAATATTGCTGTGAGTACGAACAAAATTTTGGCTTCTGCCATACTCACTTATTAGATTATTATATTGCTCGCGGGTTAGATTTTCTGAAATAACATCTCTTATCTCTTTTACATTTACAAATTCCCAATTTTTATTTATGTGGTGAAAATACTGGGCAAAATGTGCTTTATGTCTTAGTTGTTCGCTTTCGCCACAATTCGAACTATAATAGGAGTTATTTAATCCTGTTTTATTAATTTTAAATCGATCAATAAAAATACCTGAACCTAAATCAAGACTTGAACTAACAGCTAATTGTTTTGAAGAAATGATTACCCTTGTGTTATTAGTGTTTATGTTTTCATTCTGCTTGAAGTAAGTAAACGGATTTATAAACTTACCCGAGGAATCTTTCTTATTGATGCCCTTTATTTCATTGGGAATTTCAGATAAACCATTTCCATTACAAACCACCAGCATAAATTTATAATTTCCCATTCTAGGATTTCTTTTCCAGCGATTATTGTGAGTGGTATCATTCTCGAATCGGTTACTGATAGCCCAAACGCATTCAAAAAATAACTGTTCCTCTTCGGATATTTTGTTTTGAACGGCTTTGTTTTTAATGCTATTATACCATTCTGTTTCTGACTTTATTTTTTTGGTATAAAATGCAAGAGCAGTATCTGTGATAATATAATCTTCTGGATTGGTGCCATAATACAACTTTTCATCTCTTGGATTACCAACAATCTTGAAACTATCAGTAATTGTAATCTCTCCTTCAATCAGATCTGTAGATTTAAATTCCAATGCGGCCTCTTCCCAGCTGCCATAAAAGTTCTCATTATCCAACGAATCGCCTTCTTCCCATTTATAGCTCTCATTTTGATAATATAACTTGTAAAAATAGCGTTGTGGCTTGTCATGATTCGTTAGTTTAAACTTTAAAACAAATTTACCGTTGGGGAATTGCCGGATACTGGGGATCTCAATTCCATTGAGAACAGCATCACTTAAATCGGCCTGAATTGAGTATAGGGTATCGTTTATTTTTTGGGAATAATTACTTAACGGATCAAAGCCTTCTACTTCAAAATTATCCGAGCCACCGCATTCACTCAAAAGCAACACTAATAAAGAGGCAAAACATGCTTTGTAGAATAATGGCCTTAACATAATTTTAAAGTAACAAATATACGTTAAAGCCCGTTATTTATTGTATTTCTTAATGGCTAAAATTAACAGCCATTTTTTGATAATTACTTGGCTACTTTTACTCTTATTCCCTCGCTATGGCTCGTAAATTCAGGCGCGTACATGCATTGTATGGTTGTAACACCGTTGCTAAAATCACCATAATGGTTTACTATTAATGGATACTCAAACACGTAAGTTCCTTTGTTTAGCCACGAAAAGAAGAAATTGGTAGCAGCATCTCTGGTGCTTTCATAATAACCTAATCCATCCTGCCACTTGTAACCACTAAATACATTGGTTGGTTCAAAACCGGCAGCACGCATGTCTTTCATGTGAACATAGCTCATATCCCTGTCTACACGTAACTCAATTCTTACCTTAATTTTATCACCCAGTTTTAATTTTGTGGCAGGTGTTATGGGCTCAATTACCGGTCCGCTTGCTGTATTCTTTTGTAAGAACAATTGCTTTTTCAGTTTAAGAGGCGTTTCATGAGGTGTTATTTTATCTAACTGTTCAAAGTACTGCCAGTAAACAGCACCATAACTTACTCCGGCATCTTTTTTAACCACCTTCACTTTTCCCATTTGAGGCTTAATGTCATTATCTCGCCATACTTTCTTAAAGTAACCTGTACCTGCTTCGGCTTTTAACGACGCATCATTTTTAGGGTCTAATTTTAAATCGCCAACTGTTATTTCAACGTTTGGTTCGGTACTTAACCAATCCGATCCCTTTAGTAACATGGCATAAACGGCCTCTGTTGTGGAGCGGGTAGTGCCCCAGTGTTGCGTTTGTTTGCTCTTAATTAGCCAGGTTTTTAAATCATCAACCGATTTAGTGTCATTTAAAACTTCATCAAAAGCTTCAATCATAAGCGCCTGCATTTCTATTGGCGCATTGTACCAGTAATAACCATAATTTTCTTTCCAGTACATGCCCATTTCCTCACCGTTTAATGAATTTTCTTTTAGCGATTTCAATATGTCTTTTGGTGTTTTGGCGTCTTCATTTCGGTGCAATGTCAAAGCAATCATACCCTGCATGTATCGTCCGTTTTGTAACCAGTAGCTTTGTTCTTGCTTTTTGTAATACTCAAAATATTCTTTATTACGACCAGCCAAATTAATATCAGGAAAAAAACTTCTCATATACATATACTGAATAGCAGTGTAGCTTAAGTGATTTTCTGTTTTGTATTTAGGATTGTGCTTCTTCATCCATTCATATTCCTCACGCATACGGTTATCGCAATATTGAACTGCATTTGTGATCATATTCCAGATTTCATTGTCCTGGCGCGACTTAATAGCGCCTAGTTTATCTAAATGTCCAAATCCTGTGGCAATGTGTTGTGTAATGTATCTGTCATCCGGACCACCTTCAAACCACCAAAAGCCACCATTAGACGTTTGTGCTTTCTTTAGTTTTTTAAAAGCACGCGCAAGTTCATTGCTCATTTTGTTTAAATCAAATAGTAAGCCTACGCGCTTTTTGTTTTCGCTTTCGCTTTTTGCATTCAGAACCCATGGGGTTTCTTCTAATACAACGGCTTTTAACTCCTGATTTTTTTCCAGATTAGACAAAAATCCCTCAGAGCTTGTCATTTTCCAGGCTTCAAAAATTTCTTTGATTTTTGGTTTTGAATTTACCACATGTGCAGCCAACGAATTTGCATAGTAACGGGCAAAGGTTTGTTCAGCACATTCATACGGATACTCCATTAGGTAAGGTAAGGCTTGTACCGCGTACCAGGCAGGATTAGCCGTAAACTCAAGAGTATAAGCGTGGTTTTTTAATGTGGTAGAATTGTTGTTTTGATTAATGAATTTTGCAAATGAAAATTCTTTAGTTTGATTACTACGAATAGGCAATGGCATACTTTCGGTTACTAACATACGGTTAGTAAGTACTGGTAATGCCATTTCTTCACCGTCACTAAAACTGCCGGCTTTAGCCACCACTCTGTATTTAATCGCCTGAACATAATCCGGGATTGAAATATTCCATTCAATTGCGGTGCTCAGACCTTTTTTTACGGTAAACGTTTTTGGCGAACTGCCATCAATTGTGTTTGATGAAATTTCTTTTTCAGTTATAGCATCATACAATTTCAGTTCAGCGTTTCCGTTTAAATCGTTTTCACTCAGGTTAGATATTTTCGATATAAAAGTCATTTTGTCTCCTTCTCTGAAAAAACGCGGAGCATTAGGCATCACCATTAAGTCTTTTTGTGTTACAACTTCTTTTTGAAACTGACCTATTTTTAAATCTTTTGTATGTGCAAGTCCCATTACTTTCCATTTGGTTAAGCTTTCAGGGACTGTGAATTTAATGACGGTTTCGCCTTTTTCATTAGTTTGTAATACAGGATAGAAAAATGCGGTTTCATTAAAATTGCTTCTTGCCTTCACTGCGCCTAAGTCATCACCTTTTCCGTTTCTATTATCGCCATCTCCGGATTTAGTATCCAATTGCTGCTTAAAACCTGTTGTAGTTTCCGCTTCTTCTTTTGATTCTCCGTTTTTATCTCCTTTTGCTTTCTCCCACATGGCCGATTTTTTAGGTGCTGCCGATTTAGTTTCAGCAGGAGATTCATCTTTTAATAAGTCATTCTCAGCAACGGAGGCAGGGTAGGCGCCTCCTTCCGCATAACCCCTGCCGTATCCATAATTGCTGTAAAAATATAACCCAAAGTAATTCAGATAGTCATAGTAACGTGATGGAACGCTTTCATATGCCTGGATTAAATTGTTATGCTTGGTTGAGTTAATGGCTCTGCCTAATCCGGAACCCCAGGTTAAACGCGAGTAATACGATTGGTATACAGAAAGCCACCAGCTGTTAGCTCTGAATGCGTCTAAAGAAGCATCATACATGCTTGCCATTAATTCGGCAGTTTGTTTATCGCCTTTTTTATCTTTAATTATTAGTCGCCATTCTTCGTCCTGTCCCGGCAATAATTTGTTTCGGAATGTTTCAAATTCAATATCCAGTTCTTTATTAGTATAAGGAACGTTAATTATGCCATTTCGGGTATAAAATCGGTTGTTTTTAATAAATGTAGTGTGATAGCTGATGTTTCCGCGGTGTTCTTCTTTAATGATTATTTCATTAGGTATTAAGGAAGGATTCAGCATTTCTGAACTAATTATTTTCCCTTTATGTTCCAGTTCATAAAGGTAATTTGTGTTAGTATAACCGGAATGAAGTATGAAGTTCACTTTTTCTCCCGGTTCAGCGGTTGTTTTACTGATATAAAACCATTCCGGTTTTATTTCCGGTATCTCGCCTCCGTTAGGTTTAAATAAGGTAAAGTATTGAACGGCTTTAACTTCTTCTCCGTATTTGTCTTTACAAATTGCTTCAATGAGATATACGCCTGCTTTTTGTGATTTGAGTTCTGTAGCCAGGTCGTACTCTGTTTTACTTCCGGTATCAAACGTTTTTTCGGTAATTTTTGACTCACGCTCCCACTTGTATTTATTCAGTTCGTCATTAAACAAGTCGTTAGGAAATGTTTTATAATATTCTTCTTTTGTTAAAGTATGACGGTCGGGTTGATCCCAGTTACGTGAGCGAAATACTTTATCTGGCTGTTTTAATTTATAGATACTAAATGTTCCTTTGGTTGCTTCAGGAACGCCATTTAAATTATTGGTAGAGATAACAAATGGTTTAATGTCATTTTGATCTATAATTTCCTTATTGACGATACTCAACTGTAAGGATTGATAACCGATTGTGATTCCGGTTTGAGTGCTGTGTGTTTCGCCGTTAATATCGGTAACATCCGCGTAAATTTCGTACCGGAAGGTAGCCTGACTGGTTTTTGAAATGCTTTCGTCAGGTATTGCCTTAAATTTAATGATATAGATTCCGGTGTCATTCGTTATTGTTTCACCGTTGGTGATTTCAGTTTCTTGCCCGGAATTATAATAAGGACGGTACCACCACCACCAGTAAGGATAATTTACTTTACGAACAACTCTATAACTCACTTTAGCACCATCAATCAAATTGCCGGCATAGGCTTTTGCTAATCCTGTAACAGTAATTTCATCGTTCAGTTTAAATGTTCCTTTTAAAGGGTTGAAGTTTGTTTCAAATTTCGGACGCTTGTAATCTTCCACAGAAATATAAGCGGTACCGTATCCATCGGTGATGTGCATTTGCCCGTTTAATGCGCCTTGGGGGGCAATAAAAGAACCGTTAACAGAGCCGTATTCGTTTGTGGTGAGTTGTTGTTCGGCTATTTTTTGATAATTAACATCATAAAAGGTTAGTGTAACTGGATAATTGGCTTTTATTTTATAATTATCATTATTCTTTCCTTCTAACACAATACTTTTAAAATAAACGGTTTGTCCCGGACGGTAAATGGCACGATCGGTGAATATGTGAGAACGAATCTGAGAGTATTCATTGTTATAAGGCTTATACGTGTAATACGAATTGTTATTGAAATAAACGTCAGACCCGTCGATGATTTCTACAAAAAACGAACGGTCGTTGTCGTTTGAATAGGCTACATTAAAAAAGCCTTTTTCATCTGATTTTAAACCGATACCTTTCTTTATTTCATAATCACGAATGGTGTAATTATATTTTTCGTGCCATAATTGAACGTTTACGTTTTTAACCGGCTCTCCCGTATTGCGGTTCAGTACATAAAAATCGTAAGTGCCGTCATCGCGCCTGCGTTCGATAGTTGCCAGATTAGAAACAATGCATTGTGCATGGGCAGTTAAATTTTTAGCTGTTTTAAAATCGGGACTTAAAGAGGCTAATACCATGTAATAACCGTTTGCCAACAGTGGCATTTTTATTTCCAGATTGTGCGATTGATAATCGCCATCATCCGGAATATTTTGTTCAAATGCTGTAACAGTTGGTAATTCATTAAGTTTATCAAATAATTTTTCACCATAATATTTTCGATATAGCTTACGTAATTCAAGATTAGAAGTTTTCACGACTTTGAAATAAAGCTTATTAATATTTGTAGAGGTAATCATGGCGCGAAACGGCTTGCCGTTTTCGTTTACTTCCTCCAATACAAAATTCATAGCCTTGTTTTCAATCGAACATATAAGGTTCTTACATTGCAGTGCACCATACGATTTAGGAAATTTCTTAATCGCTTCTTCGCAAATTTCTTTAGCTGTTTTTTTGTGCCATTTGTAATTATCACCATCAAGCGGTTTGTATTCGGCAGATTTTTGCAAATACCAATTGGCAATACGGTAATCAATTTCTGTAACGCGCTCACTGATGCTAAATTTTTTTTGTATTCCTTTTAACGAATTAAAATATAAAGTATCTTTTTTTGGATTTTGTGATTCATGATATACATAATCCAAGCGCATTAATTCAATGTCCATTAACCCTTCCGGATCTTTATCCTGCATGTGAAATGCCGTTAAGTCTTGCAATAAACGAAGCGCGTAATATTTTGTTTCTAAAGAATCGGAAGGATTACTTATAGTGAAGTTTATAAACTCTGGAAATGGTTTTAAATATATTTCATCGTTTACATGGAAGCGATTAGCAGGACGCGAAATGTCAGGCTCGCTGTTCATAAAGAATTCGAGCGCGCGGTGCGCAAGGAAATCGTAAAGTGTAGGGCGCCATTTTCGGCATTCGTTTGTGCCATTAATAATAACAGCGTCATACACATTAACTTTTGTTCGTTTTAAACTATCAGAATTTGCAAGAGAGGCCTTGAAATTTTTTATAGTGGCGTCTGTTATTGTTTTCAGATCCCACGTTGTAATGTCATCATTATTAAAATTTACGGTTGTGCTTCTGTCATAAAAGCGCCAGCGGTTATTTTGAAAATATTGCCAATAGGCATCCGCTAAAATACTTTGAAGCACTGGTTTAACCGGAAACTTAGCAGCTTCCGACTCTTCTCTAAGTTTTACTATTGATTTTTCAAGCGAAAACTCTTCTTTTTGGGACTCAAACCGCATTCGGTTTATCACCGCTTTTACAAATTGAGCCGCATTGTTCTCTGACTTAGCCTTCTCATAAATTACTTCTACAATTTTTAAAGCCGATGCCGTTAGGCCTTTGATTTCACAACTGTCAACTCGCTTCCATAATTTTTCATAATTGTCTCCTTTGTTAATGATTATTTCACTCGGTTTAGTAAAAAAATGGCTGTAAAAGCCCATTGAAATAATTGCTGTTGCTATGCACACGAGTGCTATAGTCAACAAATTTCTTGGTGTAACCATAATTCGTTTTGTATTTAGATGTTATAAGGGTTTAATTTCCATAAAACCCGGTAATATTTATCAAAATTGTATTTACTTGTATTATAGAGCGTTATTGAATAACAAGAAGTTTTGTGTCCGTCAAAATTGAGATAAATATTTAAATAAAAGTATAGCAGAATCAACAAAAAAATCACGAAATTTAGAATCTAAGCATAATACTATGGAAGCTTTAATTGAAATTTTGAAAATCATTCTACCGGCAGCTGCGGTATTTTTTGCTGCTTTCTTTTTGGTTAACCGTTTTTTAGATAACGAACAAAAACGACGCGAATTTGAATTAAAAAAATCAACCCAAAATTTGATCACGCCACAAAAAATTCAGGCCTACGAGCGTGTGGTTATTTTTTTAGAAAGAATAAATCCAAACAGTATAGTGATCAGGGTTAATAAGCACGGAATGAACAGCCGCCAGCTTCATCAGGAATTGGTACACGCCATTAAGTCTGAGTACGAGCACAATATCTCACAGCAAATATTTATTTCTCACAATTCGTGGGAGTTGGTTAAAACGGCAAAAGAGGAGATTATTAAACTTATTAATATTTCTGCAAGTAAAGTTGCAGGCGATGCTCCAAGTAACGAATTAGCAATGATGATACTTAACATTGCTGCCAATGTAGAAAAGAAATTACCTCACGAAATAGCATTAGAATACATTAAGAAAGAGATTGCTCAAATATTTTAGCCATGCAAAAACTTTTTTCAGAGTTTGAAGGAACTAACAATCAGAAGTGGAAAGACCAGATTGTAAAAGATTTAAAAGGAATTGATTTTAATCAACTCATCTGGCAAACGCATAATGGTATATCGGTTAATCCGTTTTATACCTCCGAAGACATCAACGCAACAAAGCAACCGTTATTTGGAAATAACGAATGGGATATTTGCGAACATATTTTGGTGAATGATGTAAAAGATGCCAACAAACGCGCCTTAACTGCTTTGAAAAACGGCGCATCAGGTTTGTCGTTTTATATCCACAAGAAAATAAACACCGCTGAATTAATTAAGGAAATTTCTTTGGAGCACATTTATTCTAATTTTTTTATTAATAACGACGCTTTGCACGTTTTGGAAGATTTAAAAGGTGTTTATGGAAGAATAAACACATATGAAAACAGATTAAAATGTTTCGTAAATATTGATCCGATTAGCTTGTATGCTTAT
>JBBAKL010000030.1:0-5077 GCA_040403535.1 Bacteroidia bacterium
AGCTCGTTGGGCTCATAACCCAAAGGTCGGGTGTTCGAATCACTCTCCCGCTACCAAAGGAGACTCCTCAGCTAAAACAGCTGGGGAGTTTTCATTTACACCCTCCGGAAGCCTTGGTATATGGGCAGTTAGTTCAAAAATACGATTCACTTTTTTGGTTAGAAACGGAATTCTGGCTCTTCTCTAATTTCTGAACCACATCACTTATCTGAATGTATAACTCGGCTTTAAATTCTATTTAAAGTGATTTATCTAATTCATCAACGGCGAACTTTCTCTGCAAATTTTTCAAATCACCTTGCAATTTATCTAACCTGTTTTTGAGAAGCGGAAAGTCTTGTTTCTGCTTCCCTTCCAAGCATCCATAGTTTAGATCTAATTGCATTTCGAAGAACTGCCTATCAGCAGGCATCAAGGTATATTTTGCTAATTCTTCCTAAAACAACTGATGAGCGCTTTTATATTTAAATCGTAACCCTGCTCCAACTGTTGCACCTTTGGTTGCATCATTACATTTCTGACATTTTTCCACCACATTTACTGTAACAAGCAAAGCCTATTAATGGCATATATATGTTTGATAACTCGTTTTTATAACCAAACTTGTTTTTTGATTATTTCCTGTACTCGCATAAATTCCTAATCTGTAATCAACTTCAGCCAATTCCCTTCAATAATGTTTTCACCTAATAAAGCATTTATATTAACACCGCAATAAAAAGCATTGCACCACATTTTACTAATTTGCTGATTAGACATTTTCACACCAAATTATTTAAGCTTTATCCTAATAACATTACATGAAATTCCTTGCAACTTCCAATCCCATGCTTTACGGATTATTGGCGCTTCTTCACTAAATTCAATGCGTTGAACCTGCGCAAAGTATTTAATGTCTTTCACAAGTGGATCAAAATGATCATTTCTTTACCTGATCCTCAATATCACATGTATTAATTCCTAATGCATACAATCCAATCGCAACGTCCTCGATTTTATCGGTCACGCGTTCACGTTTTGGGATGGCATTGGGAGAAGAAGAGTTGTTGCGATATCGCGGAATATTTAGGGCCAGATCTCAGATGAAATCCTTAACGGTTTTTTTGCTGCTTCCTTTACGGTAGTTGTCATCCGGAATTATCTTGTGTTCGTCATGTTCCAGATGCTCGTTGAGCTCAGTATTCAAAATGGCTTAGCATTTTTGTAAATTGCTTCTTTAATTTAAAGATTTGCTTAACATGTTTTAGCTAGCTATCAGCGCTTAGTCATTTTTGCAGAAAAGCAGATGCAATCAAAACAGACTGTAGTTTAAAAATTTAATTATTTTTAAAACACGATTTTAAAAATAATAAAAATCTAAAATTAAAGCCCTTTTAACGAATAATAAATAACTTACGCCGAATTTATCTTATACTAAAACTATTTTAGAGTAGTTTTTAATACTTTTAAATATTTAATTTAAGTTTAAATGACATTAACTTTTATTTTATTTCTTTAACTCTTCTAAATCAAATATCTCATCCTATAATTCGAAAACCTCTCTTATGAAAAAACATGCTTTATTAGTTTTTCTTTTATTTGTTTTTCAACAATTGTACACCCAAACTCCAGGAATGATCTATGAACCAGCAACAGGTCCCGGTGCTGCCGTTCTCGATCCTAATGGTGATGGTTATGTATCTCAAAATTCTAACGGCTTTGTAACTGATGATCAAACCGAAAGCGAAATTCCATTTACTTCGCTAATTTTTCCCGGTACTGAACCAACATCCGACCTTAACAATGCCCCTAATTGTGGTTTTACTGACTTTGCTGATCAGGGTGACAGAGATCCGGCACAAAAATATCTATCTCCTACTAATAATTGGCTCTTCAGATTAAGAATGGGTGGCACCGCACCCAATGCAAAAAGCTACTCTATACTTATTGATACCGACAGTAAATTTGGTAATACAGGTTCAAATGCCGATCCCAACTATACCTCCAATAATCCAGGATTCGAAATTGAAATCGTACTTGCAACAAAATTCGGTGTATTCGTGTATGATGTGAATACCCCTAATTGCAATCCTGTAATTTCATACACTGGAACAACAAACTATCAGAAATCAATTGCGCTATCTACCAATTGTGGCGATTTAGACTACTTCTATGATTTCTTTGTAAACTTTAACGATCTTCAAACAGTTTTTCCAGGTATAACAACATCTACTTTAATGCGTTATGTTATCGTTGACAATACAGCAGCGCAAAAATCAACCATATGCAATCCAAATTCTGCTTCGGATATTGGTGGTGTTGGAAACTGTCCTAACTTAGCCATTTGTTACTCTCAAATAATCAACGTACAACAACCATGCTCACCAGGAGGTAGTGGTTGTTTATTACTATCCGATTGTCCAATAATAAACAATATCCTTAACAATTCCACTTCTGTTTCCGGAACATCGACTGAACCAAATGGTACCATTATTACGATTTACAAGAATGGCAATTTTTTAGGAACAACTACTGTAGCAAATGGAACATGGACACTTTCAGGAATTTCACCTCCACTTGTATCAACACAAACTATCTCTGCAACTGCCCAGGCTCCCGGTGAAGGAGTTTCATCTAATTGCGCGTCAGTAATTGTTGGTGCTGTATGTACTAATCCACCAAATATTTCTCAATTATCTATTATTAGTGGAAATAAAGGAATTACTATAACACTTAATCCTGGTCAACTGGCTTCAGGTTCATCTATTTACATGTACAATCAAGATGGCACATTATTCAACCCTGCTCCGCTTGTTGCCGGATCAACTAATCCTGTTATTACAAATTCTACCACAAACACCTATCAGTTTGCTTGTCAGACAGGTCAATGCTTTGCCTCAGGCACCTACTATATTTCCTTCCAACAACCTGGTGAGTGTAACAGTTCACTTGTTCCAATCTGCTTTAACACCGTTGGATCAACCGCTACACCCTCAATTACAACCTCTCCACTTTCACCAACAGTAACATCTGTGTCTGGTACTGTTGCCGCGCCTAACAATATTGCAGGTGTGAATGTCAGCATTTATATTAATAATGTACTCAACCAATTTGTAACGACCACTGTCGGTGGTGCTTGGACTGCAACCGGTTTAACTCTTAATCCATGCGACACAATAAACGCCAGAGCCTCTTACAGCACTAGTTGCATTTCGCCTTTCAGCACTACAAAACGTGTTATCGGCGGCACTACCGCTACACCATCGATTACTGGTAATTATTGTGTTAGTGCTAACGTTAACAGCATTACCGGTATTTGCACGGAAGCAAACGGTACCGTGATTCAGCTTTTCAACACTAGTTCAGCAGCTATTGGCAATACGGTTTCCGTTAACAGCGGTACGTGGGTGGTAACCGGACTAAATCTCGTGCCAGGTACAAGCATCTATGCGACAGCGTTAGCACCTTGCAAAACTATAAGTGCCAACTCCAATACGATAACTGTTTCAAGCCAAAGCTCCTCTACGGGTCTTTCTATTACCACTAATCCTGTTTTTGAACAAGCCTCTTTCATAAGTGGTACGGGTGCTCTTGGAGCCAGTGTTCAGGTATATATTGATAATTATCCTGTTGGCACCCCTGTTGCTGTAGTCGGCACAACCTGGACATTGACCGGTATTCAACCGTATGAACTTTATCCCTTAGGTGTTCTAACAGTAAAACAATCGATTGGTTCAGGCTGCGAAAGCCCTGCAGTAGCAGGTGGCACGGTAATCTGTATTTCACCATCGAATAGCCTTGCTTTAAGTCCACCTAACGCAAGTTTTTGTAACACACCAACAGGTACAGTGCAGGTTACCGTCGCAAATTCGCAACCACTAATTGTTTATCAGTTGTTTTTATCAAATGGTATAACACCAACAGGAAGTTCTAAACTCGGAACGGGCGGTAATATCGTATTAACTAGTGGGTCACTGACCAGTGGAACTACCTTAAGGGTAAAGGCATTTAAACTACCACCTAATTCCTGTGAAATTTTTCAAACGGCTACAGTACCCGTAACTTTTGGCAGCAGTCCTACATTAACTATTAGCGCAAGTTCAACTTCTCTATGCTCAGGTTCAACGACAACACTTACAGTTTCAGGTGCTAACAATTATACCTGGAGTCCTGGTAGTACCAATGGGTCAACACTTATCACGAGTCCTAATACTAATACAACCTATACCATAGTTGCGACCAATACTGCTAATTGCTCTAATTCACAAACAATAAGCATTAGTGTAAACGCTTCTCCTACATTGGCAGCAACAGCAACCCCAACTACCATCTGTTCAGGAAATACAGCCACCTTATTAGCAACCGGTGCCACAACCTATACGTGGAATCCTATTTCTTCGAATAGCGCTTCCGTTACAGTGACGCCTTCTATTAATACTACATATACCGTTTCGGGTACCAGCAATGGCTGTACTAAATCTGCAACCGTCAATTTAAATGTTAATCCTACACCTTCAATAACGATTTCTGCCACAAGCTCTACGGTTTGTTTAAATTCCGTTATTACATTAACGGCCTCAGGGGCCACATCCTATACCTGGAGCCCTGGAAACTTTAACGGCACTACGGCAACTTATACCGTTACCACTCCTACGACCTATTCAGTTGTTGGCACTACCAGCAATTGTACTTCAGCATCTAGTATAAATATCGCCATTAATAATTGTCCAACAGCTGTTAATGATGCTACCAATACTATACAAAACACACCAGTTTCAGGAAATGCGCAAACGAATGATATAAACGCAACCGGAGGGACTTTCGTTTGCGGACAACCAAATCCTGGCAGCGGAACAATTACTATAAATCCTTCTACGGGGCAATTTACCTTCACTCCGTCGTCTGGCTTTACAGGAACAACTAGTGCTACTTACACAATTTGTAATGGTAGTCCTGTGGTTTGTTCATCAGCAGTAATCACTATCACCGTTTATCCAAGCCTTATTGCAAATTCCGATCCAATAAATACAACACTTAATACTACCGTAACAGGTTCTTTACTCACGAATGATAACGGTATTGTGCCTGGCGCGACTTA
>JBBAKL010000030.1:5177-33959 GCA_040403535.1 Bacteroidia bacterium
CTGCAACTACTTATACCGTTTGCAACACCTCTGTTAATCCTATAGCATGCAGTTCAGCTACCATTACAATTTCTGTTGGTAATGCCCCTGTGGCGGTTGCCGACAGTGCTGCTACCATGCAAAATATACCTGTAACAGGCAATGCCGCGTCTAACGACATTGGGGCAGGTTCCAGCCTTAATCCGGTATTCACACCCGGGTCTATGTCTTCTTCTACTGGTACTTTCTCTATGAACCCTTCAACAGGTCAATATACATTCACCCCTGCTACCGGTTTCACAGGTACTACTTCCATTACTTATACCTTGTGTAATCTAAGTTCGCCGCCTTGCTCTACAACTACCATTACCTTTACCGTATTCCCTAACCTGATTGCCAACAATGACCCTATTGTTACTTCTCCGTCTGTGTCCGTAACAGGTTCTTTACTCACGAATGATAACGGTATTGTGCCTGGCGCGACTTACACTGTGTCTGTGACTCAGCCTTCGCCTACTACCGGTACAATCACCATTAATCCTACTACCGGACAGTATACCTTTGTACCTAACCCTGCGTTTACAGGAACAGCTGCAACTACTTATACCGTTTGCAACACCTCTGTTAATCCTATAGCATGCAGTTCTGCTACTATCACCATAATCATTGGTGTGCCAATTATAGGCGCCGCGAAAGAACTTGTGAGCACGGAAGATATTGGTAATGGAATAAATCGTTCGAAGTTTTTATTCAGAATAAAGAATCTAGGAAGTGTGACTGCTTATAGTTTACAGCTTACCGACGATCTGAACAACACATTCCCGACACCAATAACTTATTCGGTTAATGCGCTTCAAACACAAACTGGATTAACAGCCAATATTGCTTATAATGGCGGAACCATAATTAATCTTTTGAGTGGAACTGACTCTCTAAAATCAGCTGAAACAAAAACATTAACCCTTACCGTCAGTTTTAACATGAATAAGAGCTCCTTAACTTCTCTTAAAAATTCAGGTGTTGCTTCCGGTATGGTTCCTGGCGGGTATATATCACTGGATTCAACACAAAACGGAAGTGATGTAGATCCGAATAATAATGGAATTTCGAATGAATTGGGGGAAAATACACCGACAAGTTTCGCTCCTGTAACACAAACGCTAACAAATGAATTAAACATTCCTCAAGGATTCTCCCCTAATGGCGACGGCGTAAATGACCTTTTTGTTATCCGTGGCATAGATAATTTCCCGAACAATCAATTAACAATTATCAATCGTTGGGGTAATGTTGTTTTCAAAGCACAAGACTATAAAAATAACTGGGACGGTAAATCATCAGAAGGTTTAAGATTTGGGTCCGACGACTTGCCGCAGGGAACATACTTCTACATACTTGATTTAGGTAATAATGAAAAACCTTATAAAGGATACATCTATTTAAACAGAGAACAGCAATAAAACCAACATGAAAAAATTAACACTAATAATCGGCTTAGTTGCCCTTCTGATAAACAGTAACAGAGGCTACGCGCAACAAGATGCAATGTTTACCCATTATATGTATAATACACTGTGGCTTAACCCAGCTTATGCCGGAACCCGTGACGCCTTAACGGTTACCGGTATCTATCGTTCACAATGGGTGGGCTTTGAAGGCGCTCCGCAAGATCAGTCAGTAACCATTCATAGCCCAATATTTAAAGGTAAAATGGGACTGGGTTTAAGTCTATTAAATGACAAAATCGGACCTACACAAAGCACCATCTTAGCACTGGATTTTCAGTACCAAATAAAGCTTGGCCCGAAAAGCAAGCTAGGTTTTGGATTAAAAGGACTGGTAAATTTCTTTAAAAACAATCTAAGCACTTTAAATATCGACACGGAAAATGATGCTGTTTTTGCTAAAAACAATCAGGTTCTTCTTCCAAATTCCGGTGCAGGTATTTATTATTATAGTGAGCGATTTTACGTAGGTTTATCAAGCCCCAAACTTTTAGAAAACACCAGTACAGGGCGCTTGGTTTTGCAAGAAAAACGTCACTATTTTTTAATTATGGGAACAGTTTTAAAATTATCGCACACTGTCAAACTTAAACCCACAATCTTCATCAAAGCAACAGAAGGCTCTCCGATTGAAGGAGATCTTACCGGCACTTTTATTTTTAAAGATAAAGTTAATTTAGGCGTGATGTATAGGACCGGTGACGCAGTTGGCGCACTTATAGGATACTCCATATCGGAAAAATTATCTTTAGGTTATTCTTTCGACTTCTCAACAACCAATACGACAGGTAAATACAATAACGGAAGTCACGAAATAATGATCCGTTATGACCTTATTTCACAATCTAAAGCAAAGATTAAATCCCCAAGATATTTCTAAGTTATGAAAAAGTATTTTCCAATTCTATATATTATAAGCAGTTCTATAATTGCCCCATCGCAAAACAACCCTAAAGCAGTAAAGCATTTTCAAAACTTTGCCTACCCTAAGGTAGTTGAAACACTTTCTAATGCAAAAACACTGGCATTGGATAACAAGCGCCAACTGGCTTACAGTTATGCCTTAGCGGGTAATTATTTAAAAGCCGAAGAATTATGGAAAGGCATTGTTTCTGAAAACAGTAAATCTCCTTCAGATATCTATGAATATGCTCAGGTTTTAAAATCTAATGGAAAATATGAGGAATCAGATAGCGTAATGAAAACGTATGCTGAATTGGTTGGAAGCGAGACTAGAGTAAAACTCTATAGTGAAAACACGCAGTATTATAAAGACCTCTTAGTATCAAAAAATCAATTTGAATTAAGCAATCTTGCTATAAATACCGAACAACAGGATTTTGGAACTGCCTACTATAAGGACAAAATTGTTTTCACGAGCTCAAAATCTCCGGTAGGACCCGTAAAAAGCACTTGGAATGGCAACGACCTTCCGTACTTGGATTTATATATTGGTGAAATATCTAAAAATGGTCAAATCAGTAATGCCAAAAAAATAAGTAAGGTTAACAAAAAGTATCACGAAGGCCCTGCTTCATACAGTAAGAATGGTTCGCTTGTGATGTTTACGCAAGATAATTATAGTAATAAAAGCACAGATGGCACTCGAAAATTACAAATTTTGGAAGCAAACTTGGTAAATGGTAAATGGGAAACCCCGAAGCCGCTGGCCTTTAATAACAAAGAATACTCTGTAGGGCACCCGGCATTATCAGCTGATGGAAATACGCTTTATTTCGCTTCCGATATGCCAGACGGATTTGGCGGTGTAGATTTATATAAGAGTGTTAAGAACCAAGATGGATCTTGGGGAAAACCAACTAACCTTGGCAGTAAAATAAATACAGAAGGCAATGAAATGTTTCCCTTTATTCACGAATCAGGGGTGTTATTTTTTGCCTCTAATGGCCGTCCGGGTTTAGGGGGTTTAGATATATTCTTTACAAAATTAAGCAGTGAAGGCTTTACAAAAATTATAAATCCAGGGACCCCCTTAAACAGTAGTAAAGATGATTTTGCCATTATTCTGAATGACAGTTTGAACAAAGGCTATTTTTCATCCAACCGAGAAGGAGGGAAAGGCAACGACGATATTTACTCTATTAAAGTTCTTAAACCTTTCGCCTTCCCTATGTCGGTAAGAGGAAAAGTGACAGATACCGACGGAAATATACTTGCCAATACAAGAGTGATCTTTACCGATAAAAACGGAATACAAAAAACAGTGGTTACCAACCAAACTGGGGAATATCAATTTGAAACAAACGAACCAACTACATTTACACTTAAAGGAGAATGTGAAAATTACCTCACCAAGTTGGATAATGGGGTATTAAATGAAAATGACACCGATAAGGAAATAAATCTAATGTTAGCTAAAGACCCGGGATTCTCTTTATTAGCACTGGTCAGTGATAAAAAAAGCGGGCTGGCTCTGGAAGGAGCTAAAGTTGTTTTGACCGACAAAAAAGGAAACGTTGTTGAGTACATTACTGGTGCAGATGGTACTTGTAAACAAATTTTAAATAACAAAAAACTTTTTGATACCTTAAGCTATACGCTTGAAATTTCAAAGTATTCTTATGTTAGCAAAACCGTAAAATTTGAAAAAGTTCTATTAAAGCCCGGTGAACAAAATGTAAACGAATCGCTCGATCTGTCTTTAGGAATTATTGAACTTGGAACGGATGTCGGTAAACTTATAAATATTAATCCGATTTATTTTGATTTGGGCAAGTGGGCTATAAGAAAGGATGCTGCAATTGAACTTGATAAAATTGTGAAGGTAATGAACGAGTACCCTACAATGGTGATTGAATTGGGATCGCACACAGATTGCAGAGCGAGCCAAAGCTACAACCTTTCCTTGTCTGACAAGCGAGCCAAATCTTCAGCCGCCTATATTATTTCTAAAGGCATTAACAAGCAAAGAATCTATGGCAAAGGATATGGAGAAAGTAAACTTGTTAACAGTTGTGCCTGCGAGGGTACAGTTAAATCGGACTGTTCCGAAGAGTCTCATCAAGCAAATAGAAGAACGGAGTTTATCGTTGTTAAATTTATTAACTAGATAAAGCCCTAATTTTTAGGTAAAGAGAGGGTGTGAAGATTTTTATGTAAGCTCAAATTATATATTGATCATCGGTAAAAATTGGTTTAGTATTAATCCCCAGTTTCTTATTTAGTTCGTCCATTTGCGTTCGATGACGTTATTTGATACTACTATTCAGGCTCTAGATTCTGTAGGTGGTAGTAATCGGTCGGTTTTCATTATTGACCTTTATTACTGATTTCAAGTCGCTCAGAATTCTGATGAATAATTGTAACCGGAAAGCCTTTTGTAGCGGGTTATTCTTAGCTATGGTACCCGAAGCGGGACTTGGACCAAATAAAAAATAATCAAAAAACCAATTTAACTTTCTGAAACTTTTTCTTTCCGCATTCTCTGAATGAAAAAGCTTGGTTTACCGAGGCTAGCGCTAATTTTTACCACTTTAATGATTTGAGTGGTCAGGGTATCTAGTAACAGTATTTTTGGGTAACGTTAAAGTCTCATCAACTCTACTAAATCAATCTTCAACACCCTGCTAATTCATAAATAGTAAATGACTTGGGGTTAACTTTTACTGTTTCAAGGCAGTTAGTTAATATACTGTCTGGGGGTAAATTCATTAGTCGCGCTAGTTCAGATTGACTTAATTTCTTTTATTCTCGGATCTTTTTTATCCTTTTGCCTAACTTCTTAATAAACATATCCTGTTCCAAATAATCAAATTTAGCCGTTACGAGCTGTACTAACAAATTTGATTATCGGCAGCAATAATTCTTGCAGTCGATTTTTCCTGAACATGATTTTATGAAGCGTCTAAAATAGTGTTTTAACGATGAAATTTATTAAAAAACAGTTAATAATGATGTTTTGAGATTAAAAACGTGAAAATAAGTTATCCATTGATTTACAGTTTTGGATAACGCTACCATACATTTTCCGCCGAATTTAAATAAATTTCATCGGCCTAAAGCTCTACGGATGATGGCGAAAAATGACAAATTAGTTAGAATTCATCACTTTCTTTTACCGTTTCTTAGACAAATTTGACCAGTACTAACTAGGTATGAGAAGCATGCCATCACCTCGAGGGCGTCCATGTTTAGCTCTTCCCACAACTTTGTTCTTTTTAACCTTTCATTTTCCAGAATCTTGAAGTTGGGCAGCTCAAAGTAATTGGGCATTTTATATTGTTTCGCTTCCGATTCATCTCTAACCTCATTTTCTTCATTCTTTGTAGCATTAATACTCACGTTTTCAGAAGCTTGGTTTTCTTTGAGTTACAGCCCTTATATGGTGATCAACGGAGTTAATCACTAAAATGCAGATCATTTGTTTTAAATAAACCTCACGCGCTAGCGGGACTTTGTTTTCTTTGAGTTCCACAAAATTTTTGAGATGAATGGAATTAATAACGATTGATTTTTACACAATAAAAACATTAGCCATTGATTTTATGATTTAATTGCTCGTTTTGTTACACACTTTTAATTTGAGCCTAGTTGATTTTTTGTATTGAATACAGATTAAATCAGTTTTTTTTTCTTTGGTATAAAGTAGCTGTACTCAAAAATAATCTCTTTTGATTCTTTTGTAAACACTTCTGAAAATAAAAAAATAGTAAGACGGAAATTGCAAACACAACCGTAGTTTGAACGAATAAAATAAACAAATTCACTCTTACATCGGATTTTCTGTTTTTATAGTCCGATAAGAATAAATAAATTGAAATGATGCCCGAAAATAATGCTATACGAATAAGGTTGTTTTTCATAGTCTGCTAATTACTATAAAAATTAACCGCGGCGTCTTTGCCTGCGTTAATTGGTTCCAGTAAAAGTTTTAGCTTAGTGCCCTTCCAAACATATTCGTTTTTATTATTTAATGGCGAGCCGAATTTCTTTTTTAAAAAATTCAATAATGGAGTAAAGCTGTTATTTCGGGTCGCAAATTCAATGGTTGAAAGTTGGTTTTTAATAAATGTTAATCACACATAAGAAAATGCAACATTGTCTATCTTTAACTCATCGGGATCTGCATTAAAAAGCTTTGTGTTTCCTTCGTCAATTTCCAATTCAAGATGAGTGTACTTATCAGGACTCGTTCCGAATTTATAGAGTTCGATACCATTGTTTTCATCAAGGTTGTTGAGTAAAGTAAATCCAAAACATACCAATGAAATACATGTCATTAAAAACGGCTTTTTTTATGTCAAATGGGGTTGAATGGTTCGTTTCTTTAATTTATAGAAATCAATTTAGTAACATACCTTAAATTTCAAGCTCGAAGGCGTGCTATAGGTAATAGTAGCGTTACATTATCAATCTTTATCAGATTTTCGTTATATAGTCAATATAAACAGTACTACTGAACGGAATTTGTTGATGAATTAGTTGTATGTAATTGATAAAGCAATTAAATTTTCAGAGACGTAAGTCTCTTAAAGGATTTATAAAAATAACAGCCAAAAGAATTATGCGCACACTTTACAGGAGCCCTGATTATCGGGTTCTTCTGCACCGCTGTGTAAAACCTGTTGCGATTTCGAGCCATATCGATAAACAGTAATTCCTTTTGCTTTATGCTTCCAGGCATAAACATAAGCGTCTTCAATATCTTTTACTGTGGCATTAACCGGTAAATTAATTGTTTTTGAAACTGCATTATCGGTATGCTTCTGAAAAATTACCTGATGCATGATGTGCCAGTAGGGTTCAATTTCTAAAGATGTTTTAAAGATTTTCTTTACTGAATCGGGAAGTGATGAGTTTTGTATGCTGCCTGTTTTTGTTACTTCATTGATGAGGTCATTACTGAATAAATTATTTTGCTTTAAATAATTTATAAAGGCAGTATTTACTTCCGATAAAGTTTCGTTATTCAGTACGTTTTCACGGTGTAGCGCCAATGCAAACAATGGCTCAATGGAAGAACTAGTGTCGGCAATAATGGAAATGGTTCCGGTAGGCGCAATACTTGTACGTGTGGCATTGCGAAGTGGCATTTCTTTAGCATAAATGCTTTTATCCCAGTTTTTAAAAATACCTCTCTCGCCGGCCAATACATTTGAAGCTATTTTGCTTTTTTCATTAATGAATTTCATTAACTCTTCTCCGGTTTTTAAGGCTTCTTCCGAGGTATAAGGAATTCCTAATTTTATTAATAAATCAGCCCAACCCATAATGCCTAATCCGATTTTCCGATTGCCTTTAACAATGGTTTTGATTTCGGGAATAACATAATTGTTTACTTCAATTACATTATCTAAGAACCGAACAGCAATGCTAATCACTTTTTGTAAACCGGTATAATCAATTTTGTTTTCTTTATCTATGTAAAATTTCGATACGTCTATTGATCCTAAATTACAGGCTTCGTAAGGCAATAATGGCACTTCACCGCAGGGGTTGGTGCAATTAATTGTTCCTAAATTTGGTGTTGGATTAGTTTCATTAACCGTGTCTAAAAATACTAATCCGGGATCTCCGCTTTGCCAGGCATTGCTTACTATTTTATTCCATATGCTTCTGGCGGGAATGATTTTTACTATTTTTCTGGTGATCGGATGTTTTAATTCCCAGTCTTTGTTTTCTTCAACCGCCTGCATAAATGCATCACTCATTCCAACTGATATGTTGAAGTTAGTAAGAACGCCTTCGCCGTTTTTTAAATCAATAAATTCTTCAATATCGGGATGATCAATATTTAATATCCCCATATTAGCACCTCTTCTTTTCCCTCCTTGCTTTATGTTGTCAGTAGCGGCGTCAAAAATTTTCATAAACGCAATCGGACCGGATGAATAACCTTGACTGGAATTAATAAAGTCTCCTTTATGTCTTAATGCCGAAAAATTAAATCCCGTTCCTCCACCGCTTTGCTGAATTAACGCAGTATTTTTTAAGGTTGTAAAAATATCCGCAATACTATCTTCTACAGGTAATACAAAACAAGCACTTAACTGATTTAAAGGCAAACCCGCATTCATTAAAGTAGGGGAGTTTGGTAAAAATTTCAATTCACATAAAACTTCAAAAAATGTTTCCTCCCAGTAAAGTTGGTTCTCGGAATTGCCCGATAAATGTTCGGCATATGAGATGTGCTTGGCCACACGCCTGAAAAGTTGTTCGGGTGTTTCAATAAGTTCTCCTTCCGAGTTTTTAAGTAAATACCGGCTCTCTAAAACACGGATGGCGTTATGGCTTAATTGGTTCATATTCTGAATTAAAATTAATAAAAAACCGATTGATTTACTGTTTCAATCAGCTGATTTTTAACATCTATCGAATCCCCATGCGCTTTACAAATTATTATTTATATTCGTGAGGCTTATGAGCAAAATCCAACAGCTGAAATTATTCTTTAATAAAGAACGACTGATAATTATTGGTGTTGTGGTCGTTTTGTATTTTAACGCATTAAAGAACGGTTACTCATTGGATGATTCCATTGTTACAGATCCCAATAATCTTACCGCCCAGGGCTTTAAAGCAATTCCGAAAATTTTTAAATCATTTTACATTGGAAACACAGGTGATTATCAGTTTGATTACCGCCCAATGGTAAAAATTGCGTTTGCCATTGAGCACGAATTGTTTGGAGTTAGTCCGAAAACTTCGCATTTTATTAATGTTGTATTTTATCTCATCGCACTTTTTTTGCTTTATGGTAATTTAAAAAGGTTGTTTCAAAATCAAAACGATCAAATTCCTTTTTATGCCGTTGTGTTATTCGCGGCTATGCCAATTCACACCGAGGTAGTAACCAGTATTAAAAATCGCGACATCTTGCTTTGTTTTATTTTCGCTATGTTAAGTTTAAAGAATTATCAGTTTTTTTATGAATCTGATTTTAAAAGATGGGGCAAAGCGATTTTAGCGGTTTTCTTTTTATATCTGGGTATAATGTCAAAGTTCGACGCACTTCCCTATGTTGCTGCCATTCCGGGAATATTTTTAATTCGCGATTCAGGCAAGGCAACATGGGCTGTTTTAAGTTTCTTTCTATTGGTAATTGCCTTTTATGTTTTTAAAGCAACACGCAGAGGGTTTCTCGATTTAGAAGAAGCCAATCGATTGTATTATTATTTCGAAAATCCCATGTACTTCGAAAAGGGCTTGTCTGTTAAAGTAACTGCTTTATTAAACTCATTAGGTTTTTATGTGGTTCAATGTATTTATCCGATTAAACAAGTGTGTTATTATGGTTATGATACTGTTCGTGTGGTTGGTATTGGTCCGTATGGCTATGTCGGCATTGTTTCAGTGCCATTACTTGCTTTTGGGTTAATTCGTTCCTTTATAAAAAAGGAGATTGTTGTATTTACCGGACTGGTGATGTTTATTACATCCGTTTCTATGTATTTGAATTTTGTTAAACCTGCAGTTGGTATTGTTGCCGATCGTTTTACTTTTTTTGCTTCCGCAGGTTTTTCAATAGCCATGGTTGGTGTATTATTTAATTATTTTAATTTCAAGAATGCTCGCCCTAATAATTTTAAAATTGGAGGAATTGCCGTATTACTATTGTTTGCTGTAAACGTAGTAAGTCGTAATGCCGATTGGAAAGACATTAACTCCATTATTGATGCCGATGTAAATAAATACCCTAATAACGCTTATCTTAATTATAAGCAGGCACTTAATCTGGTGAAGTTTGTTGAGACTAACGCAGCACAAATGTCTATTGAACAACGAAAGCCATTACTTACCAAAGCCCGTCAGCATCTTGAAAAGTCAATTGAAGTGGAACCGAATTACGCCAATTCACGAAATTACATTTCATATGTGTTAGTGTACCTGTTTAATGATTTTAAAGCGGCATTGCCGCATATTAACCATTCCCTCGCCTATAAAACAACACCGGAATTGTTGTTCTATAAAGCCATAGTGATGCGAGAAACTAATCATAAAGACAGTGCCGAAATTTATCTGAAGAAGAGTATTGAAATGGATAATACTTTTTATAACGGATATAGTTTGTTAATGTATGATTACAATGCGGCTAAAGACTTTCAGAAAAGTCTTGATATGTTAAATGCGGCATTGGAGGATGGTATAGCAACCGAACAAATTTATTTCGGATTAGCTAAAACTTACGAAGCCATGGGAGATACTGCCCGGGCTAAAGAGAACTTCCGTGAAGTGATTAAACTCAATCCAGCAAATCCCGAAGCTGCTCAAAAGGCTAAATAAGCTGGTTTTCATCTTGTTTTAAGTTTTTTATCGGTGTTTTATGGAATTTAAAACACTTCAGCATCTCTATATAAAAGTTTAACCTTAAAACGATAGAGCCATGCCAAGTATTAAAAACAAAAAATTTTCTGCCGTGTTTGCTTTAGCGGCATTAACTGCAAGTCTGTTTGCCTGGATTACTCCTGCTTCGTATTATCAGGATATAATCGAAAACGATTTAATTAAATCTGTTAAAAAGAAACTTACTGAATTCAATACGCATGCACCGGAAGACCGCGTGTATTTGCAAATGGATAAGCCTTTTTACCAACCCGGTGATGATATTTGGTTGGCTGCTTATGTGCGTGATGGTTTATCATTAAAAGCTTCCGAGAAAAGTGATATTGTTCATGTGGAATTAATCAGCCCCAAAGGAACTGTGGAGAAAAAAATTAACCTGATTTCAAAAAACGGCAAAGCAGCCGGTGATTTTAAGTTAGATAAAGAGGCTTTGGGCGGACTTTATAAAATACGCGCTTATACCAATTGGATGAGGAACGTTAGCGCTGATAATTATTTTGAAAAAGAAATTCACGTTCAGGATGTGATATTGCCAAATTTAAAAATGAAATTGGATTTTGAACGCAAAGCATTTGGTGCCGGTGATGAAGTGGTTGCAAAATTAGAATTGAATACCAATGAAAATAAACCTTTGGCCGATTACAAAATTAAAGTGGTTGGTAATTTAAACGGACAAAAATTTATTGAGAAAGCAAACATGACTGATGAGAACGGTATGCGCTACATTAAATTTAATTTACCTAAAGAATTGAAAACAAACGATGGATTATTAAATGTAATGATTGACTACAACGGCAGCACCGAAAGTATTTCGCGCTCTATTCCGATTGTATTAAATAAAATTGACTTTACTTTATTTCCTGAAGGAGGTGATATGATTAGTGGTGTGCAGAATAACGTGGCGTTTAAAGCATTGAACGAATTTGGCAAGCCGGCCGATGTGGAAGGCGATGTAGTAGATGCTAACGGAGCAAAAGTGTGCAGTTTCACGAGTTTTCATCAGGGTATGGGCGCATTTGCCATTACGCCTAAAAAAGGTTCCGATTATTTTGTGAAAATTACTAAGCCGGAAGGTATTAAAGAAACCTACAAATTGCCGGAGGCATTAAACCGTGGTTATGCGATGTCTGTTGATAATAGTAAAGACCGAGAAGTTGCTGTTAATATTTATTCTACTGAACAAGAAGAATTATCGGTAGTAGCTCAGGTGCGCGGTAAAATGTATTACTCAACTGTAGTAAATGCAAAGTCCGGCAGCAATAAATTTGTGTTTTCAACCCAGGCTTTTCCGGTGGGAGTTTCACAAATTACATTATTTGATTCAAAAGGTATCGCTCGAGCTGAACGTTTGGCTTTTGTAAATAAAGACAAGCAATTAAAAATTTCAGTTGAGACTGAAAAAGAAAAATATTTACCGCGTGAAAAAGTTAAAATGACCATCACCGTACGTGATGAAAAAGGTTTGCCAATGCCTGCGAATTTATCCATGTCGGTAGTTAATGATCAGTTGCTATCGTTTGCTGATGATAAATCGGGAAATATTTTGTCTCAATTATTATTACAGCAAGATTTAAAAGGAAAAATTGAAGAGCCTGCTTTTTATTTTAACACAAAAGAACCAAAAGCAGATAAAGCTTTGGATTATTTATTGATGACATCGGGTTGGAGACGTTTTACCTGGGAAAAAGTAATGGAAAATGAATTGCCGGTAATTAATTATTTAGGCGAACGTGCTTTAATTGGCGGAACCATTTACAACGGAGAGAATGCTCAGCCAATGGCAGGTGTGAAAGTGAAAGTTTTAAATGGAGTAGAAGTTGAAACAGATGTAAACGGTAAGTTTCTATTAAAGAAAATAGATTTAGTCAGTCCTGTTTCGCTTGCATTTAATTATGAAGGATATTATTCCCAAAATCAATACATCCAGGATTATAACCAGAACATGGTTTTGTATATGTATAAAAAATATTACAATTACTATAAACACACCGGTAAGAGCCGTACGCGATTAAAATCTTCGCAGGTTTGGGAAGATGAACAAATTCCATCAGCTGCAATGGGAGTTGGTAAACGAGAAATGCTTGTAGAGCAACCTCCAATGTTAGCAAATGTAAATCCTGTAAAAAAAATGAACCAACCAATGGGGCAGGCAAAGCCATTAAGTGAAGCTGCAAAAGGAAAAGTGAAGGAAGAGGCTAAAGCAGATAAGGATGCGAAGTTGGAGGTGGCCGCATCATCTGTTGCAGATCGTAGATTTGATAATAAGCGTGCGCATGATGATATGGAAAATGAAAATTTCCAACAACAAATTCAGGTGTATTATCGTGCTCGTCAGTTTTATACTCCTAAATATGAGAATCAACAAAATGTGAATGTTCGTACGGATTTCAGAAATACCATTTACTGGAATCCGAACGTTGAAGTGGGTTACAGCGGTAAAAAAACAATTGAATTCTTTACTTCAGATGATATCACTTCTTTCCGTACAACTATTGAGGGCTTAAGTAATGATGGTTCCATCGGCCGTATAGAGAAAAATTTCTTTACGCAATTACCATTTGCTATGAGTACAAAAATTCCTGTTGAAGTGGCTACCGAAGACTTCGTTTCTATTCCGCTTACATTAAAAAATAATACTAATGGTCCTTTAGGTGGTGTTATCAGTATCACTGCTCCTGACGGATTAAAAGAATTAGCTACTATTCCTGCTGCACAAACCATTATGCCTGGTGTTGCCAAAACTATTTATTTAGATTACAAAGTGCTTGATAAAATAGGTTACGGCGAGTTTGTAATTGGATTTAAAGCTTGCGGCCTAGGTGATGAATTTAAACAAAAAATTAAAATTGCTCCTAAAGGTTTCCCTACTCAGGTTTCGTTTTCAGGACAAGAAATAGAGAAAGAATACACTTTTGAGATTAATAAATTGGTGAACGGTTCGTTAAAAGCAACATTCACCGCTTTTCCAAATGTATTAAGTGATTTAATGAAAGGTGTTGAAGGAATATTGCAGGAGCCTTATGGTTGTTTCGAACAAACATCGTGCACTGCTTATCCTAACGCCATGGTATTGGATTATATGAAAAACACGGATAGTCAGGATACAAAAACTATGGCAAGGGCAACAGACTTATTAAATAGTGGATATAAACGATTAACAACGTTTGAAGCCAGTGAAAAAGGTTACGAGTGGTTTGGTGCAAATCCTGCTCACGAAGGTTTAACCGCTTATGGTATTATGGAATTTATGGATATGAAAAAAGCCGGACAGGAAATTGATCAGAAGATGTTAGATAGAACAGCCAATTGGTTAATGAGTCATAAAGATGGTAAAGGCGGGTTTGCGAGAGAAAAACATGCTTACCACGATTTCGGACGAATTAGTGATGATATATTAAACGGTTATATTGTTTACGCGTTAACGGAAGCAGGATATAACGATATTAAGAAGGAATTTGAAACTTCTTACAAGAAAGCTGTTGAAACCAAAGATCCCTATTTATTAGCGATGTTAGCCAATGCAGCCTATTCGATGAACGATAAAACGAAGGGAAATGAATTGATGGGTATGTTATTAAATAAACAAGCTAAAAATGGTAGTTTCACCGGTTCCACCCATAGTATTACTTACTCTCAAGGCCAATCGTTAACCATTGAAACAACCGCGTTAAGCATCATGGCAATTTTAAAATCTGAAAATAAAAACACGGCAGCTTTAAATAATGCTTTGCAATTTTTAACCGGTACACGTAGCGGTTCAGGAGTATTTAGTTCAACACAAGGCACAATTTTAGCTCTTAAATCGTTAACCGAATTTGCAAAGTTCAGTAAAAAAACGACCGAAGATGGTACTATTGTGATTTATATTGATGGTAAAAAAGTGAGTGAAAAAGAATACAAAGCCGGCGATAAAGGAGCAATTACTGTTGAAGGTTTAGAGGCGTTTGTTACCGGTGAAGGCAAACACACAGTTAAAGTTAAGTATGTTGGTGTGAAAACGCCTCTTCCTTATTCAGTAGCGGTTAACTGGAGTACCAGTTTACCGAAGAGTGATAAAGACTGTGTAATTGATTTACAAACTAAATTAGCTGCCAATAAAGCAAATGTTGGTGAAACTGTTCGTTTAAAATCGGTAATTACCAATAAGAAAAATGAAGAAGTGCCGAGCACCATGGCCATTATTGGTATACCTGCAGGCTTTAGCGTTCAGCCTTGGCAGTTAAAAGAATTGCAAGAGAAAAATGTTTTTGACTACTACGAGATAAAAGGTAACAATATTGCCATTTACTACCGTGGTATGGCACCAAAGGCAGTGAAGGAAATCAATCTGGACTTAAAAGCTGAAATGCCCGGTGTGTACGAAGCACCTGCCTCAACAGCTTATTTGTACTACATGAATGAATTTAAAACCTGGACCGCTACCGATAAAGTAACCATTAGTAAAACGAATTCTTAGATGAGTTCAGTCGCTGATCTCAGTTGCTATCGGGAGGAAGCGCCGAATAGAATTAAAGAAAATGAAAACAAATAATAAATACCCAATTGATAAGAAGAGAATATTTCTCTTCTTATTTTTTTTGTTTTTCGCAGTGGTTTCGAATGCCTCAGTGATTCCTAAAGATTCTCTTAAGTCTAAATATGACATTAACGATCCGCGCAACCCAAATTGTCCATGTCATAAATACCAAAAGCAGGCAGATGATGAATACAAAAACTGGTTAAAGAATCAGGCCAGAGAGAAGGGTGTAAATGTGAGTTCGTTAGATAAACGGGAAGACAGAGAAATAAATAAGAATCTATTCAGTTTATTCAGGATTAAATTAAAAAGAAAAAACAAATCCCATCCGAAGTTAATAAGGCGAATCGATTTTAAGCACATTAAATTTTGGAAACGCAGAACTCGAACGGATGCTTGTTTTCACTGGTAACTACTTTTTCTTATCTTCAGAAGCTTTTTTCTTGAAGTATTTACGTAATAAAATATTGTGTTTAAGAGCCTCCATGTTGTCGTTAAAGCCACCTGCACCTTGATCAATATTTTTCATGGCTGATTTAAGGTCTTTCACAAACATGGTATCCATAATCAGCATACCTAAAGTTCCTTCGTTGGTGTTAAGACTTTTGGATACTTTTGTTAAATCCCCGGTTATTACGGCCATGTTATCACTAGCTACATTTAATTTTACAAGTGTATGATCCAACTTCGTTGAGAAAGTAGTGTCCGTTATTAAAGAACCAATTAGCCCTTTTCCGTTTTTTATGTCTTTTGTTAAGTTATGTAAGTCACCAATCACAACAGCGGCATTGCTTCCTGCCATTTTAATATTAACTACAGCCTGTTTTACATTTTCCGCAACAACAGTATCCATCAATAAACTCCACAAGGTGTTTCGGCTGTTTATCTTATGAGCAATGTTTTTTAAGTCGGTAGTAATATTTTTAATGTTATCGTTGGTGGTACTTAATGTTCTTACCATTTCATCGGTTTCAATTGGTCGGAGTGATGTAATCTGATCACCGTCTTCAATGCTTGCACCGGGTTTTTCGTTTTTAGGCGCGTTAATATTCACCAGTTTATTTCCCATTAAACCATCTGTACCAACAGAAGCAACCGAATTTTTTTTAATGAATTGCTTTACCTTATCTTCAATCAGCATAACAACGCGCACAGATGAGTCGGAAATTATCTCTACACTTTCAACTGTTCCAACATTAATACCGGAGAAGCGTACGTTGTTTCCCGACATCAATCCGTTTACATTATAAAAATCCGCACTAACTCTAAAAGTGTTGCTAAATAAACTCTTTTTAGCGCCAATAAAATACAGCATAATGATCAGAAAAACTGTACCAGCAAGTACAAATACTCCTAATCTTAAATTTCTATTCATTTCGTTTGCCATGTTATTCAAAAAATTGTTTAATTCTTGTATCAGTCGATTCCTGTAATTCTTTAAAAGTTCCTTCTGCGTAATTTTTACCGTCAATAAGCATCACTAATTTGTCAGCAGCAATTTTTACGCAATTGATATCATGTGAAATTATGATTGAGGAAGTGTTGTAGCGTTTTTGTACTTCCACCATCAAATTACTTATTTCTCTGCTGGTAATGGGATCTAAGCCGGTAGTTGGCTCATCATATAAAATAATTTCAGGTTTTAAAATTAATGTGCGTGCTATACTGATTCGTTTGCGCATACCACCGGATAGTTCAGAGGGCATCATGTCAACTGTGTGGCCTAACCCAACAGCTTCCAATGCTTCCATCACTAATTCATTTACGTCGCGTTTTTCGTTTTTCATCCAGTGACGTCGTAACGGAAATTCTAAATTTTCTCTTACGGTCATAGAATCGTACAGCGCGTTACTCTGAAATAAAAAACCAACTTTCACACGCATTAAATCTAATTCTTCGTGGTTTAATTCCGGAACATTTTCACCAAGAACGTTTATACTCCCTGAGTCAGGATACATTAATCCGATGATGCATTTAATTAACACAGATTTTCCTGATCCTGATTTTCCTAAAACTGCAACACTTGTTCCTTTTTTTAAATCAAAAGTAAAATCATTTAATACGTGATTGTTTCCAAATGATTTAAATAGATGTCTGATAGAAATAACATTTTCTATAGCTGCTTCTTTGGAGATATGTTGTGTTTCTTCTTTCAGCATTATGTTAATCCTAAAACATCAGCAATTTGTACGGCAATTAAGTCGATAACAAAAACCAATAACGAAGCTACAACTACGGCAGAATTAGCAGAGCGACCAACACCTTCTGTTCCTTTACTGGTAGTATAGCCTTTATAACAACCAATTATTCCAATATCGAAGCCAAAGAAAAATGTTTTTAATACAGCAGGAAGTAAATCTGAATAGGTGTTGGTTTCAAATACCTGATTCCAGAATAGCTGCCAACTCACAACACCATGTATGTTACAGCCTAAGTATGCACCATATAACGAAATGGCGTCGGCAAGAACAGCAAGAATCGGAACCATTAAAATAGCAGCGAAAACACGGGTAACTACTAAATATTTGAATGGATTTGTTCCGGATACCTCCATGGCGTCAATCTGTTCAGTTACACGCATCGATCCCAATTCGGCACCCATACTCGAACCAATTTTACCTGCACATATCAGGGCGGTAATTACGGGCGCTATTTCGCGGATTAATGAAATAGATACCATTTTTGGAAGCCATGCTTCAGCGCCAAATTCCACTAATGTAGGCCTAGACTGCATGGTAATTACCAAACCCATAATAAAGGCGGTAACTCCAACTAGTCCCAGTGATTTATAGCCAATAAAATAACATTGTTTTAAAAACTCGGCAAATTCATAGCGCGGACGGAAACATTCTTTAAAAAAGCGTCCCGAAAAAGCAGCGATTTCGCCTGCTTCCTGTAAAAACTCCTTAAATGCCGTGTTTTTTGCCATGTGTGCTAATTTCCGATTTTCCTGTACAAAAATCTTTATTGTAATCAGTAATTATACTGATAAAAATCAGAATTCTGAAAGGATTTAATCAAAAATAATGAATAAATAATATTATTGTTTGGTGAGCTTGTAATAAGCTTGTTTTTCGGAGTTGCTAATTTGCAGAGTATATAACCCATCACTTAATCCGGAAGTATTAATTGTCGTAATGCCTTGGATTATTTCTGATTGATATACTACCTTGCCCAGTATGTCAATCAGTTTAATCTCCGCTTCATTCCATTCAGAATTGATTAACTGAATTTGCAATGAATTCTGGAAAGGATTTGGATACACTTTTAATCCCCCGGTATATCCTATTGTTTCAATACCGGAAAAAATACAGGTTGTGTCTGCTTTTTGTCCATTACTGCTCACTATATTGCTAAGTAACCCTGCGCCATTTTCAGCTTGTACATTAATATAATAATTGGTGTTATGTGTTAATGTTAAACTTTTGCTAGTAACGGATGTACTTCCCCAATTGTTGGTCCAGTTTAAAACATTGGTTGACCCCGGTGTTGTACCAATAGAATACCAATATTTCGATATGGCAGAATTACTATCTGCTGCTGCGCTCCAGTTTGCCTGTAAAGAATCTTTTGTACAAGCAATGCCAATATCACTTCCGTTACCATCATTCACAAATATTAAATTAGATGGTGGTGTCCAGTCAACATTTAAATCATGATAATAGATTGCGGATAAATTTCCTGCTGAATCCTGATTGATGGATTTTATTTTGGCACTGAATTGTGTTGGGTTTGGATTCTGATACCGGATATCAAATGCGTTACCTGTTCCCATGGTTACGTTTACCGTAGATGCTCGTGAACGGTACACTTTAATTTCATCGATACTGAATTTACAATTACCACTTCTGAAAGAGATAAATCCACCAGTCGAATACGGAGTAGGGTCAGTCCATGTTGCTACTAAACTATTGTTCATGTAAACCGACATTTTTCCGGTAATTCGGTCATAAATAACTTTAATGTCGTACCATTGTGCAGCGTTAAATGAAAGTGCCTGATCTAATTTTGGCAATCCGAAAACATTGTTAACCACTTTGTAAATCTGAATTTTCTGATCATCTAAGCGGAACCACACGAAGTAAGAATTGTTGCGGTTGGTGCTATCGGGATTGTCACAGAAAAAATGTAATCCGGCTCGGCGATTTGTACCCGATCCTTCGAACTTAGCCAGGAAATGATACAAGTAACGGTTCGATAAGTTTTGCGTTAATGGCGCGTAAATATTGGTGTTTCCGGCAGCAGTGCTGGTTTCGTCAGTTTGTACTAAGGCATTTCCGTTGATGGTCCATGTTCCGGTTTTTTGTGTCCATTCCGGGTGAATGGCATTGTCAAAGTTATCTGCGAAAAAGCCACGGGTGTAATTGGCACGCCATTCCGATCCGTTAAAGTCTATTACCTGATAGTATCCTTTTTCAACTCCTGATCCACCGGTATTGTCTTTGTCTGTTACTGTAGCGGTGAAAGCGGCAGTTTTCCAGGCACCGGAAGTGGTAACAGAAGTGGTTGGAGCTATAATGTCAGGGGAGGAGGTTACCGCTACGTTAGTTGTATAACTGGCTACCCATCCACTTGCCAAGGTTGCGCAATCGCTTCTGAATTCTACCAGTAAACTATCGTTAGTAGAGGTAATAGGACCGGGATTAACGGTTCCTGAATATTTTCCGATAAGTGGAGAGTATATACTTCCTCCGTCATAAATAAAAAGATAATCGTAATTTTTTTCGGTATTAAATGAGGTGAAACTTAAAGTAATGTTTGTGGCTCCGGGTTTTGTAAATAGCCAAAGTTTACGTTCGTCATTTGTGTAGTTGGCTGATGCGCCTCCCGAATCGTAAAAATTACCGGCAGATGCTGTGTAAGTAGTTACAGTGTATGTGTTATTAACTAGCTTATAGAATTTTTCCCAGTTCCAATTGGGTCCAGGATCGGTATGCGTTTGGTTAGGATACATCTGATGGCCTTTTATTTTCACACATGAGCCTTGTAAGCATTGTGAGGTAGTGCCGGAGCAGCTTGGTCCAAAATAGGTGCGCAATGGGTTAATGCTGTTGCTGGTGCACATATCGCGAACTAGGGCTGCGGAAGAGTTGTACATAGCGTTGGTAAACCAAGAACTGTTATTGATATACCCCTCGTGTTCTATTCCTAAAGTATATGGATTCTCTGAACCAACATGCCAGGCTTTATCCGATTCATATACCATTTGTGTTACTTGTCCGTCTGAACTTCTGATAACATAATGTGCAGAAGCATTGGCATTACAATTTTTAAACCATGAAATACAACCCGAATAGGAACCTTCAACAAAGTGAATGGTAACAGCTGATATTTGTGTACCTGATCGTGAGCTGAAATTGCAGGTAGTAGGATTCCAAATTCCTGCCGGATAATCGGGTGATAAAACAGATAATGTACCGGCCTTATAGCTATTTCCGTTTTGTGAATGAATGTTTTGCGGGCTTACGGTAACATGTTTTGAGCTTAGTACCGAAAAATTATTCCCAAAAATTCCCTCAAGATTTAATTGATAATCCGGAAAGTTATACGCGTCCTGAAATTCTCCGTTATTTAAAAACCAAAATAACTGGTACAAATGACTGTTCATAACAAAATCATTTAACAAGTCGTTTGAAACAGGTAATTCACTTAATTCAACGAAAATGGGAATATATTCGGCAGGATTTTTAGAAAACAAATTGTGATGCATTTGTAATTTATGAAATGCAGCAGCATAGGCAAGAATGGAGGTTTCAGCATTTTGTTCAATTGCTTTGGTGGCAAATCCGGATAATTGTGAAACTACGTGTAAGTTGCTTCTGAAATAATTTTTCCCATCGTTAAATAATCCCATTACCGAACAGGCTTTAGGCAGCCCCGCACAGCTGGCTTCTTCGTTACTTAAATGTGTAAATCGGGTTTGAGTCCAGGCAACAGCTTCTAATATTCCTTTCGGAACAGAAGGGTATAGCGAATATGCTTTATTAAAGGAATGCGTATAAGGATTTTCAACCGTCAATTCGGAAGCTGAAGTGACAGTAAAAATGAAAAGAAAAATAAACGATAAAAACCGATTCATAAAATATGGATTAGCTTTACAAAAGTAAGTTATTTACCAATGTAACTTTAAACGGAATCACAGGATTTACTGTTAATTAAATCACTAAAACGATTTTAGTTTTTCCATTTCGAAATTAAATCAGAAGCGATGCGGTGTGGATTAATATTTCCAGCTTGCAGATTGGATTCAATGTTTTTCAATTCTTCCTTAATCAATGGGTGATTATAGAATTTTTCTTTTAGTTGTTCGCTTATGCTGTAATGCAGCCATTCGGTTAATTGCATTTTGCGCTTGTGAAAAAAGTAACCGTTGGAAATAACTAATCGTTTGTATTCTTCTATGATGCCAAATGCCTCTTTAATACCTTCATTATTGATACTGGAGCAGATATCCACTTTTGGAATCCAGCCGCTTTCAGAAGGCGGAAATAAATGAAGGGCATGTGAATATTCTGTTTTGGCGTTTTTTGCTTTTTGCAAATTAGCACCATCGGCTTTAGTAATTAATAAGGCATCTGCCATTTCCATGATTCCGCGCTTTATTCCCTGCAGTTCATCTCCTGCGCCTGCCAACATAAGCAATAAAAAGAAATCAGTCATTTGGCTTACCGCAATTTCACTCTGACCCACACCAACGGTTTCTACAATGATAAAATCAAATCCCGCTGCTTCGCATAATAAAATGGTTTCAAAGGTATTTCGTGTAACGCCTCCAAGTGTGCCGGAGCTTGGCGACGGTCGGATAAAAGCATTCGGATGCGAAGATAATTTTTCCATTCGCGTTTTATCACCTAAAATACTTCCTTTGGTTTTTTGACTACTTGGGTCGATGGCTAATACAGCAATACGATGACCGTTATTTATTAATTGTAATCCAAAGCTTTCAATAAATGTGCTTTTACCTACACCCGGAACGCCGGTAATTCCCAGACGAAAAGATTTGCCTGTTTTGTGCATAATTCCGTCAATTACTTTTCCTGCTAATTCCTGATGTTCGGCTTTAGTAGATTCGATTAATGTAATAGCGCGGCTTAAAACGGTAATATCTGCGGATAAAATCCCCTGAATAAAATAGTCCGGTGTATTTAATGGATTACTCAAAACGTAAATGCTTAACGGATATACCTTTGTTCTGTAATTCTTTTAATGATTCGATACCGATGCGTAAATGTTCATTCACAAAGCCATCAGTAACTTTTTTATCGCTTTGTTCTGTTTTTACCCCTTCAGGTATCATTGGCTGATCGGTAACCAGCAACAAGGCACCGGTTGGAATTTCATTGTGAAATCCTACCGTAAAAATCGTTGCAGTTTCCATATCAATAGCCATTGCTCTCAGCTGGCGCAAGTACTCTTTAAAATTATCATCGTGTTCCCATACGCGACGGTTGGTGGTATATACAGTTCCGGTCCAGTAATCTTTGTCGCTGATTCGAATGGTATACGAAATCGCTTTTTGTAAATTAAATGAAGGTAATGCAGGAACTTCGCTCGGAAAATAATCATCACTGGTACCTTCGCCACGAATGGCAGCAATTGGAAGAATTAAATCGCCTATCTGATTTTTCTTTTTTAGGCCGCCGCATTTCCCCAAAAACAAAACAGCTTTTGGTTTTATAGCACTTAACAAATCCATTACAGTTGCAGCGCTTGCACTTCCCATTCCAAAATTAATAATGGTGATATTGTTGGCAGTGGCACTACTCATCGGACGGTCAAGCCCTCTTACTTCCACATTATTTAATTGAGCGAACATGTGAACATAGTTACTGAAATTTACCAGTAAAATGTATTGACCAAATTCTTCTAATGGCAAACCGGTGTAACGTGGCAACCAGTTATTTACAATCTCTTCTTTGCTTTTCATATATCTTTGTAAATCGTATTAATGTAAATATATTTATAAAAATTTAATTATTCATTGGACTCCGGTTTAAAATATCCAACATTTAACATCAAGGTAAAACACGAAGGCAAAAACGCACTTGTATTTGACGAAGTGCGTAAAAAATGGTTGGTATTAACTCCTGAAGAATGGGTGCGTCAGCATCTGGTAAATTATTTAATCACCATAAAAAATGTGCCTAAATCATTATTGTCTGTTGAAAAGGAAATAGATTTGAACGGCACCAGAAAACGATACGACGCTGTAATTTACAACAACAAAATGAAGCCATTGGTTTTAATTGAATGTAAGGCCCCGGATATTGAAATTACACAACAAACAGCAGAACAAGCATTGCGTTATAATTTGTTGCTGGATGTAAAGTATTTATTACTCACTAATGGAATGCACGAAGTGATTATTTTAATTGAGAATGGAAAGGCTAGTATCCAACAAGAATTACCTTTGTTTTCGGAATTGTAAATTAATTGGTTTTAATTAATTTTTTAGTTTCACTAATACCGTCTTTTTTTATTGTTACAAAATATAATCCTGTATTTAAATCTTCAATGTCAATTAACTTTTCGTTATCAGTCTGCTTAACTATTCTTCCATTCAAATCGGTAATTGTAACTTGAATATTTCCTTCAATGTTTAATATAAAATTATCGTTAGCCGGATTTGGGTAAATAGTTGTTTTACTCAGTTCGTTTTCTTGCATGGATGTCAGCAAATTCAATTTGTATTTTCTGAAGAAACGCCAGATTTGAACTGATGCGCTAAAATCCTGATTGGTTACGCCTGTTATAAAAGCAGCACCGGGCCAGGTGTGTCCGCCTCCGTTAACACGATACAATTCTACACTGGAATTATTGGTGCCTCCTGAGTAAATGAAATGATCTGCTGTACATCCATCGGTGGTGTTGATGTTTGGTACATTGCTAAAAGTAGGTATAGAATTGCAATTGTTTTTTACTCGCCAATGTTTCACTAACGAATCAACTGCCACCATTGTTGAATTTCCGATATAAGGTACGGTTGCGTCTGCGGTACCATGAATATGCATAACAGGAACCGGGCGACCCGGATTGCAACTGTTATACCAATTAGTAAACATAGTACCTGTAACTCCGGCAATAGCAGCAATTTTGTTACTTAGATTACATGCGAGATAATTACTCATAAAGCCTCCATTGCTCATTCCGGTTGAATAAACACTATTAGCATTTATATTGTAGCTTGCCTTAATCGAATCAATAAGCTGACTTAAAAACAATAAATCATTAGCCCCAAGAGTAGAAATACCGGCATTCCAATAAGGTTGATTGTTGCCGTCTTTTGTTCCCTGGGGATGAACAAGAATAAAATTCGCTGTATCGGCAATAGGCATGAAGTTACCGTAAAACTGTTGTTGTAATGCAGAACTGGTGTAACCATGTAAATTTAAAACTAAAGGAACCGCAGTTGTTCCGGTATATATTGTCGGACGATATAGTCGATAGCTGCGGTAAATACCATTTGAAAAAATACTGTCAACTACCGTTACGCCTGATTGTGCAACAACAAAAAAGCCTGTTAATAAAAACAGGCTTAAAAAGATTTTGGATTTTATTTGCATTATTAGTTGAATTAGTTGTTTAGCATTACCGGCATAACCAACATCAATACATCTTCTCCGGGATTTGATTTTTGTGAAGGAACAATAATTCCAGCACGGTTAGGGGCACTCATTTCAATGGTAATCTCATCACTTTCTAAATTGCTAACCATTTCAACTAAAAACTTAGAGTTAAAACCTATTTCCATATCTTCTCCAATATATGAGCAAACTAAACTTTCGTGACCTTCATTTGCAAAGTCTAAGTCTTCAGCAGATACGGTTAATTGGCTACCTGTAATCTTTAAACGAACCTGATGCGTTGCTTTATTAGCAAACACACTTACGCGTTTTATCGCTCCTAAGAAGGAAGCACGATCGATGGTTAGTTTATTTGGATTTTGTTTAGGAATAACGGCTTCGTAGTTCGGATATTTACCGTCAATTAAACGGCATACTAAATTGATATTGCCAAAAGAGAACAATGCATTAGTTTTATTGAATTCAACTTTTACTGCATCGTCAACTCCTGCCAATAAGGTTTTTAAAACGTTTAAAGGTTTTTTAGGCATAATGAAAGAGGTAGATGCACCTGCTTTAGCATCGTTACGCGTGTAACGAACTAATTTGTGCGCATCAGTGGCAACGAAAATCGAATTGGTTTCGTTAAACTGACAGTATACTCCGCTCATCACCGGGCGTAAATCATCGTTTCCGGTTGCGAAAATTGTTTTATTAATCGCTGAGGCTAAAATATCGCTTTTCACTACAATTGACGTTTGTGAATCAAGCTTAGGCATTTTAGGATATTCTTCACCGTTATGGCCGGTAAGTGTATAGTCTCCTGTTTCGGTTTTTAATTTGGCAGAAAACTTTTTGTTATCAATTATGAAGGAAACCGGTTGCTCTGGTAAGTTGGATAATGCATCCTGTAAAGTTTTAGCAGGAATAGCAATGCTGCCTCCTTGAGAAGCTTCTACTTTCATGCTGGTAGTAATGGTTGTTTCCATATCACTAGCCGAGATGGTTAATTCACCATTATTTACTTCGAATAAAAAGCAATCTAAAATCGGAATTGTATTATTGGTGTTTAAAACGCCGCCAACAGATTTTAATTGTTTAAGCAGGGTAGATGATGATACAACGAAATTCATAAACAAAATAATTTTAAATCAATATTCAATAAAAGAACAATGGTATTTGACCACTTTTCCACTAAACAAATTTAAGTTTCACTCGCAAATAGGCCTATTCTGAGACCTTTAGTTTTGAACTACTTTTTAACAGTAGCTTTCGGGAGAAAATACCCATAAGTAGGCAGTATTTTGCCGAATACGTAAGATTGAACCAGGGCTACCTCCTTATCGTTGTCGTATCGCATAAATAAACGATCAGGATCGTATTTGTAATCAACCCCATATTTTCGATTTAATTCAGCTGTTGAGTTTTTATGTAAAAAGTTAAATACTCTTGTTTCGTTTTTTGTGTCAGTAATACTGAGTGTGATATACGGAATAGCATTTTTGAGAGAGTCAGAAAGCGATTTTGCAGAAGTGGTTAAAAGGGCTTCGTAATGTACATTTTGAAAATAAGCTAAGTATTGTTTCATTTTCATTTCGTCAAATGCAAGTGAAGACCCATCCGCTTTTTTAAGCGCAAATGTTTTTGTATTAATTATATCAATAACGAAGGATGAGTCTTTTGCTTCCGCATGGTCGAGTTTAATGGTTTTTAATTGAGGAGGAGTGTAATTAATAATCATTCGGTTTCTCCATTCAGTTTCGTTAGTAATATAGCGGGTCGACAAAAAGCCATTAAATCCCGGTATAAAGGTTAGGAAAGGTTCTTCGTAGTTTTCATCTGTATCCGGATTGGTTAGCAACATGTAAGTACCATCGTTTTCCAGGTTTTCATGTCCCACATAATACTGCTTTACTTTATCAGTTCCCGTATAGATTTCAACTTTTATGGATTTTGCGCTCATTAGCTTTATCACGTTTTTCTTTGCTGTTTTCGCCACGGGCGATTTAACATCAACCATATTCATAGTGTAAAGCAAAGTGCTGATGGCATCCGGTCGGCAAGGATATTTGTCATTCACCATCCAGCCGTTTTCTTTTCTTTCTAAAGTAACTTTATTGCCTTCTTTGTCTGCTAAAAATATTTTTGTAATGGCTGCAGTATCTTTAAATGAAAAATCACTGGCTTCCTTATCTAATGTAGAAGCAGAAGTTTTGGTTTTATATAAATAATAGGAAACAGCACATAAGAGGCCTAATGCCAATACAATGATAAAAGAAGATTTATTCTTCATAATGAAAAGCTTTTTAAGTACGGTAAGAAAAATTATTTCCCTCTGTATTCGCTTCTTTTATTGAATAAAGCGTCTGCAAGTTTATTATAGCGGAGTGTAATCTCGAAACCACCTACTGTTTTTGAAGCAGCACGGTAACCTGAAATATTAGCATCGTAAGATAAACCAATAGCATAATTACCCATGTCTAACAAAACCTGTGGAATAATTGCGTCGTCGGATCTGTAAAATAATCCAACACCAAAAGTGTTCTCAACTTTTTCTCCTGTTACTTTGGTTCCGTTCTTAAAGCGGTATTTAATATATACACCACCATTAATTTCTTTAGCAGTTCCTTGCAACATGTAAATAAATGTTGGCGCAATAGTTAATTTACTGTTCGGTACATCATAACGCGCACTTAGCGAACCAACATAACGGGCAGGAATTCGATACGGATCAGCATAAGGCTGACCAGTTACAGGATTTATTTGAGAATTACCGAAATCTTGTTTAGCCTGATTTAAATGAAAACCCGCCAAACCAATTCGGAAACTAGTAATGTAGTCACGGTCGTTTTTCTTACGGTCAGTTGAAAATTCATATGCCAATCCGGCACCAAAATCAGAATAAGTAAATGAATGATAAGCTACATTTTCGTTAGTTGGACGTGTAGGGTCGATTTCTGTACCATTAAATTGAGAAGCGTAAGTTAATTTGGCGTAATCGCCATTATTCCATGAAATACCACCGTAAATACCGGTAGATAATATACTGGTTTTACTTAGTTTGATGATACCGCTGATATTCAGATTCGCTAAAGTGTTGGATAAATTTGCAGCACCGGCTCTGTCGTTAAATACATTTAATCCTAATCCTAAGAATGCAGATTTGTTTCTGTTTCTTAGCATACCGCCGTCAACGGATAATGCCATTGTTTGATAAGGATTCCCCATAGAAGCCCACTGGTTTCTGTATCCTGCAACAGCACGATAATATCCTGGGAAAAATCCTGTATTGGCAGGATTATAGAAAAGCGGCATCTCCTGAATTTGAGCCATATGAATATCCTGTGCTTGAAGATTGTTATTGCTGAAACCAACAATAAACAGGCAGGATAGTATTACTAGTTTTTTCATAGTTAAATTTTCGGTTCGAGTCTTTTTATCTGATCAGTGTTACGTTTCCTTTTATTAATTTGCTATCACCTGAAACGTTCTTGTAGGTAAGTAAATAGGCATAAACTCCGGTTTGTGCCATTTGACCTTTATAATTTCCATCCCAGCCATAATTCCATTCACTTGATCTGAAAACTTCTTCACCCCATCTGTTCCATACACGTAATTCATAATCTTTAGAGAAACGTGCAGTAGCTCCTAAAGGAGCAAATACGTCGTTGTTACCATCTCCATTAGGGGTAAATCCAGTTGGAAATACAACATCCGAACGTTTGTCGGCAAACACGGCGGTTATGTTATCACTTTCTCGGATTACAAATGCAATAGAATCGCGGAAGAGATAATTGTTACTGTTTAAATCATACGGTGTGACCGTTTCTTTGTTGTATTCACTTGTAAATTCCCAGTGATCGAAAACGTATAAGTTTGTATCAACCGGGTATGCTTCCATATGTGTAAGTAAATA
>JBBAKL010000031.1:0-33712 GCA_040403535.1 Bacteroidia bacterium
CAATGGTAATCCTACCGTTTTAGCCATTGCTGTGTGCTCTTCATCATCGCCCGTAACAACTAACGATGATGTTAATGAATGAAATTTACCGTTAAGCTTATAATCGAAGAGGTGTTGCATCACAATCATGTCTTTATCACCGTGCTTTAATTTCCATTTCTCTTCCAGTAAATCCTGCAGTAATTGCGCAGGTGTTCCTTCTTTTAATTTAATTTTTTTATTGCTGAACAGTTCCAGATACTCCATTTTCTCTTCAATATCTTGACTCCATCCAAAACCCACAAATTGTTTTAATCGCTCTTTTACTGTTCCTGTTCCCGCAGGTAAGAATGATTCTAATAAATGTGTGTAGGTTAATGCATCGGCATGACTTATTTTACTGGTATCGTCGGTCCAGCCAAGTTTCACAAACACATTCCAGGCTTTACAATATCCGCTTTCACGCAATGTACCTCTTAATAAAGTTTGAATTGTGTTTAAACCATAAGGCTCCTTATACCCTACACTGTCGCGGTTCACATACGCGTCAAAATTTCCATAACCTTCCACCTGAATGGATTCTATTTGTGTAAATAAACGGTTATATGGAATAAAAGTTAATTTGCCATTCTGAATAAACTGTGCCGTGCTTTGTCCGGCTAACACCACATTTCTAGGGTTCCAGCTGAATTTATACCCCCATGGATTATCATTACTTTCGGGCGCTACCAATCCGCCACAATACGATTTAAAGGACGTGATTTCTGCACCTTTAGCTTTTAATTCATCAATAATTTTAATAGCTGAGGCGTGATCGATCCCCGGATCCAATCCAATTTCGTTTAACAGCAATAAGCCTTTTCGTTTAGCTTCTGCATCCAATTCCTTCATATCATTACTTACATAACTGGCAGTTGCCATATGTCGACCTAAACGGACACAATCGCGTGCCACATCACCATGCATAAATGCAGGTAACATGGAAATAATAAAATCGTTTGCTTTTATAAATGCTTCCCGTTCCTGGGCATTATTCACATCAAAACGGGCAGCCTCGGCATGGGCATGACCTTTTACCTTTGACTGAGCCAACTCTATGTTGTTATCGGCAACAGTAATTTGCCAATTATATGCAAAACTGTTTTTTAAGAGGTATGAAATTAAACTCGAGGTAGAGCGACCTGCGCCTAATACTAATATTTTAATCATAATAAATTAATCCAACACAAAATTAAACTTAAATTTGCTTGTGCCTAATAAAATGATAAGTATCCGTCTGCGACATATTCTACTCTTACTGTTTACAACTGTTAATGTATTTGCCCAACAAATTTCTGTTAATGTAGTGGTAATACATCCAACCGGAAAAAAGTTTACACTTTATGTGAATAATGAAAAAGTAAACAATGAGCCTCAGGCTATTGTAAAAGCATATAATGTTAATGAAGGCTGGTGCAAATTAAAGGCTGAGGTAGAAGAAACCCGTCAAATTGTGCTGGACTCGTTTTTAATTAAACCCATAGAAAAAAACAAGGATAAAGAAATGACCTTGAGCTTTTCGGATCATGTAAAAAACGGTAAGCCATACACTCATTTCGACTTTATTTATCTGGGTGAACAATCTGGTCCAAAACAACCCATCGTGCCTGAGTTGCCCAATTACCTGAGTAAACTTACTGAAAATGCCGCCTTTGGAAATCTATACAAAATCATTAACAACAAACCAGAGTTTTTCACTAACTACGATAGCGCCTCCGCAAGCTGTAAAATAAACCTTGACGAAAAAGATATTGAGCATTTCCGGTTTTTAATCAGCAAAACCAACGATTTCAGTAACCGAACCAAATATACCTACATGGCTGTGATTAATAATTGCTACAAGGTTGAACATCTGGTTAGTATTTTGAATGTAATGGAAATCGAAATGGATAAACTAAAGTTAGCCAGACTAGCCTATTCCCATTTGCTGGATAAAGAAAATGCGTCAAAAATTAGCGTTGTCTTTAGGTTTAAAACCGTGAGTGAAGAATACGCTTCGTTTTTAAAGAATATAGCCGATGTTAATTTTCAAAAAACACTTAACTGCAAAGAACCGGTAACCGAATCAGAGTTTAAGCAGATTTACTTATCAGTTGTAAAGGAGAAATACGAGCATGATAAAATTGCTCTTGCAAAAAAACACGTGATAAAACAGTGTTTTACCTCCGAACAAGCAAAAAAACTGATTGATGTTTTCACGCACGATAGAGAAAGAATGGAATTAGCAAAGGCTGCTTATCCGGTGATTGTAGACAAAGAGAATTATAAAATTGTGCAAGACTGCTTCTCTTTTAGTGAGAATAAAAAAGAATTCTTAAACTTTTTAAACCGAAATTAATGAATACAAAAAAACTGGCACTTGTTGGGGTATTAGGCGCAATTGCGGTGGCACTTGGTGCAATGGGGGCTCACTTCCTTAAATCAAAAGTACAGGCAGGAATAATGACCGCTGATCAGCTGGAAGGATTTGAAAAAGGAGTTAAATACCAAATGTATCACACCTTAGCCATCCTTGCTTTAATAATTGTCAATCATTTAAAACCAAGTAAATATTTTGAATGGGCAAACGCGCTTTTTTTCTGGGGCATTATATTATTCTCAGGCTCGCTTTATTTTCTCTGTACCCGCACTTTATGGGGTGCCGATTGGCTTAAGTTTTTAGGTCCGGTTACACCCATTGGCGGTATTTGTTTCATTTTGGGTTGGTTATGTTTATTAATGCCATTGTTAAAAAAAGAAAAATAATACCAGCTTCTAATTTATGGCATCAAACTTGCCTTATTAATAAAATAATTACCATATTTACAACGTAAAATTTAAGAAAATGAAAAAGATTGTAATAATTGCTTTAGCGGGATTAACATTGTTTTTTACAGATTGCAAATCTAAGTCAAGCACCAAAACTTCAACAGGAACTTCTATGGCTGATACCCCAACTCAAAATGGTGAGCAAAAAATAAAATACCGTGTAGTTGTTTCTTTTACCAGTCACGCTTCGGGAATTGACGCTCCTAAGTTTGATGCAATTACTAAGTTTTTAGATACACATCCTAAAAAGCCGGCTTACGACATTCTTCCATGGGGCCGCGAAGGAGAACGCGATTACTGCCTTCACTTAAAAGAAATGAACAGTTCAGAACAAAAAACATTCATCGAAGAGTTAAAAAAGTTAGCTCAAGGGTCTGACAGAGTGTTTGTTAACGAAAATACCGAGCGTGTTAAAAAAGCTCAATAAATGTGAATAAACGGGCCTTAAAAAAGCCCGTTTTTTTATTAAATTTGCCCAACTAAAAATCTCTTATTGCAATGAACGAAATCGGATTAAAAGCTGAGAATTTTTCTATAGCTGACCTTGGTCTTTCAAATGTTGAAATGGCTTATTGGAACCTTCACCCTAGTGAACTTGTAGAAGAAACAATTGCGCGCGGACAAGGCGTGTTAACGGATGTAGGTGCATTAGCCATCGACACAGGTGAATTCACAGGACGTTCTCCTAAAGATAAATATGCGGTAGTTGATTACAACACTAAAGATTCTGTTTGGTGGGGTGATGTTAATAACCGTTTTGAAGAAGATAAATTTGATGCTTTGCACCACCGAATGTTAGCATACCTTGGCGGTAAAGAAGTTTGGGTTCGTGATGCTTACGCTTGTGCTGACCCAAAATACCGTATCAACATCCGTGTTGTTAACGAATATCCTTGGAGTAATTTATTTTCATATAACTTATTTTTACGTCCAACCCGTGAAGAAATTAAACATTTCAAACACGATTGGACTATTCTAAATGCTCCTGGCTTCAGAGCTGATCCAAAAATCGACGGAACCCGTCAGCATAACTTTGCTATTATCAATTTCACTAAGAAAATCATCTTAATAGGTGGTACAGGTTACACAGGAGAAATTAAAAAATCAATCTTTACTGTATTAAACTACGTGTTACCACATGAGCAAAAAGTATTATCCATGCACTGCTCTGCTAACATTGGTAAAGATGGTGACACTGCTATTTTCTTCGGATTGTCAGGTACCGGTAAAACAACTTTATCTGCCGACCCTAACCGTAAATTAATTGGTGATGATGAGCACGGTTGGTCAGATACCGGTGTATTCAATTTTGAAGGCGGTTGCTATGCAAAATGCGTTGACTTATCAGCTGAAAAAGAACCACAAATTTTTAATGCTATTAAGTTTGGTTCATTATTAGAGAATATCAATTTTTACGACGACACAACTACTGTAGATTACGGCAATATCAGCAAAACTGAAAATACCCGTGTAAGCTACCCTGCAAATTATATTGACAATGCTGTAACTCCTGCAGTTGGCGATATGCCAAAAAACATTTTCTTTTTAACAGCTGATGCGTTTGGTGTATTACCTCCAATCTCTAAGTTAAACACTGCTCAGGCGATGTATCACTTCATTAGTGGTTATACAGCAAAAGTTGCAGGAACAGAAATGGGAATTACTGAACCAACCACTACTTTCTCTGCATGTTTCGGTAAAGCATTTTTACCATTACACCCTACAAAATACGCTGAGTTATTAGGTGAAAAATTAAAAAAACACCACGACGTTAATGTATGGTTAGTAAATACCGGATGGGTTGGCGGATCTTATGGTGTAGGTAGCCGTATTAAATTATCTTATACACGTTCATTAATTACTGCAGCCTTAACAGGAAAATTAGATACAGTTGAATATGGTACAACCAATTTCTTCGGTTTAAAATTCCCTAAAGTTTGTCCTGATGTTCCAACTGAAATTTTAGATCCTAGAAACAGCTGGAAAGATAAAGACGCTTATGATGCAAAAGCTAAAAACCTTGCAGAGCAGTTTGTTAAGAATTTTAACCAGTATTCATCTGCTGCAAACGACGAAATTATGTCAGCGGCTCCAAAAGTTGAAGTAACTGCATAATACTAAATAACTCCATTTTAAAAAGCCATTCGAAAACCGAATGGCTTTTTGATTTTAATAATTGTAAATTTGTTTATACCGAATGCAAAATTATAAGATATATTTAGGAGGCGATTTTGTTAGTACAGATAAGGAATTAAAAGTGGTGAATCCGTACACAAACGAACACTTTGCTACTACTTATCTCGCTAATGAGAGTACGCTCGAGATTGCTATTAATCTTGCCAATTCAGTTAAAGAAACATTAAGTCAATTTCCTGCCTATAAAAAACATGAATCCTTGCGTTTTATTTCGGAGGAGATTAAAAGAAACAGACACTATTTAGCGGAAGTGTTGTGTTTGGAGTCGGCAAAACCCATGCGCTACGCACTTTCCGAAATTGACCGGGCATCACAAACTTTTTTAATTGCAGCTGAAGAATGTAAACGATTACCTAAAGAATACCTTGCTTTAGACTGGACTCCAAATGGAGAAAAGCGAGAAGGTTTAGTTAATTATTTCCCGGTTGGTATAGTTGCAGGTATTGCACCATTTAACTTTCCACTCAATTTAGCGGTTCATAAAATTGCTCCGGCCATAGCAGCAGGATGTCCGATTATTTTAAAGCCGGCCTCTGCTACCCCACTTTCAACACTGGAACTAGCTAAAATTATTGATAAAGCCAATTTGCCAAAGGGTTCGGTTTCCATTTTACCGATGAACCGAAACATAGGAAATTTATTGGTAACAGATCCGCGTATAAACTTATTAAGCTTTACAGGCTCACCTGAAATTGGCTGGAAAATGAAAGCGCAAAGCGGAAAAAAGAAAGTTGTTCTGGAACTAGGAGGAAATGCAGGTGTTATTGTTAGTGATACGGCTAATTTTGAATTAGCGGTTGACAAAACAATTGTTGGTGGATTTGCCTATAGCGGACAAATTTGTATTCATGCCCAAAGAGTGTTTGTGCACCAGTCAGTTTTTGAAAAATTCACCAAATTGTTTGTCAATAAGGCTAAACAAATTGCATACGGAAACCCTATCCATCCGGAAACGGAGATTAGCGACATGATTGATGAGGCCAACGCCATTCGTGTTGAAAGCTGGATAAAGGAAGCTATTGCACAAGGAGCGCAATTGTTATGTGGCGGAAAACGCACCGGTAAACTTATAGAGCCTACGGTTCTTACCAATTGTACTAACAAAATGAAGGTTTATTCAGAAGAAGTTTTTGGTCCGGTGGTTTGTCTCGAAAAATACGACGGAAAAATTGAAGACGCTGTTCAACATGTAAACGATAGCCAATTTGGCTTACAGTGCGGCGTATTTACTAATAATATTGACGAATTAGACTATTGCTTTAAGCAATTAAATGTTGGAGGCGTAATTCATAATGATGCGCCTACCTTGCGTTTTGACCACATGCCATATGGTGGAATAAAAGACAGCGGATTGGGACGTGAAGGCGTTAAATATGCTATCCTTGATATGTTGGAGGCTAAAGTGCTGGTTAAATAGTCTCCATTACTCACATATAATTAGTAATTTCTTCTGAATTGCCTGTTTTTCTTTCTAAACGGGTTCTTTCATCCGTCCCAAAACAATATCATTGTAGGTAAACAGGCTTTATACCCTGTATATTTTGCATACATTTAAGTAAAATTCATGGGATTAATAGCACAAGAACTATGATTACTACACACACTATTAATGGCATTACAATTTACAGTAAAGGTGACTATAAAACCAGGCCTATCATTTTCATTCATAGCAATTCTTTAAATGCCACTACATTCAAAAATCAGTTTAATAAACTCGAATTACCAATGCTGGTTTTTGATTTACCTGGACACGGATAGTCAAAACGCTTTGAAAATTACGAAACAATTTATTCGTTACCGGGCTATATCAGTACTCTAAAAAATATCATCCATGAATTGGGATTAAAAGAGTTTATTCTAGTTGGACATTCAATTGGCGGACATATAGCAATAGAATCAATTAACAAAATTAATGGTGTAAAAGGCGTAATGGTATTGGGTACGCCGGCTATTGGTTTTCCCCCGGAAATGGATAAAATGTTTTTCCCTAAACCTGTAATGGGTAACCTATATGCCCCTAAAATATCAAATGAAGAAGCGTTAAAACTTTCTACTGAATTTGTACATCAAAATGATGCAGTGGCCATTGAATTATCCGAAATAATTTGTGCTACCGATGGAAATACACGAACCAATTTAGGCGCTTCTATTGGAAAAGGTGAATTTAAAAACGAAAAAGAAATTCTTGAAAAACATGATCTGCCGGTTGCAATAGTACACGGAGAAAAAGAGAAACTTGTGCAATGGGATTATGTAAATTCTTTAAAAGTTAAGAATTTATGGAACTGACAAAAACACCTTATACCTGAAAGTGGACATACCCTAATGATAGCTACGAACATGGTGAAATTATCCAAGAGATTATTAATCACCCGGTACTTTTATTAGCCAATTAATCAACGTATTCTATTCTAAATTTTAATACCTTTAGTCGGCCAACAAATGGTTGAATGAAGAGGATTATCATTATAGCTTTTATTTTTCATCTGTTAGCTGCATGGTTCAGTTTTGGCCGCTTTCATGCCGACGAGCAATATCAGATTCTTGAATTTATTGGCTATAAACAAGGAATAAATACCTCTTCGGAATTACCCTGGGAGTTTCATGAAAAGATCAGATCTACATTGCAGGTTTCATTTGGATATGGCGTAATTGAAACGCTTAAAACATTTGGAATTTCCAATCCTTTTACCCAATCATTCGTACTACGATTATTGGCTTCACTTCTTGGTTTTATCAGCAGTGTTATATTGCTTAAACATTTCCGTTATCTAAAACCCAAGTACTACCATTTACTTACCTATTTATCCTTAATATGGTGTTTTGTGCCTTGGTTTCACGCCCGGTTTAGTTCTGAAAACATATCTGCATCCTTATTTATAATTGCGTTGTTTGCTTTTTCAAAACACAATCCTCAAACCAAACAATTTGAAATATCTTTAAATGCTACACATTTATTTTTAATCGGACTTTTAATGGGATTGTCAGGAGTAGTTCGATTTCAATTGAACTTCTTTTTAATTGGATTTGCCTTGTGGATCATCTTTATTCACCGCATTCGTTTGGTTGAGTTTATGGTGTTTTGTATTGGTGTTATTTTAGCAAATGGAATTGGGATCTTGTCAGACAAATGGTTTTATGGCAACTGGGAGATTACCGGTTGGAATTATTTTTATCAAAACATCATTTTACATAAAGCCGAAAATTTTGGCAAAGAACCCATTTGGTACTTTTTTGAACACACATTAACAGATGCTCTTCCGCCTTTTAGTATTCTCATTATCGCATCGTTTTTGTTTTATTTTATCATTAAAAGAAAATCGGTATTTACCTGGACCCTCTTTGTTTTTTTATTGGCGCATTTTTTCAGCAGTCATAAAGAAGAAAGATTTCTATTCCCGTTAATTTCATTCGTTCCGGTAATATTGGCGCTTTCGTATGAACTTATTTGTGAGTCGGGATTTTATGAACCATTTAAACGGATATTGAATGATAAAACCTTTGCTTTACTCAAAAAATTATTTATTCTAATCAACAGTGGTTTGCTGTTATGGCTTACATTTAAACCAGCTGATGATTATACACCAGTTTTAAAATTCCTATATGAAAATTATCATGAATCAGGGGCCTTGATGGTGTGTGAAAACAATCAAATTAACCATTATGATAATAAAGTCAGTCTGAACTTTTACAGAAGTAAAAACATACGTGTTGCAGAAGAACTGGTGAACGCCGATTCTCTAATTAAAATGAACACCGGATCAAAAATCATTTACCTTAGTTATAATCCGGCATTATCTGAATACAAATCTCATCCTGTAAGCAAAGTCTATTCAGGTATACCGGAATGGTTGTATAACTTTAATTTCAATAATTGGATTGAAAAGTCGATGCCGGTTAACGTATATTTGGTTAGCAATTAACTGGTTTTTTAATTTGGCAAATTACCAATACCTTTAAGGTAATTAATTAGCTATGGAATACAGAAGACTTGGAAAATCAGGATTACAGGTAAGCGCACTTTCATTCGGTACCTGGATCACCTTTGGAAAACAAATAGAAGATAAAACAGCCGATAACTTATTAAGCACAGCTTACGAGGCCGGTGTTAACTTTTTTGATAATGCTGAAATTTATGCAGCCGGCAAATCAGAACTGGTAATGGGTAAAATATTAAAATCCAAAAGCTGGGCGCGCAGTTCTTATTGCGTTTCGAGTAAAGTATTTTTTGGATATGAAGACAAATTACCCAATCAAACAGGCTTATCACGCAAGCACGTTATTGAAGGTTGCAACGCGGCTTTAAAACGTTTACAAGTTGATTACATCGATTTATTCTATTGCCATCGTCCGGATAAAAATACTCCAATAGAAGAAACTGTATTAGCCATGAACACGCTCATACAAGAAGGTAAAATTTTATATTGGGGTACCAGCGAATGGGCTACTGATGAAATTATGGCGGCCATTGCCGTTGCCAAAGATTATAAATTAATTGGCCCCACTATGGAGCAGCCTCAATACAATATGTTTGAGCGTACCAAACTTGAAAAAGATTATTTATTATTATTCCGCGATTACGGTTTAGGTACCACCATCTGGAGTCCGTTATCCAGCGGCTTATTAACCGAGAAATACATTAACCTATCTAACGAAAAAACTCGTTTAGATATTGAAGGTATGGAGTGGTTGAAAGAACGCACCTTAGGTGATGCCAGCCGACTGGAAAAAGTAAAACAATTGAGTGCTTTAGCTAAAGAAATCGGTACTACCCTGCCTAAAATGGCCATCGCCTGGACTCTTAAAAATCCTAATGTTAGCACAACCATTTTAGGAGCAAGCAAAGTTGAGCAGTTAAAGGAAACCTTATCGGCATTGGATGTTGTTCCATTACTATCAACTACAATAATGGAAAAAATTGATGGTATTTTACAGAATAAACCTGTTCTGGCGCAGTATTAATGAACAACCTTTTCTCAGATATAAAAGTGATTGAATTAGCCGGCGTATTGGCCGGACCAAGCGTTGGTGTTTTTTTTAGTGAACTGGGGGCAAACGTTATTAAAGTAGAAAACAAAAAAACACAAGGCGATGTTACCCGCACCTGGAAACTTCCGAGCGAAAAAAAAGATAACTCAGCCGGAGCTTATTACTGGAGTGTAAATACCGGAAAAGAAGTTCTGTTTTTAGACATTACAGAAAAGGATGATTTAAAAACATTATACGAACTCGTAAAGCACGCAGATATTGTAATAACCAATTACAAAAAAGGTGATGATGAAAAACTGAATGTGGCCTACTCCCAACTTCAAGCCATCAACCCTAAACTCATCTATGCTTCAGTAAACGGATTTGGTAACGAAAGTTCACGCACGGCATACGATTTGATTTTACAAGCTGAAAGTGGATTTATGTTCATGAACGGAGAGAAAAACGCCCAACCTTTGAAAATGCCGGTAGCATTAATTGATGTGCTGGCAGGACATCAAATGAAGGAAGCAATTTTAATTGCCTTACTAAAACGTGAACGTATAGGTAAAGGTTCCCATATTTCCGTTTCATTATTTGATAGCGCCTTGGCTTCGTTGGTAAATCAGGCAACGAACTGGCTTATTGCAAAACAACTGCCGCAGCCCAGCGGATCGTTACATCCGAATATCGCACCCTACGGAGAAATATTTAAAACTTCCGACAACCACCTTATAACATTTGCCATTGGCAGCAATAAGCAATTTAATCAACTTTGCGATTTATGTGCATTGAGCGAGTTGGCAACTGATGAAAGATTCAGTACCAATCAAAATCGCGTTATTAATAGAATTGAACTATTTGAACTATTAAAAACAAAGATTGAAACGAAGGATTTCGATTCAATTTATAATTTTTGTCTGCGGCACGATATTCCTATCGGGAAAATACGCAACCTTAAAGAGGTATTTGATTTACCAGAAGCACAGGCCATGTTAAAATCATGCACAGATAAAGATGTAAATAAACAGGCTGTTCATTCTATTGCCTTTAAATTTTTAGACTAATGTTTTTAGTAAAAGAAGCCAATCATTCCGGTGATGTTGAACGTATTTTAAAATTACGGTACAAAGTATTGCGCGAACCTTGGAATCAGCCAATAGAAACAGCCACGGATACCATTGAAAATACATGCGTAAATGCATATATAGAAGATGAAAACAGAAATGTTATTGCTTGTGGCCGTTTACAGGAAAACGAAGGTAAAATTGGCCAGATCCGCTTTATGGCGGTAAGTGATGAATATCAAGGTAAAGGACTAGGTAGATTAATTATTCAGTACCTTGAAAAGCGCGGACATGATTTAAAATTAACTTCTATCGAATTACAAGCTCGGGAAAACGCCCTTAACTTTTATAAAAATTCTGGATATACCATTAAAGAAAAAAGTTTTTTGCTTTGGGGTATTATACAGCATTACTTAATGGAGAAAACATTGTAATTCAACATATTAGAGGGCTTGATTAAAATCACTTAAATTTCAATTATACCTATGTTTAAATAAGTACATTTGTAAACAAATCTTAAGACTATGAAAAAGTTAATTTTAATTGGAGCAACAATAATAGCAATAAATAGCGTTTATGCCCAGGCAGACGCAAAAAAAGTTCAGGGTTCAAAACAAGAAAACAAAGGACAAAACAAACAAACTCCTGAGCAACGCGCACAACGCTCTGTAGATCATTTAGACAAAGTAGTTACATTAACTCCTGATCAAAAAACAAAGGTTTACGATTTAGCATTAACACGCGCTAAAAAAACAGACGAGATTCGCACCAAATACAAAGGAAAAAAAGAACAACACGAAAATGCTAAGAGTGAAATTAAAGCCAATCATAAAGAATACCGAGAAGCTGTAAAAGCCATTTTAACTTCCGAGCAAATGATTAAGGTAAAAGAAAAAGCAAGAGAAAATAAAGGAAAAGGTAAAGGCAAAGGAGAAAATCCGGTGGAAGCCGCACCGGCAACCCCATCTGATAACGAGGTGAATGATGCGATTCCAAGCGACGATAACTAAATGTAAAAAGCAATAAAAAATAAAAATCCGGGTATAACCCGGATTTTTTTTATTAAAACAGAAACACAACAGCTTTGCTAATTTGCATGAGCAATAACACGGCAAAAGAATATTAAATAAAAACTTCAGTTTTACTTTCTTCAATCATTTTCTTCAGGTTAATTAATGCATAACGCATTCTTCCCAAAGAGGTATTAATGGAAACCTCACAAAAATCAGCAATTTCTTTAAAGCTCATATCGTAATACATACGCATGATTACCACTTCTTTTTGTTCATCCGGAAGTTTGTTTACAAGGTTTCTGATTTTACGTTTAAATGCGGGTAATTCACCTGCCAATTTAAATCCATCATCATCACTGGCAATGGTTGAAAAAACATCCACTTCCTCTCCATCTTCGTTAACATAAACCGGAACAGTTGGCAATTTCTTATGCTTACGGAAATGATCTATGATTAAATTACGGGCAATACGTAACACCCAAGGCAAAAACTTCCCCTCTTCCGAATATTGATTGCGTTTTAAAGTTTGAATTACTTTAAAAAAAGTATCCTGAAATAAATCTTCTGCTAAAGCCTTATCACGAACAACCAAAAAGATGGAAGAAAAAATTCTTCTTTTGTGACGGTGTAATAAAACAGACAATGATTCTTCGTTGCCGTTGATATAAAGCTGCACAAGCTCGTTATCTTCTAAACGTTGAATTGACATAATTATCCCTTTTATAGTAAGTAAAATATAGGGTGTAAATGTCTATTCTATGGCAACGTTTTTTATTGATTAATAAAACAAATATAAAGCTTATCTGTTTAAATCCAAATAACCGCTCTTTAATATTGAGTGAATCATAAGAATCAATGAGTAAACAAAAACAATGCTGACGGATTACGGTTTATTAAATACAAACACAATCAAATGATAATCAATATATTAAATCTTAATAACATCAACAAAAACACACCCTACAAAGCGTAATTTTACAGCAATGAGTACTTCAAACGATATCGGCACTTTAAACCCAAAACAATACATTATTATTAAAGGGGCTCGCATGCATAACCTTAAAAACATGGATGTGGCAATACCTCGAAATAAATTTATTGTAATAACCGGTTTGTCAGGATCCGGAAAATCTTCATTGGCATTCGACACTTTATATGCGGAAGGTCAACGACGATATGTAGAAAGCTTATCGGCTTATGCCCGTCAGTTTTTGGGAAGATTAGAAAAACCGCAAGTCGATTATATCAAAGGCATCTCCCCTGCCATTGCCATTGAACAAAAGGTTATCTCACGTAATCCGAGAAGTACAGTAGGCACAATCACCGAAATTTACGACTACTTTAAATTACTTTTTTCCCGCGTTGGGAAAACATATAGTCCGGTTAGCGGAATGCAGGTTAAACGCCATAATGTAAGTGATGTAGTTGATTTTGTTAACGGATTAAAAGATGAAACAAAATGTTTGATCCTTTCTAAAATCACTTTACCAAAGGGGAAAACATTAGTCCAAACCATGCACTTAATTTCACAACAAGGTTTTACCCGAGTGTTTTACAATAACAGCATACAAAAAATTACAGAAACGGATTTTAAGAAAATTAAAAACACGGATAATTTATTTTTACTCATCGATCGTTTGGTTGTAAATAATATCGATGAAGATTTTTTAAATCGTGTGGCCGACAGTGTACAAACTGCTTATTTTGAAGGTAACGGTGAGTGCCTTGTATACGTTGAGAAAAAAGAAAATGTTTACGAATCTCATCTTTTCTCAAACCTATTTGAAGCCGATGGAATTAAGTTTGAAGAACCGGATGTCAACTTTTTCACTTTCAATAATCCCATTGGTGCCTGCAAAACTTGCGAAGGATTCGGAAGCATTATTGGTATTGATCCGGATTTAGTAATGCCCAATAAAAGTCTTTCTGTATACGATAATGCGGTAGCTTGCTGGAACGGTGAAACCATGAGCTATTTCAAAAAACAATTATTGAAGAATGCCCATAAATTTAATTTTCCTGTACACAAACCGATAGCCGAACTCACCAAAGCGCAACTCGATTTATTATGGAAAGGCAACGAACATTTTGAAGGTATTAACGATTTCTTCAAAATGCTGGAGAAAGAAAGTTATAAAATTCAATACCGAGTGATGCTGGCTCGTTACAGAGGCAAAACAACCTGTCCGGATTGCAGAGGCACTCGCTTACGTAAAGACGCGAACTATGTAAAAATAGCCGGTAAAAACATTACTGATTTGGTATTAATGCCGGTTTCAGAATTATTGCCATTCTTTAATCAACTTCAATTAAACGAGCACGACACAAAAATTGCCAAGCGTTTACTGACTGAAATTACCAACCGACTTCAATATTTATCGGATGTTGGTTTAGATTACCTGACACTCAACCGCGTGGCCAACACCTTAAGCGGTGGCGAAAGTCAGCGTATCAATTTAGCAACATCATTAGGTAGCAGCCTGGTTGGAAGTTTATATATATTAGATGAGCCTAGTATCGGACTCCACTCCAGGGATACAGAACGTTTAATTAAAGTATTAAAATCATTGCAGCAGCAAGGTAACACCGTTATTATTGTAGAACACGATGAGGAAATAATGCTGGCAGCTGACGAATTAATTGATATTGGTCCGGAAGCCGGCAGCGGAGGCGGAACATTAGTGTTTCAGGGAACGCACAAAGAATTATTAAAAGACAATAAAAGCTATACAGCCAAATACCTTACCAATAAATTAAAGATTGAAACACCATTTAACCGCCGTAAATGGAAAGAGTATATTGAAATCAGAAATGTTTCAGATAATAATTTAAAAAATGTAACTGTTAAATTTCCTTTAAACACTTTAACCTGCATTACAGGTGTTAGTGGATCCGGAAAATCTACATTAATTAAAAAAGCACTGGTACCAACTTTGCAACGGTATATTGAAGGATTTTATGAAAATGTGAGTTGCGATCATTTAATAGGCGGCAGTCTGAAACAAATTAAACAATTGGAGTTTGTTGATCAAAATCCTATTGGTAAATCATCCCGTAGTAATCCGGTAACTTATATTAAAGCTTACGATGACATTAGAAATTTGTTTGCCGATCAGGGTTTAGCTAAGCAACGCGGATATAAACCTTCTCATTTCTCTTTTAATGTTGACGGAGGACGCTGTGAAGTATGCGAAGGAGAAGGGCAAATAACGGTAGAGATGCAGTTTATGGCAGATATACAGTTAATGTGTGATGCATGCAAAGGCCAGCGATTTAAATCAGAAACCCTGGAAATTAATTATAAAGGAAAAAACATTTCTGAAGTTTTAAACATGACTGTATCGGATGCAGTTCAATTCTTTGGTCAGGATAAAGAAAACAGAACTGCGCAAAAAATTATCGAGAAATTAAATGCTTTAGAACGGGTTGGATTAGGATATGTGCAACTTGGTCAAAGCAGCAGTACTTTATCGGGTGGCGAAGCGCAGCGTATTAAGTTGGCTTCCTTCCTCATTTATTTAAATAACACATCTCCTACTCTTTTTGTATTTGATGAACCTACTACCGGTTTACATTTTCATGATGTGGCCAAATTACTGAAATCATTTGAAGCCTTAATAAACAAAGGTCACAGCATTGTGGTTATAGAACATAATCTGGATGTTATTAAATGTGCCGACTGGATTATTGATTTAGGTCCTGAAGGCGGAGAAAAAGGCGGCACTATTGTTTTTGAAGGTACACCGGAAGGCTTAGTGAACTGTAAAAATTCTCATACCGGGAAATACCTCAAGGGCAAGTTAATGAATTAAAATCTCAATAATTTCCCGTAAATTCAGGCTTTAAAAATGGCATCTTCATTTAGCATAAAGCTTGGTAATTTTTTATACAAAAACGCATATCCTTTGTATAAATCCATGTACTCTGTTTTTAAAAATAAACAGGATGCTTTTGAAATTGCCCTGATTAAAAAACATATTCAACCCGGCGACACCATACTGGATATTGGTGCCAATATCGGTTTCTACGCTAAAATCCTTTCTCAACTCACCGGTCCAACCGGAAAGGTACATTGCTTTGAACCGGATGCAACCAACTTTAAGCATTTAAAAGTTGAAACGGAAGGACTCAGCAATGTTATCATCAACAATAAAGCGGTCGGACCAAAAACAGAAAGAATAAAAATCTACACGTCTATAAACCTCAATGTCGATCACCGCACCTATAAACCGGAAGACTACGATCAAGAGATTGAAATCGACGCTATCAGTATGGAAGATTATATGGATGTGAATGTAAAAGTTGATTTCATTAAAATAGATATACAAGGATTTGAAATGGAAGCTATGAAAGGCATGCACACCATTTTAAAAGCCAACCATAACATAAAAATGATCTCGGAATTCTGGCCTTATGGTTTACGTAAAGCCGGCAGTTCTGTGAGCGATTATTACAATTTTTTGAAAAACATGAATTTCAATATTCAATTATTGAAAGAAGATAAACTAGAACCCTTAAACTTAGAGAAAGTACAACAACTCGAACCTCTGGGTGAAGAACATTACTTTAACATTTTTGTAAGCCGTAATGTTTAAGAAATACAACATAGAGTTTAGTCTAGATGACCCTCGAACTACCATGGCTCATCGTGATATTATTTTAAACAAGCCGTTTTTAAAACGCTTGTACCAAGACTGGTATAAAGAATTTATGGCCGTTGCCAAGTCGGTAAAAAATGGAAAATATTTGGAAATTGGCTCTGGTGGCGGTTTTTTAAAAGAAGAATTTCCGGAAGTTATCACATCTGATATTCTGGATTTACCGGTGGTTGACAAAGTATTTAGTGCTGAGCAATTGCCGTATGGGGAGAATGAATTAGGGTGCATTATGATGCTGAATGTCTTTCATCACATCCCTAAACCTTATTTGTTTTTACAGGAGGCCGAACGTACGCTTGTAAAAGGCGGAAAGGTAGTGATGGTAGAGCCCGCTAATTCGACATTGGGACGATTTATTTACAAACGTTTCCACCACGAACCATTTGTTGAAGACGGTCCGCGTGAAATTGAACCTGGAAATCCCTTAAGTAATTCTAATCAAGCCTTGCCATACATCTATTTTGAGAGAGATTTAGAGAAATTCAAGAAAGATTTTCCGAAATTAAAGATTGTGAGCATAAAATACCACTCCCCTTTCATGTATGTGTTAAGTGGCGGGGTTTCCCGTAGTGCCATGTTGCCTTATTTTATGTACGGATTTTTTAAGGGATTAGAAAAATTATTATCACCTTTGAACCGCCAAATCGGACTGTTTTGTACGGTTGTATTAGAAAAGCAATAAAAACTTGAACGATAAAAAAACATATTTCGACAACTTAGCTAAGTCTCGCAAAAAACGAGGCATAAGCGCCTATTACTGGAATGAGATTACCAATTACAGCAAATACTTCTCGCACGAAGACAGCAGTGTATTGGAAATTGGCTGCGGTTGTGGTGACCTGTTAGCGGGCATTGACGGAAACCGAAAAGTTGGGATTGATTTCAGCGAGGAGATGATTGCCTGGGCAAAAGAAAAGCACCCTCAGAAAAACATTGAGTTTTTTGTAATGGATGCCAATAACATTAACCTGAATGAAAAATTTGATTTAGTCATCATAAGTAACCTTATCGGTTTTGTTGACGATATTCAGAATGTTTTTGAGCAGGTAAAAAAAGTGTGTCATCCCAACACAAAAATCATTGTACAATTTTACAATTCATTGTGGGAACCGGTAATTAAATTTGCCGAACTAATCGGATTAAAAAAGAAAACGCCTCTACAAAACTGGCTGAATTCACGTGACATCAATAATCTTTTATTTGTATCAGGGTTTGATATATATCGAAATTCAAAACGGTTGATTTTTCCTGTTTTCTTCCCGATTCTGTCTTTCATATTAAATAAATACTTAGCAAAGTTTCCAATCTTTCGGTTCTTTAGCTTAAATATCTACAGTTTCGCAAAGCCATTACCGGAGAACGATGAACAGGTTTACAATCAGAAATATTCAACCACTGTTGTTATTCCTGCCCGTAACGAAAGCGGTAATATTGAAAATGCCATTACCCGCTTACCAAAATTCGGTAAACATGTTGAGATTATTTTTATAGAAGGAAACAGTACCGATGATACCTGGAAGAAAATTCAGGAAATTCAAAAGAAATACGCGGCCACACACGATATTAAAATCGGACAACAAAAAGGTAAAGGTAAGGCCGATGCAGTACGTGAAGGATATAAAATGGCTACAGGAGATATTCTAATGATTCTGGATGCCGATTTAACCGTTCCACCTGAGGATATTCCTAAATTTTACAATGCCATTGCCAGCGGTAAAGGTGATTTTATTAATGGAACCCGATTGGTGTATCCGATGGATAAGGAAGCAATGCGTTTCTTAAATTACCTGGGTAATCATTTCTTCAGTTGGGCATTTACCTGGTTATTGGAGCAACGATTTAAAGATACCTTATGCGGCACAAAAGTAATGTTCCGAACCGATTACATTAAACTGACAAAAAACCGTAAATACTTTGGCGAGTTCGATCCGTTTGGTGATTTTGATTTATTATTCGGAGCACATAAACTGAATCTTAAAATTGTTGAAGTTCCAATTCGCTACCGCGAACGCACATATGGTACTACAAACATTTCCCGTTTTAAACATGGTGTAATCTTATTACGTATGTGCGCTTTTGCCAGCAGAAAATGTAAGTTCATCTAATCTTTACACTTATGATGAGGTCTGAGACAAACAAAATTCTTTGGATTGGCGCCTTCATCATCATCATAAGTGGAACACTCGCACATTTTGTTTTTGATCTTAGCAGAAAGAATTCATTTCTTGCCTGTTTTGTTCCGGTTAATGAAAGTGTTTGGGAACATTTTAAACTCGGTTATTTAGGTGTGCTATTATCGTTTTTATACGATTATAATAAAGTTAAAAAACTAGGCAGTCATTTCTATTTTACTTCAAAATTATTGGGCTTATTAAGCCAGACACTTTTAATTGTTGTGGTTTATTACACCTGCAAACAGTTTTATACCGGCATTCTTGTATGGCTTGATATATTATCATTTATGACAGGAGCGGTAATTTGTCAGTTTATAGTAATTAAAATGGCTGAGTTAAAAATAAAAAAGAGAATACCGGATAAATTAGGTTTGGTATTTATACTTGCAATAGGAATTCTCATGATTTATTTTACCTTCTTTCCTCCTCAACTCCCGATTTTCAAAGATAATAACACGAATACCTATGGTATTTATAATTTAAAATAATTATACCTTAAACGTCATTCTGAATTCTAATCCGTTATTGTTCGAGATTTTGTATTTCGCATCAATTTGGTCGCTTAACGACTTAATCAATTCTATGCCCAATGCGTCATTTTTATTAAATGCATTATCAGGTATGCCGGGACCATTATCCTTAATTACTAATTCAATTGTACCTTCTCTTTTGATCAACTGAATATTCAAAATCAATTTCCGGTTTGGTTATTTCGCGTATTTAAAAGAGTTAGTTAATTGCTCATTTATGATAAGTCCGCAAGGAATGGCAGTGCTCAATTCTAAAGTAACATCATCCGAAGCAATATATAAAACGGTGTTACCATCACCATCATACGAATTAATAATATCTTTCGTTAACTGACTTAAATATTCCTTAAAATTCAGATGCCCAATATTCTTATTTTCGAAAACTTTCTGATGCACCAGCGCCATCGAATAAACACGGCTTCGGCAATCTTCTAATGCTGATTTAACCTCAATTGATTTTGAAATGTCTTTTTTCAGATTCAATAAAATGGTAACAATATTTATGTTATTTTTTCACGTGATGAAATATTTCCGCTAATAAAACCTCTTTTTCTTTTAGCATTTTCTTAATCCGTTTTTCCTTCGCAACAGATTCGTTCAACACAACAATAATAAATGAAGTGGCTGTAAAGAAAGAAATAAATATATTAAATGCTGCTAACTTAGACATGGTATCTATGTCTATTTCCGTTTTCAGCCAATTTTTATTGAAACCATAAATAATCGCAATTACTGAAAACATGAACATTGACGAAATTATTACAAGATGTTTTAGTGTTTCCCTTCTTCCAAGCATCTGTACTATCAAAATTATTAAGGGAAAATAAAATACTATCAGAAAAGAGTCTTTACCCAGGATCAAATTAAGCGGTGTAAACAAAAAAATGCCATCAGGTAAAACAGATAAATTGCCCAGATGTAGTTAAAAAAATGATTTAGAATAAAAACAAATGGAGCTATGGCTAGATTTATCATAAACGGTCAAATCAACTGATTTTGACCCAGCATATAAATACTAACGAGGCAATCGTAACATTAAAAACACCAAGCAGCGAAAAAGAATTAACTTTACGTGTAAGATATACTTCCCAAGGTTGATAGTGGTATTTTATACCGACATTTAATAGTTTATCAATTATGCTTTTCATTTAGCAACTTGGAATAAGTGAAATTTAACCGATTTTACAAGCTACTTAAAACAAAAAACCCGGAAACTTTTATTTCCGGGTTTAAGCTTTACAAATAATAATTATTATGCCACAATTAAATATAGAATAGTTACAACAGCATAATAAAGTGCTAATAGCATTGAGAAGATACCGGTTACTAAACCGATAATACCGAATACTAATGAACTCCAGTGTTTATTTTCCTTAAAGCGACCCATACCCTTAGCACCAAAAGCTAAACCTAAAATACCAAATACAAGTCCTAATACAAAGAACACAAAGTAAACAGCAGTTAAACCGAATAGACTGAAACCAACACTTCCCATAGCAAGTCCTAATAAACCAAAAATCATACCTAATAAAGCACCCACATCAAAACGACCACCTTCACTTGGAGCCATTTTTTGAGTAACTGTTGAGTTTTGCGATTTCTTAGTAATTAATAATGGAGCAAAAGCAATGTTCTCCTTTACATTCTTTTTTGTAACAAATGCTTGCTTAATAGCCTTAAACGGAGATTTGTTTTCGTTTTTTGCCATTACAGCAATATCAGATTTATTTTCTTTTTCTAAAACGATAGTTCCTGCCGGTTTAGTTATTGCCACATCCTTTTTTACGGAGGCAACAGCATGCGTTACTTCTTTAGATTGATCTACCGCTTTTAATTTATCCTTACGGTAAGATTTTGATGCGTAATGACCTTTTGTATAACGTCTGGAAGTAAATTCTCCACCTGTTTTACAGCTTGAAAAGGCGATAACAAATGCTAATGTTGCGAGTAATACTTTTTTCATAATTAGAGTTTTTATTTATTTAGTTCAAATTAAATAACTTTTTCCTGAATTTCCAACCAACGTAATGTTTTCATTTCTAAATAATCGTTGGTATTTTTTAGATTTTTACTGATATTTTCAAGCTTTTCGTATTCGGTGGTTGTTGCCAGCTGTGACTCTAAATCCACCTTTTTTCCCTCTAAAACTGCTATTTCTTTTTCTAATAATTCCAACTCTCTTTGCTCTTTATATGACAAACGGTTTGCAGGTTCTTTTTTACTTTTTTTAGTATCAGAATACTCATTTGTGAGTACCTCGGATTTTACCTCCGGTTTATCTTCTGTGTCCTTAACCGAGGCTTTCCATTCGCGGTATTCCGAATAATTGCCCGGATAATCTTTAATTATACCATTTCCTTCAAAGACAAAAACATGATCTACCAACTTATCAATAAAGTAACGATCGTGAGAAACAACCAATACACAACCACCAAAATCGGCTAAAAACTCTTCTAATACCTGTAAGGTAACAATATCCAAATCGTTGGTAGGTTCATCCAGTATTAAAAAATTGGGATTCTTTTGTAAAATAGTTAACAGATACAATCTTCTTTTTTCACCGCCACTTAATTTACTCACGTAATTATACTGCATATCCGGCGGAAAATTAAATCTTGTCAGCAATTGTGATGCCGACAACTGAGTACCATTGGCTAAAGGTATATAATCAGCAATTTCACGCACCACTTCAATAACACGTTTATCGTTACTTACTTTAATACCGCCCTGCGAATAGTAACCAAAAACTACTGTTTCACCCGTTTGAATCTTACCTGTATCAACCTGTTCTAATCCCTGAAGAATATTTAAAAATGTACTCTTACCTACTCCGTTCTTTCCAATGATCCCTATCTTCTCGCCTTTTTTAAAGGTATAAGTGAATGGCTCTAAAATCTTCTTGTTTCCGTAAGACTTTGATATTTTTATTAATTCCAAAATCTTTGAACCCAGTCGTTCCATTTTCACGCTGAGTTCAATTTGTTTTTCTACGCGTTTTTGTTTGGCTTTTTGCTCTACATCACTGAAGGCATCAACCCGGGCTTTTGCCTTGGTGCCACGAGCTCTTGGCATCTTTCTTACCCACTCCAGCTCTCTTCTGTATAAATTCCGAGCCTTGTCTATTTCCGCATTCTGTAATTGCTCACGTTCGGCCTTTTTAGTAATAAAATACTCGTAGTTACCTTTATATTCGTAAAGCACACCGTTATCCAATTCCAACACAGTATTACAAACTTCATCTAAAAAATAACGATCATGTGTTACTAATAAAAGACTTAACGATTCCTTAGAAATATAATGTTCCAGCCATTCAATCATATCAATATCCAAATGGTTGGTTGGCTCATCCATAATCAACAAATCGGGTTTATTGATCAACACCTGGGCCAACGCCAGCCTTTTTTTCTGTCCGCCGCTAAGGGTATTTATTTTCTGATTAAAATCGTTTAACTCTAATCGTGATAATATTTCCTTAATTGTTTTTTCATAATCCCAGGCATTTAGCTCATTCATTTCACGGATGGCAATTTCCATAGAATTGGCGGAATTAGCATCACCCTTTTCGGCTTGTTCTAATGCCTTCTCATAATTTTTAATGCATCGGGTCAGTTTATTTTCACTTGAGAAAACATGATCGATTATACTCATGTTTTCATTCAACACAATATCCTGATCTAAAAAGGAAACAGTAATATCCTTTCTGAATACTACATTTCCTTCATCAGGAATTTCCAATCCTTTTAAAATTTTGAATAAGGTAGATTTTCCGCTGCCGTTTTTTGCCACCAATGCTACCTTGTCTCCATAATTAACACCAAATGAAATTTTAGAGAACAAAAGGCGATCGCCATACGATTTGGTTAAATTATTTACGGATAATAAATTCATAATAAGAGTAAGAGGACTATTTAAATTATTTTATGTTTTTGTCTATAAGAAATCGCAATTTATCACGGGTTAAGCCCGCGTTAATTTCACCGTTGGTTGTTAAAGATACAGACCCGGTTTGTTCAGAAACACTAATGGCGATGGCATCTGTGGTTTCTGTGATACCCACCGCTGCACGGTGACGCATTCCATAATTAGCCGGAAAATTTTCTTTTTCTGTAACCGGTAATACACAACGCGCGGCAACTATTCGGTTATTTAAAATAATAACAGCACCGTCGTGCAATGGAGAATTTTTATAAAATATATTTTCCAGCATTCGGGCTGTTAATGCCGAATCTACCTTTTCACTGGTTTGTATGTAAAATTTCAAATCAGATTTACGGGAAATAATAATTAAAGCGCCGGTTTTTGTTTCACTCATGTTAAAACATGCGGTAATAATTTCCTCGGTATCCAATTCGATGGATTCTTCTGTTTTTCCGGTAAGGCTTAGTTTAAACAGATTTTTCCAGTTTCTGCTTTTAATGAATTCATTAGAACCAATGTAAAGTAAGAATTTTCTGATTTCCTGCTGAAACACCACCATTACGGCAATTACACCAACATTCACAAATTTCCCCATTAAGGAACTTAATAATTTTAAATCGAGTGCTTTTATTACAATCCATAACACATAGATTAAAGCCAGGCCAATAAAGATATTTACCGCCGAAGTTCCTTTAACCATATTATATAGCAAATACAGTATAATGGCCACCAATAAAATATCAACAGCGTCTGTTATGCTGAAAGTGATAAAGAATATCAATAAATTAGTCATACTAAAGTTTACTTCTGCTTTTTCCTGAAACCATCGTATAATTCGTGTACAATTCCATCGGATAATCCAATCTGAGGAACAAACACCTTGTCAATATCAGCTGTTTTCATAACCGTTAAAAATATTTTAGCTGCCGGCACAATTACATCGGCACGGTCTGGTTTTAATCCCAATCGTTCAATACGCTCTTCATAAGTATAGGAGCTAAGCATATCAAATAAATCTTTCAATTTATCATATCCAAGATGTTTGGTTTCCTTTTTGTTGGCCATCTTAAATATCTTATTAATGTTTCCGCCCGAACCAATGGCATATAATGGATGGATACCAACTGTACTGCGTTTCAACCAAGCTTTCATCTCATCCCATTCATCTTTATTTACCTTGTCAAGTAACATACGAACGGTTCCGATATTAAAGGACTTAGCCGCAATTACTTTCTGATTAAAATATAAAGTTAACTCTGTACTTCCGCCGCCTACATCAATATACAAATACGCGTTCTTCGGATTTAATATTTCTTCAATATGATTAGAAAACACTAAAGAGGCTTCCAGTTTACCGTCAATTATTTCAACATTGATACCACTTTCCTTTTTTGCTCGAGCTATTATTTCAGGTCCATTAGATGCGTCACGCATGGCACTGGTTGCTACCGCTCTAAAATCATCCACCTGATAAGCTTTAATTAGTTCATGAAAACCTTTTAAGGCCGTAATTAATCTTTCTTCTTTGGCAGGAGAAATTTTCCCCTTTAAAAAAACATCTTCACCCAAACGAATGGGCATGCGAATTAATTCTTCCTTGGCAAAATGAGGCTTGCCATCTACTTCATATACCCTGCAGAATAATAATCGCATGGCATTACTTCCAATATCTATCGCTCCAAAAATCATTTATTCCTTTGTTTTGTTCTTAAAAATGTATGTGTATCATTTTTAAGGTAGTTATACACTTCATCCTGTACACGTACTTTTTTCTCTCCAGGTAAAGGCATTTTATAAATATTTTCCTGTTTCGTATCTAATATCCTAACCTTTGTGTTACCGGATAATTGAATGTTTATAATATCTTTTATGAGCTTTCTTATTTCATTATCATAAATCGGAACAGCTACTTCGCTTCTGCTGTCCAGATTTCTGCTCATCCAATCGGCCGACGATATATAAATATTTTCATTGCCGTTATTGTGAAAAATAAAGACTCTGGCGTGTTCCAAAAATTTATCCACTATACTGTAAGCTTTAATGTTATCACTATAACCATCAATTCCGGTTACCAAGGAACAAGCGCCTCTAACAATCAATGTAACAGGCACTCCGGCATTAGATGCTTCGTATAGCTTCTGAATAATCTCTTTATCAACCAGACTATTCATCTTTAAAATGATACCCGACTTTTTCTTAGCTTTTGCATTAGCAATTTCTTTGTTAATTAATCCTGTAAACACTTTACGCATGTAAAAAGGAGCAACTGCCAAATGCTTAAACACTCCAACTTTAAAATTGTCCACATAAAAATCAAACACTTTGTTAACTTCATCGGTAATCAACTTATTTGAAGTTAAAAGGGTAAAATCTGTATAAATGCGGGCGGTTTTCTCATTAAAATTTCCAGTTCCAACATGAGCTACTCTAACTTCCTTACCTTTGACACGAGCCGTAATTACAAATAACTTTGAGTGAACTTTTAAGCCCGGTACACCATAGATAACCTGAGCGCCTTCCTCTTGCAATTTATTAGCCCAATAAATATTATTTTCTTCGTCAAATCGCGCCTGTAATTCCACTAACACAATTACTTTTTTTCCATTTTTAACAGCATTTACCAAAGCATTTGCAATTCGCGAAGAATCGGCTACCCTGTATAATGTAATTTTGATCGATTCAACTGAAGGATCAATAGAAGCCTCTCTAAGTAAATTAATTATATGATTAAACGTATGATACGGATAATGCAATAGAATATCCTTTTTGAGGGCTGTATTAAAAATTGTTTCGTTAGTGTGTTGAAGGTATTTATGTTCGAGTGCAGGGGGATTTTGGTAAATCAATTTCTTTTCTCCTAATGTAGGGAAACTGATAAAGTCCTTAAAATTATGGTAACGTCCACCCGGAATGGCATTGTCTTTTTTGTCCATTCCCAATTTCTTCATGATAAAGGATAACATATCAGAAGGCATTGCGGTGTCGTAAACAAAACGAACCGGTAATCCTTTTTTACGGTCTTTCACGCCTTTGGAAATTTTCTCAAGCATGCTTTTACTTACATCGTTATCAATATCAAGTTCAGCATCGCGGGTTAATTTTATGTTATACGCTTCCACCGATTTAAACCCGAACACTTCAAAAATTTCATCGACACAATAACGAATCACATCATCCAGAAGTATGATGTATTTTTTATTGCTTTCGGTAGGTAAAACCACAAAACGATTAGTAACACGTGACGGAATTTCTATTAACGCAAATTTGTTTTTTTTCTTATCTAAAACCGATTGCAACTTAATAAACAGGTAACCCGATTTATCCTTCATATAAGGGAAGCTCTTCGCTTCGTCAACCATAATTGGGAATAATGCAGGTAATATATCCGTATGAAAAAATTGCTTTATATAATTGCTTTGATTAACCGTTAACTGTTTCTCGTTGATAATAAAAATATTGTGTTCTGATAATTCTTTCAGAATCTCTTTGTAGATTTCTTCAAACCGGTTTTGTTGTTCAATAACTCTTCGTTGTAATTTCGGCAGCAATTCCTTAGGATCATCACCATATAAGGTTACCGCTTTCTTACCCAATTTACTTAAACGACGAACGGTTGCTACGCGTACACGGTAAAATTCATCTCTATTATTACTGAATATACCCAGAAACTTAATACGTTCAATCAATGGCGTTGTTGGATCAGCGGCCTCTTGTAATACGCGTTCATTAAACGATAGCCAACTAATTTCGCGATTGATATATGGAAATTCTTTTTTCTTCATTGAAACTATTTGAAGCTTTTAGGAAATTTATTTATGATTAATTTACCATTTTTGTTATCCACTACCCCTTTCCAGCTCGTCTCACTAAACTCTATTTTTACAATACCACAAGTTGGGATATTTTCAAAAAGTAATTCGTGATTTAATTCGTTGGTTAAATTGGTAATTGCGGGGTTATGTCCAAAAATCATTACCTGGTTGTATGAATCGTCTAATTTTGAAATTACTTTCAGATATTCTTTAACCGGACTTTCATACAAATCGGATTCGATCTTTACACTAGCTTCCAATAATCCAAAACTACGTGTGAAAATAAAAGCTGTATTTATTGCCCGGGTAGCCGGACTGCTAATGATTAATTGCGGCAAATCATAATCTTGCTGATACCAATCACTTAACTGATAAGCATCGGTATAACCGCGTTCATTAAGAGGCCTATCAATATCCGTGATGGACTCATTCGTCCAGTCAGACTTGGCATGACGCACCAAAATAAGCTCTTTCATGTTAATACAATTAATTGTTTATAAATATGCGAATTTGTATCTTTTAAAAGCTATAAATTTACATAAAAGCACCTGTTACTTATGAGCAATAAATCAACAATAAAATGCCCTAATTGCCAGCATGAATTTGAGGCAACAGATGCCTTTAGGGATGAAGTTCAACGCGAACTGAACACTAAAGCAAAGGAATGGCAGGCTAAGAAGGAAGAAGAATACCGTAAGAAGGAAGAAACATTTCAACAGCAAATGGCTGAAGCGCTGATTAATCAGAAAGCCAGTTTAGAAGAAACACTCAAAAAAAACATAAGCTCTGATTTTGAAAATAAACTTAAGGTACTTGCTGAAACCAACGCTGTTAATGAAGAAAAATTAAAAGAAGCCCGTCAAAAAGAGCTGGAATTTTTAAAAAAGGAACAGGAATTAAAAACAAAAGAGGCTGAACTGGAGATACAATTGCAAAAAAAACTTAATGAAGAGCGTAATTCATTGCTGGAAACTATAAAAAAACAAGAGCAAGAAAAAAATTCATTAAAATTTAAAGAATTTGAAAAGCAAATTGAAGATCAGAAAAAACTGATCGATGAAATGAAGCGTAAAGCCGAACAAGGCAGTATGCAACGACAAGGTGAAGTGCAAGAGCTGGCATTGGAAGAAACGTTAAAATCTGCCTTTCCTTTCGACCTGATTGAAGAGGTTGGAAAAGGAATTAAAGGTGCGGATTGCATACAAAATGTACGGGACAACACCGGCATTTTTTGTGGTAAAATTATTTACGAAAGTAAACGCACAAAGGCATTTACCAATGAATGGATCGATAAATTAAAAACCGACATGCGTGCACAAAACGCGAATATTGCTGTTATTGTTACTGAAACAATGCCAAAAGACATGGAACATTTTAGCATGAAGGACGGCGTATGGATTTGTAATTACGCGGAAATAAAATCACTGGCTTTTGTTCTACGCGATAGCCTTATTAAAATTCACGGCGCTTTGGTTAGCCAAGAAAACAAAGGTGATAAAATGCAAATGCTTTACAATTACTTAACAGGAAATGAATTTAAACAACAAATAGAAGCCATCGTAGAAGGATTTACCTCTCTTAAAGACGGAATCAGCAAAGAACGTATACAAATGGAGAAAATCTGGAAAGAGCGCGAAAAACAATTGGAAAAAGTTTTATTAAACACTACTCATTTTTATGGCTCAATAAAAGGTATTGCCGGTAATGCCATTGGCGATATCAAAACACTTGAACTGGGCGAATAATTGTATGTTAACTTATGAATCAATCACACATTTTATTAGTTGAAGATGAAGAGGCATTGGCCGCTACCCTGCAGTTAAACCTTGAATTGGAGAACTTTAAAGTAACCGTTGCTAGATCGGGAAACGAAGCACTACATCAGTTTACTAAATTGAATCCGCAATTGGATTTAGTGCTATTGGACGTTATGCTGCCGGAAATAAACGGCTTTGATCTTTGTGAAAAATTCAAATCAATTAAGTCTGGCGTGCCTGTGATTTTTTTAACTGCAAAAAATTTAAGCTCCGAAAAAATAACCGGTTTAAAACTAGGCGCTGAAGATTATATAACCAAACCTTTTGAACTGGAAGAGTTGTTATTGAGAATAAACAACGTTATAAAGCGCACCACTAAACCTAAAATCAGTCAATTTACATTCAATAATTGTGTAATCAATTTCGACACCTTTGAGATTACAGATTTAAATGGGAACAAACACGAATTATCAAAACGAGAAATTGGCTTGCTTCAGTTGCTAACATCCAACGAAAACAAAGTTATTTCACGTGATCAGATCATTGATGATTTATGGGACGAAAGTGAAAATGCCTCTACCAGAACAATTGATAATTTCATTCTAGGATTCAGGAAATATTTTGAGCAAAACCCTAAAGAGCCTAAGCACTTCCATTCCATAAGAGGTGTAGGTTATAAATTTACGCTGTAAGAATTACGGATTCTTTTTAATCCAGTTTTGCAATTCCCTTTTATCCGTATCAAAAGTGAGTACATCTACCACTTTAAAATAGTTCTTTTTATCAACTGTACGCTTGTAAGCAAATTTAGCCCAGTCCACTTTTCTAGTATCAAAACTAAAAACCTTTGTTACAGAAGCAACCTGTGCTGATGTTAAATATTCATCATCAAAAACAAATTTGGCTTTTTCTAATTTGCTATCATCAAAACTTTCGTTTTTTACGGTATTAAGTTTTTCATTAAAGGATTCTGAATCCATTTCTTTTATAACAGGAGATGCCGGTGCCGGAGGAACAGTTGATGTAGGAGTTGGAGGAACGGTAGGAACTGTTGTTACCGGATTATTAGAACCTAGCACAACTTTACTTATTAAATTTAGTGTGAAGGCACCAAAATTATCTTTCGCCAACTGATACATACTTTCGAAACCGGTTGCATTTTGAACAACAAAATTAACCGGGTATTGAGCGCCCTGAAACCAAACTTTTACTTTGCATTCTGCATCCTCAACATAATCAAAAATTGTTTTAGTTAAATACTGGTTTGACACCCTGACGCCGTTTAACGACACTAAAAATGGCTGATTCAAATTCGTGTAAATAATAACTTTTCCATGATTTTGTGCGTTAAAAGTTATAGCAGTAAATAAACTTAATAAGATAAGTAGATTTTTCATATCTATTTTTTATGGTGTTAATTCAATTGGTATACCGTTTATTGTTTAAAAATGTTAATTAAAATTTAATGCCAATTACTAAAATATCATCAACCTGTTCATGCTCACCTTTCCAGGTTGTTATAGAATTTTCAATCTTTTGTTTTTGCTCATTCATGCTTTGCTTGAACATTTCAGAGAATAATTCCTTTAATCTTTTCGTTGAATATTTCTTTCCTTTTTCGCCTCCAAATTGATCAGCATAACCATCTGTATATAAATATAAAACATCTCCCTCCGAATAATCCAATTCAATCTCATCAAATATCTTTTCACCTGTACGCATGCCACCCATAGAGAACTTACTCCCTTTTATTTCTATTAATTCTTTATTCTTAATAAACACACTAGGTCGTTTAGCAGCAGTTAATAAAACCTTTTTTGTAGCCTTATTCACCTTTATCAAACTTAAATCCATTCCATCCTGTACAGAGGTAAACGTGTCGTTCTGCTGCTTTAAGGTAAAATTAATTTGCTTGTCTAATTCAATTAGTATGGCGGATGGTTGTAATATTTTATTATCAATTACCGTTTGATTTAACAAACTGCTGCCAATTACTGTCATAAACGCTCCGGGAACACCATGACCGGTGCAATCAGCACAAACTAAAATATATTCATCACGATTTATTTCATGAAACCAGAAAAAATCACCACTAACAATATCTTTTGGTTTGTAAAAAACAAATGATAAAGGGATACTTCGGTAAATGGTTTCCTCGTGAGGAAGAACAGCGTATTGTATACGTTTGGCGTAGTTAATACTATCAGTAATATCTTTTTGTTTTGATTCTATTTCTTTATTCTTCTCTAATATTCGGGACTGTTGCAATTGCATATAAGAATAAGCCCTGCTAAAAAGAATAATAAATGCTAACAAGGTAAATGATATGATAACCGAATAAACAGGCGATGCTCCCATATAATAAAAAGTTAATCCGGTTAACACAGAAAATATGATCATTAGCGTTTGTCCAACTTTTGGGTTGTTAAAAAAGAAAGAGGAGCCAATTGTAACATTTATAATATTGAGCCATGTAGGTGAATTGGGCCCGGACACATAGATGTAATAAAAAAATAAAATTCCGTTAATTCCAAGTATTACAAATCCTGGTTGAAAATTCTTTTTCTGACTTAAAAAAAGTGTAGTTGCTGCTACAATTGGGAAAATTAATGCGCAAATGAGTGTCGCCAACCAGTTATTTGATAAATAAATCGCAAGAATATTAAAAGGTAAATCTACTAAAGGAAATACTTTGAAAATATAATCCCACTGTTCTTTTCGGCTATTAAATTGTTGGTTCACCTAATTAATATTTTTTTTAAGCATTTTAACAGTATAAATATAATATTTTACTAAATATCAATAAATTAAATTAAAAAGAATAAAAAATCTTTTCCAATGCAAATTATTATATTTATAACCTTTTGATTTACTTTAACAATATAAAATAATGAGCACTTTAATGAATTATGCCTGCGGACAATGGGTTGCAGGTGCCGATAAAGGACAAGAATTATATAACGCCATTAATGGCGACTTAATTGCAACAGCCAGCAGCAAAGGTTTGGACTTTGCGAAAATGATGGATTATGCCCGTACTGTGGGCGGACCGAAACTTCGTAAAATGACTTTTCAGGAGCGGGGTTTAATGTTAAGAGCATTAGCTATGCACTTGCTAAGTAAAAAAGATTTGTTTTATAAAATCAGCTGGGCTACGGGTGCTACAAAAATCGACAGCTGGGTGGATATCGAAGGGGGTATTGGAAACTTATTTACCTATGCTTCTCTACGCAAACAATTCCCTAACGAACCTTATTGCTACGAAGGTGAAGTAGCCCGTTTATCAAAAAACAACACGTTTATCGGTCACCATATTTGTGTTCCTAAAGAAGGAGTTGCTATTCATATTAATGCGTTTAACTTTCCTGTTTGGGGAATGCTGGAAAAAGTAGCTGTAAACTGGTTTGCGGGCGTTCCTGCCATTGTAAAACCTGCTACACTTACCTCGTACTTAACTGAAGCCGTAGTTAAAGAAATTATTGCCAGTGGCATTTTACCCGAAGGTGCATTGCAGTTAATTTGCGGTAGTGCCAATGGCATTTTAGATCATGTAATGAATCAGGATGTTGTTACATTTACAGGCTCTGCTTCTACCGGGAAAATGCTAAAATCACATCCGAGATTAATGGAAGAATCGGTTCATTTTAATATGGAAGCTGACTCTTTAAATTGTTGTGTATTGGGAAGCGATGTCACACCCGATAAACCGGAATTTGACATTTTCATTAAAGAGGTTGCACGCGAAATTACTACCAAAGCCGGGCAAAAATGTACAGCTGTTCGACGTGTAATTGTTCCTGAAAACATGGTTGAAGATGTGCAAATTGCCTTAGGAAAACGTTTAGCGCAAACCGTTATTGGTGATCCAAATGTAGAAGGGGTAAAAATGGGATCACTGGCGGGTAAATCACAACTGAATGAAGTACGCGAAAAAGTTGAGCAATTAAGTAAATCCCAAAAGATAGTTATTGGGAATTTCGAAAACTTCGAAGTTAAAGGTGCCGATAAAAACAAAGGCTGCTTTATGCCACCTATCATTTTCTTAAATGAAAATCCTTTTAAAAATACCGATTGCCATAATATCGAGGCGTTTGGTCCGGTTAGTACCATTATGCCATACAAGAGCATGGATGAAGCAATTGCTCTTAGCAAATTAGGCAAGGGTTCATTAGTAAGTTCAATTGTTACCGCTAACGATAAAGTGGCGAAGGAATATGTATTAGGTGCAGCTTGTATGCACGGAAGAATTTTAATTTTAAATAACGAATGTGCTAAAGAAAGTACTGGCCACGGTTCTCCAATGCCAATGCTGGTTCATGGTGGTCCGGGTCGTGCCGGCGGCGGAGAAGAAATGGGTGGAAAGCGCGGAGTATTCCATTATTTACAGCGTACCGCTATACAAGGTTCACCAACTACCATTACCAATGTTTTAAACAGCTATCAATACGGTGCTAAACAAATTATTAAAGATGTTCATCCTTTCCGTCAGCATTTTGAAGATCTGGAAGTGGGAGAAACATTATTAACGGATATACATACCGTAAGTGAAGATGATATTAAAAATTTCGCCAACTTAAGTGGCGATAAATTTTACGCCCATTTACAACCCGATGCACTGGAAGGAACCATTTTTAAGCGTACAGTTGCACACGGTTATTTTGTATTATCACGCGCGGCAGGTTTATTTGTTGATCCGCCAAAAGGTCCGGTTTTATTGAATTACGGAATTGATGAGTGCCGCTTTACAAAACCAATTTACCCGGGTATGAGTATAGGTGTACGATTTACATGTA
>JBBAKL010000032.1:0-33601 GCA_040403535.1 Bacteroidia bacterium
GAATCTACCGTATAAATGGTAGTGTTATATATGATCAGATCGCATTCTTGTTTTTTAGGTTGACAAGAGAGCAAAATAAAAATGGCAGATATTAACGAAATACAATTTTTAATCATCGTTTAAAGATAAAATTTAATTACATAAGTATGGAACGTGTTCAACAAAATAAAGAAATAGCAATAAAATGGTTTAAGGCATTTAATGAACATCAACTTGATGATTTGTTAAGTCTTTACGACGATAATGCACAACATTACAGTCCGAAATTAAAAATACGTATGCCGGAAACAAAAGGATTTGTACAAGGAAAATCGGCTTTGCGGGATTGGTGGAAGGATGCGTTTAACCGATTACCATCATTAAGATACGAAGTTGTGAAATTAACTGCAGATGATGAACAGGTTTTTATGGAGTATACACGATTTGTGGATGGGGAAGAGCCCTTAAGTGTAGGCGAAGTACTCGAAATCGAAAATGGAAAAATAATTGCATCCCGTGTTTATCACGCTTAACTACAACATCTGATATAATTTTGTTCTCTGAATTTTTTGATACCATTTAGGATATCCGGTATGTATTCGGAATCCAATCGCGAAATTGACAGTGTAGTAGGTGGATTGTACTAACATTTGTGAGCTTTTATAGGGCGTAATGTCTCCGGAAAAAGAAGCGAAGGTGTAAAATTTACGGTAGTTTAAACCAATAGCAGCCCTGAAATCACTACTGAATTTAATGTACGTTAAATCGCGCGTTGGAAGAGTATCGTATCGGTAAGTTCTGAATTGCGCTTCCGGTCCAAGCATATAGGTGACGTTAAAAATCAGATGCCTGAACATTACAAGATTCAGTGAAGCGCCTCCATAAACTGAAAATGCAAAAACGTTTAATCCTTTTAATCCTCCCTGATCGCCATATAAATCTCTTACCTGATACGGAATGATACTGCTGTCGGATTTCAACGTGTTGTAATAGCCGTTTCCGGTAATAATCCACGTAAATGATGACTTACGCTGCCGGTAGCTGCTGGAATAACAGGAGCGAAAAGCAAAACGTTTGTGATTAGTGAAATACATGAACTTAAGTTTATAAAGTTCACTTTTAATCGGACTTTGGTAATAGATGCCTGTTGATTTAAAACTTGTATCGTAGGTTACGGTATTGTTTTCATAGAATCCCTGATATTTCCGGTAATTGGCTTCAATTATCCACTTATTACCTCCCAGGTTGAATCCGAAATTAAAAAATTTTGTTTCTCCTTTTTGAGATTTGTTTTGCGGAGGTGTACTCTTATAGCCAATGGTGAATGATAATTTATCGTACATGAATTCAATTCCGTCTATCCAATTGGATTCTGCAATGTATTTAAGGCTCGATTTTCGTGAAATGTCGTTATTGAGGTACTGGTTAATGTCGAGGTGGTAGCCTTTTGTAGAACCGAAATAACCTAAAATGATACTTGAATTGTATTTGGAATAATAGAGCGAATCGGGGATTCGGAGTTTAGGTTCTCTTTTCTTTTTCTCTTTTTTAGGCTTTGTGCCGTAAGGGTCTTTAGCAATTATGGTATTAGTGGCCTGAGGAAAAGCGGAAGCCGTCCAAACTAATAATAATATAATCAAAATCTTCCGCAATTTTAATTTAATTTTGCACCAAGTTAAAAAAAGATTTTAACTGAAACTGGATAAATATATAAATCATGTTTTAGAATTATTAGCGCAATATACTCCTGTAGTTTTTTCGGCAGTTTTAGTATTGTTGGTTGGGTTGTGGCTAATTAAACGAATTGCGATATTTTCACAAAAAGCATTTGAAAAAAGAGATTTAGATGTATCGTTGCGGACTTTTTTGCGCAGTTTAATTTCAATCGGATTAAAAATTATTTTAATTGTTACTGTGGCAGGAATGCTGGGAATTGGCACAGCGTCATTTGTAACCATATTGGGTGCAGCAGGGTTAGCAGTAGGTTTGGCTTTGCAAGGATCGCTATCTAATTTTGCCGGTGGCGTATTAATATTGATTTTTAAACCATATAAAGTTGGAGATACCATTGAAGCGCAAGGACAAACCGGTGAAGTAAAAGAGATACAGATTTTTAATACACTAATGCTAACGGCTGATCACAGAACAGTTATTCTGCCAAATGGAGCTTTGTCAAACGGGACTATTGTCAATTACACAAGACATGGAAATATACGTGCTGATATACCTATTGTGGTTTCGGCAGATAATGATTTGGAAAAAGTAAAATCCGTAATCAATAAAACACTTTTATTAAACAATAAGGTTCTTAAAGAGCCTTCACCAATTATAGCGATTGGAAAAGTAGCTGACGGCATGATAAATATTAACGTTAGGCCTTTTTGCTACTATGACAATATTACTATTGTTGTTTCACAGGTAAATGAACAATTAAAAGAGGCGTTTGAAAAGGAAAATATTATTGCTGCAATGCAAACACGTTATATACATAACGTGTAGTTATTCGAAGCGTAAACTTTCAATTGGATCAAGTTTGGAAGCCCGTTGAGCCGGAAAAAATCCGCTGATAAGTCCAACGAAAATACAAATAAGCACACCTGTAATAATCCAGAACCACGGAATGAAAAAGCCGGCATCCAAAGTCATTCCAATTAGGTTGCCAATAATGATACCTAAAATAATTCCAATAATCCCGCCCATTACGCAAATCACCACGCTCTCAATTAAAAACTGATTTTTAATTGCACTTTGTGTTGCACCCAAGGCCTTTCTGATTCCAATTTCACGGGTTCTTTCGGTTACGGATACCAGCATGATATTCATTAAACCGATTGCGGCACCAAGTAAAGTAATGATGCCAATTATGGTTGCACCCAATGTAACGGTAGCTAAATTATCAATGAGCATGGTGGCTAATCCGTCGGATTTTGTGATTTCAAAATCGTCTTCATCTTTTAAATCCAGCTTTCTTACTTTTCTGAATAAACCGGTTGCTTCACCAATGGCAATGTCCATCAACCAAGGGTGTTTAGAAATAATGTTGATGGTGAAATTCATATTGGGCTTTCCAAAGTATTGCCTTGCATTCATAATAGGAACAATACATACTTTATCACCACCAAATCCCATACTGCTACCCTTGCTTTTTAAAATCCCAATAACTTTATATTTACCTCCGCCAATAGAAATGGTTTTGTCCAATGCCTTTAAACCTTTTGGAAACAATGTAAACGCAACTTCACTTCCTAATATTACCAGGTTGCTTCCGCCAAGTATTTCTGCCGGAGTAAAATTTCTTCCTTCCTGCAATTCATATCCGGATGTCTCAAGATAGTTTTCATCTCCACCAAAAACCTGAATATTCGGGTTGGTTTTTTGAGAAGCGTATTTTAATCGGGCCGTAAATGATGCTAAGGTAGAAACAGATGTTACACATGGAAATTCAAACTCTTCTTTAAACCGCATAGCTTCCTTGTACGTAATGTTTTTAAACGACTTGGGTTTTTTGCCATGACGGCCAACACGCATACTCATTTCTCGGTTTCTTATGGTAAACGTATTGGCACCCATACTGGTGAAGTTGCTGTTGATGCTGGTTTTAATAGCATCGATGGCAGATAGGATGCCAACTAAAGCAGTAATTCCAATTGCAATAATGAGCATAGTAATAATAGCCCTTAGTTTATTGGATTTAATAGCATTTAAAGCTATAGAGGTATTTTCTTTAAGTAATAAAGCCACAGCTTAAGCAAAGGTAAGCTAAGCCCACCATTTTTATTAACCGTTTATCAAAAAAAGCCCTCTTTTTTCTGTGTTTTATGGCCTATTTTGCATAAATTCGTACCTCTCAAATTAAGAAATTTAACTAACCAAAAACAATATCCTATGGCTTTTGACATTGATATGATTAAGAAGGTTTACGAAAATATGCCTTCTCGTATTGAAGCAGCTCGTAAAACGCTTGGTCGTCCGTTAACACTTGCAGAAAAAATTCTTTATTCGCATTTAGATGCGTCGTTCGAGTTGAAGAACTATGAACGCGGTAAAGCTTATGTTGATTTTAATCCTGATCGTGTAGCTATGCAAGATGCTACTGCTCAGATGGCTTTATTGCAATTTATGCAAGCCGGTCGTCCTAAAGTGGCAGTTCCTTCTTCAGTACATTGCGATCACTTAATTCAAGCAAAAGTTGGGGCAAAAGCTGACTTAGACAGAGCTAAAACTGAAAGTGAAGAGGTGTTTAATTTCTTAGCTTCAGTTTCTAATAAATATGGTATTGGTTTCTGGAAACCCGGAGCTGGTATTATTCATCAGATTGTATTAGAAAACTATGCATTTCCTGGTGGTATGATGATTGGTACCGATTCACACACAGTAAATGCAGGTGGTTTAGGTATGATTGCTATTGGCGTTGGCGGAGCAGATGCATGTGACGTAATGGCTGGTTTACCATGGGAATTAAAAATGCCTAAACTAATTGGTGTTAAATTAACAGGTAAATTAAACGGATGGGCTAGCGCCAAAGATGTTATTTTAAAAGTAGCAGGTATTCTAACCGTTAAAGGTGGTACCGATAAAATTATCGAATATTTTGGCGAAGGCGCAACCAGCTTAAGCTGTACAGGTAAAGGTACTATTTGTAACATGGGTGCTGAAGTTGGCGCAACTACTTCAACATTTGGTTACGACGATAGCATGAGCCGTTATTTAAAAGCAACCGGCCGTGCTGATGTTGCTGCATTAGCTGATGGAATTAAACAACACTTAACTGGTGATGCTGAAGTTTATGCTGATCCGAAAAAATACTTTGATGAAGTTATTGAAATTAACTTATCAGAATTAGAGCCACATGTTAATGGTCCGTTTACTCCGGATTTAGCAACACCAATTTCTAAATTAAAAGAGGAAGCTGTTAAAAATAACTGGCCTTTAAAAGTAGAAGCAGGATTAATTGGATCATGTACTAACTCTTCTTACGAAGATATAGCACGTGCGGTATCTATCGCTAAACAAGTTAAAGCAAAGGGATTAAAATCTAAAGCCGGATTTATGATTAATCCGGGCTCAGAGCAAATCCGTTATACAATTGAGCGTGATGGCTTCTTAAACGTGTTTGATGAGTGTGGAGCAGTGGTGTTTACTAACGCGTGCGGACCATGTATCGGAATGTGGGATCGTATGGGAGCTGAAAAGCAAGAGAAAAACACCATCGTTCACTCGTTCAACCGTAACTTTGCGAAGCGTGCCGACGGTAATCCAAATACTTACGCATTTGTTGCGTCACCTGAAATTGTATCAGCATTAGCTATTGCAGGTGATTTAGGATTCAATCCGATTACCGATACATTAACTAACGAAAAAGGTGAGAAAGTAAAATTAGATCCTCCTAGCGGCGATGAATTACCTACTAAAGGTTTCGCTGTAGAAGATGCAGGTTATCAGGCTCCGGCTGCCGACGGAAGTGGCGTAAAAGTTTTAGTGGAACCAACTTCTAAACGTTTACAGTTATTAGATCCGTTTGCTGCATGGGAAGGTGTTGACTTAAAAGACTTGAAATTATTAATTAAAGCAAAAGGAAAGTGTACAACCGATCATATCTCAATGGCCGGACCATGGTTGAAATTCCGCGGACACTTAGATAATATTTCCAACAACATGTTAATTGGAGCGGTAAACGCATTTAATGAAAAAACCGACTCGATTAAGAATCAATTAACCGGCGCTTACGAAGGTGTACCGGTTGTGCAACGTCAATATAAAGCAAAAGGAATTGGAAGTATTGTTGTAGGTGATGAGAACTACGGAGAAGGTTCCTCACGTGAACATGCTGCTATGGAGCCACGTCATTTAGGAGTACGTGCTGTATTAGTAAAATCATTTGCACGTATTCACGAAACGAATCTTAAGAAGCAAGGTATGTTAGCTTTAACTTTTTCTAATGCTGCCGATTACGATAAGATTAAGGAAGATGATGTAATTGATATTACAGGATTAACTTCATTCACGCCAGGTGTACAGCTAACAGTTACATTAATGCATGCAGATGGCAGTAAAGACGAATTCAAAGTAAACCACAGCTATAACGCTCAGCAAATTGAGTGGTTTAAAGCGGGCGGAGCTTTAAATATTATTCGTGCCAGTGTAAAAGCATAACAAGAATAATTTAATTATAATAAAAGCCGTCCTTGAACAGGGACGGCTTTTTTTGTACATTTATTATAATGAAAAAGATTATTTACATTTTAGCATTATGCATCGGCGTTAATTTTTTAACGGCTCAGTCATTTATAAAAAACAATCAATCACGTGCATTATCTTTTAAAGAAATGCAATCACAATTCAATACTTACAAAAAGCAAAACGATTTAAGTAAGGTGAAGGGTTGGAAAAACTTTAAACGCTGGGAAAATGAAATGCAAATGCACACCAATACACAGGGTGAGCCCTCTCATTTTGATAGCTATGTGAATGAATTAACGGCAGCTGCCAACTACAAGATGCAGCAACAATCTTCAGCCGCACCTTCCGTTTGGTCGCCCAGTGGTCCAAATGTGTTGCCAAATAATCTTACCGGATATATGGAAAACGGTATAGGACGAATAAATTGTATTGCATTTCATCCGACAAATTCTTCAACCTATTTTGTGGGAGTTGCTCAGGGCGGATTATGGAAAACAACCAATGATGGAGCAAGCTGGATACCGTTAACCGATAATTTGCCCATCACCCGTATAAGTGATATCAGCATCGATCCGGCTAATCCTAATACGATGTACATTTCCGTTTGTGATTTCGAATACATTGGTTTTGGTTTATTTTTAAATGGGCGCAAAAGACATACGCATTATGGTTTAGGCGTGTATAAAACTACCGACGGAGGCGCTACGTGGACACCTACCGGACTAACATATCAACTCACTAATGGTGACGAGTCATTAATTCGTAAAATATTAGTTAACCCGGGCAATAGTAATGAAGTATTAGCCTGTGGAGCTAATGGTATGCATAAGTCAACAAACGGTGGTGCCACCTGGACAAAACTATTAGATTCTTTGTTCTGGGATATGGTTCCTGATCCGGTGAATCCAAATATTATTTATGCTGCAACCGGATGGGTTTTAAATTCAAATCAAGGTGAAGCTGCCATTTATAAATCAACCAACTTTGGCAGCACTTGGACTAAATTAAACACCACCATTCCGCCAACAGGCACTGTTCAGCGCGTTAAACTGGCCATTGCGCCTTCCGACCCTAACTATATCTATGCGCTCTGTGTTGATACACAAAATGGATTGTATGGTTTTTATAAAAGCATCAATGCGGGTTTAAGCTGGACCTATATATCTCCATCATTAAATGTATTGGATCCATATACCGGAACAGGGCCCGGCGGTCAGGGTAATTATGATTTAGGATTTATCGTACATCCAACTAATAAAAATACGGTTTATGTAGGTGGTGTCAATTTATGGGGATCAACAGATGGAGCAGTTAATTTTGATCCGATTGCGCATTGGACTACTTCTTATGGGTCAACAATACACGGTGATATACATTATATAGATCGCCAGCCTGCCACCGGCAGATTCTTTGTGTGCAGCGATGGTGGTTTGTATCGTACTTCTAACATGGTGATAGGAAGTTTCTCTAGTAGTTTTACTACTAACTGGGCAAATTTAAATAACGGTCTTCAGGTAACGTCTTTCTATCGATTGTCAAGTTCAAAAAATGCAAGCGGACGTCTATGCGCCGGAGCGCAAGACAATGCAACATTTTATTATAAGAACAATGTTTGGTCGACCATATTCGGAGGGGATGGAATGGATAATTATTTAGATCCGCTTAATAACAATAATGTATTTGGATCAAGTCAATACGGTAATTTTTATGAAAGTGGTAATAACGGTATGGGAAGTAATTATCCAAACACCAATCCTAATAGCGAATCTGCTGAATGGGTAACACCTGTTGTGGCCGATTATAATCATCCGGGTGTATTGTATATCGGAAATGAAAATGTGGTGAAGTCTACCGATAATGGTAATACATGGACTGCATTATCTCCATTCCCGGGCACAGTTTCTTCCGAAATCTCGGCATTAGCGGTATCAAATTCACACAACTTAATTTTATACGCTGCTCGACGCGTGCGTTATGAGTCGGGAATTTCCGGCGCCGTATTTAACACAAACAATGGCGGTTTAACCTGGACAAATATTACAGCAGGATTACCGGATAGTTTATATTACACAGGAATTGAAATCAATGAAACCAATCCGAGTATTGCTTATATCTGTATGGCAGGTTTTAGTTCCGGACGAAAAGTGTATATGACAACCAATGGAGGAATGAACTGGATGAATATATCTTACAATCTTCCAAACCTACCGGTAAACTGCATTAAGCAAATTCCGGGAACTAATAATATTATGGTAGCAACAGATGTTGGTGTTTATGTTTTGTATGGCTCAAGTACTTCCTGGGTAAATAACAGTATGGGATTGCCTAATGTTATTGTTAGTGATATCGAATTCAATCCTGCTTTAAATAAAGCATACGTTTCCACTTTCGGACGAGGAATTTGGGAAACAAGTTTAAGCGTGCTTTCGGGAGTAAACGAATACACCAATAAAGAAAGTGTTGATTTTAATTTATTCCCAAGTATCAATAACGGCACCTTTATTATTAAATTAAATAATGAATCTGAAAATGTAGATCTTGAAATAATTAACGTAATGGGACAAATAGTATTTCAGCAAAAGTTAAATGCTAGGGAGAATAAAATCAGATTGGATTTGATTTCGGGAGCTTATTACGCCCGCTTAACAAGCAATAAAAAGTTATCGGTAAGGAAGTTTATTGTAGAGTAAATTATTTAACAATTGGCATCTGATTATTTTCCCATTTCATAAATCCGCCTTGTAAGTCGTATATTTTTTTGAAGCCAAGTTTTTTCATTTTACGTGATGCCATTGGGCTGCGGTGTTGGGTTTGGCAATACATATAAATGGTTATGGTGCGATCCAGTTTTTTTATACTGTCGGTAAACCACGAATGAAAGTAACTCACATTAACCGCGTTTTTCATATGACCGTTACGATACTCTTTTGGTGTTCGAACATCAACAAGAATATAATCATTATCTGAGTTTATTTTTGAAGCGAAGTTGTTATGGTCAAGTTCGGTATAGGAAAATGTTTTACCCTGCTTCCATCCGTTGCAAGCCGTAAATACAATAGCAATTATAATCACTAAAAAACGCATGTTTAAATGTATGGTTATTGATATTTATTCGGACTGATATTTATCAATCCACATCGGTTACACCGCCCGAAACAATAAACTTCATGGTTTCCGCAGCATCGGCAGGCAATGATTTAATGTGAGCTGGAGGAACAACTATCAATCTGCCTGACAGAGAATAGGAGTAAGGTAGGTAAACGGCAACTTTGTCTTTAATACCTAATTCTTTCAAATCTTCCTGAGTTAAAAAACCTATTTCCTCAATGTTAGCCTGAGGATTAGTTAAAACAAGAACCGGTTTATTGAAACGCTTTTTATTTCCCATAAAAGCATTAGTGAAATCTTTTATAGGCGAGTAGATGTGTCGGATGAACGGCGCATGTTCTAATTTGTCCTCCACATAATTAAAAAAGTTTTTAAACACAAAGGAAGAAGCCAGAATCCCCATGATTAATATAAATATTAAGGTGAAGATTAAACCTAAGAACGTGTTTAATATAGGATAATCTGTAATTCCGATAACGGAGAAAATGGAGGTGAAGAAATCGAATATCTTGACGATAATAGTTACTGTTATTACAAATGGTATAAAGAGTAATAAACCTTGAACAAAGTATGTAAGAAATCTTTTCATTTAGTCAAAAGTACAAAACAAAAATCCCCGCTGTTTTAAGGCGGGGATTAATTATAAACAAGAGGTTTTTAACTACCAGCCTAAAATCCAGGAGAAAATTAATGGCGCTACAATGGTAGCATCACTTTCAACAATGAATTTTGGTGTATGGATGTCTAACTTGCCCCAGGTGATTTTTTCGTTAGGCACTGCGCCTGAATAAGAACCATAAGAGGTTGTAGAGTCAGAAATCTGACAGAAGTAACTCCAGAAAGGAATGTTTTCCATTTCCATATCCTGATACAACATTGGAACTACGCAAATCGGGAAATCACCAGCAATACCACCGCCAATTTGGAAGAAACCAACACCTTTACCTTCTGAATTTTTTACGTACCAATCTGCCAACCAGGCCATGTATTCAATACCGCTCTTCATGGTATAGGCTTTAATTTCGCCCTTAATTACATAAGAAGCAAAAATGTTACCCATGGTGCTGTCTTCCCATCCCGGAACAACAATTGGTAAATTGCGTTCAGCCGCTGCTAACATCCAGCTGTCTTTAGGATCGATTTCATAATATTGTTTTAATTCGCCGCTTAATAAAATTTTATACATGTATTCATGCGGGAAATAACGTTCACCTGCCGTATCAGCATCTTTCCAGATTTTGTGAATGTGTTTTTGTAAACGACGGAACGCTTCCTCTTCAGGAATACAAGTGTCCGTTACGCGGTTATAATGGTTTTCCAATAAATCCCACTCATCCTGCGGCGATAAATCGCGGTAATGTGGTACGCGCTTATAATGGCTGTGTGCTACTAAATTCATGATATCCTCTTCCAGATTAGCGCCTGTACAAGAAATGATATCAATTTTACCCTGACGGATCATTTCTGCTAATGATTTACCAAGTTCGGCAGTACTCATAGCACCGGCAAGGGTAACCATCATTTTACCACCTTCTGTAAGGTGTAATTCGTAGCCTTTAGCGGCATCCACAAGGGCTGCTGCGTTAAAATGCTTATAGTGGTGTTCGATAAATTTCGAAATCGGACCTTTGTTTACTGCTGTACTCATAGTTATAATTTTGAGGTACAAAGCTAATAAAATAGAGGAGATTACCGCAGGAGAAGAATTAACAAATAATTAAGATTTAGTCATGCTCTTTTAATGAAAAATACAATAGATAAGCTTACAAACAACTTCGCAATAGAAGGGTGCGTAATGTCGAATTCCTCTGTTTAAACAATAGGTAAAGAGGGTGTTTTAATCAAAAAACAGCCAGGTTAAACCGAATCTAAACGATCTGTCGGGTTGAAAGTATCCTTGAACAAAATCATAATTGGTACCCGCCATTCCATAAAGTACATTCTCAACCTTCAAAAAGAATTGCACGGGTTTAATGCGTGCATTTAGAAATAAGTCTACAAAAGGATATTCACCAGCTGTGTGCCTATTTTGCAGGTAATACATGTTATGAGCCGGCATATAAGCTAATGACTTGAACGACTGAAAATATTCGCCCTGCGCTCCAATTTGTAACTGAAGATTATTCTTAAATAAATTTCCGGTATAGTATAAAGAGCCCTTTAAATGCAAGGGTGCCAGTCGTACAATTTGATTTTTGTTGGTTGTTTGGTATTTGATATGGATGCCAATTCCAAGGTGCTTAAACAAAACTTTATTGAAATTTACTTTGTATGCCCAGTTACTTATAATCACATTAGATTGTTTTGGTAATGCGGTGCTATCCATGTACAAATAGTTTGCTACGTTTTCCCAGAGTACCGATGCTGATAAACCCGAAAAATAATTGACAGCACCTGCATGAAGTTGAAACAAATTGCTTTGTTTAAAATTGTTTTTCCATCTGAAATGGTTAGTGTACCAATAATTGTAAATTAAATCAGGTTGGCGTTGTTCCGAAAGTAAATTCAAAAAGATCCCAGTTGTTTTTTTGCTGTTTGTTCCTTTTTCAGAAACTCTAAATCTAATTTCGTTAACCCATTCTGTTTTAGTGTCATTTGCATTGGCACCGTCAACTATGAAGTTATATCTTAATTCGGATTTGATTAATTTATTTCTGTTAATCGATGTGGAGTCATTGCTCAGTAAAAGTTTGCTATACCAGATTTTTCCTTGTAACATCTGATTATTAATTACGCTGTCGCCATGCTGATAAATATAATTGTATTCATGCGCATAGCCTGCCGAAAAGTTTATTCCTACTTTATTTAAGTTAAATGAGTAATTAATCTCATTGGCTATTTTGCGGTGATGCGTACTGTCGCTGGTTTTGGTTGTGTCGAGGTAATAAGTGTTATAAAAGCCGTCGGAGGCAATGTTCTGATCTAAATACCAATAGTAATTTCCCGCATAGTTGATTTTGTAATCAATGTAATGGGAGATATTTCCCGATTCATTTTTATTTAAACGGAACCATGGATTAATGCTTCCTTCAAGCATTCTGTTATCACGTCGGGCATTGTTTAAATTAACTTGAAGTAAATCTTTACCAATAGTTGGACGATCTTCAATGATAGTGTCGTATTTAACGCCTCCGTTTTCCTGATGTTTAATTCGGTTAAACAGAAAATAACCTGTAAATCCGATACGATTGTTTTTGTTATGGTAATTAAGCGTAGTGCTGAAATTATTCGTAAATGTTTGTTGCTTGAGGTAATAACCTAAAGATCCAAACCGATTAAAATGTACAGAAATATTTAAATTCTTTTTAGTGGTATGTGAAAATAATAATTTAAATGTTTGTTCATTTTTGCTTCCTGCAAAGCCGGATAGGGAAGCGTATGGTCCTTTGGATTTAAAGAATTTTATTTGCTGAGGGAGAAAAAGATCTTGCTGATACGGCAATTTATAAATATTAAAACCAAGCGGATTGGTGTTGTATTTAATAAAATATTCTGGCTCCATTAATCCCAGATTGCCGGAGTAATTACGATGCGTGTAATTATGGAGATTAATAATGCTTGTGTCAGGGTAAGCGCTTTCAAATTGCGAACTGAAAGGTTTTTCAGATGACTTTCTTGAAATAATATATTCAGGATCGTTGCTGTATTTGGTTTGTGATAATAAGGTTTGATTCAATAACCAAACACTTATAAGTGACACCAACGATTTTATGCTTAATCGAAACAAAGTTGATATTATTTAATACTTCCCGAAGAAATGTTCTTCCACATCAAATGTGGATTTTAATCCTACCTGTTTAAAATCAGTTTCCAGCCACTGACTTGCAATTTCCCTTCCTTTATCTTTTAGTTGCAATAAAAATTCCCACGATGTGTTCATTTTACTACTATAGCTCAATTGACTTAAAGCATCATATCCGGAAATGGTATGTACAAAAATTTCTCTGTTTTCTTTGTCATCAATTTTTAAAATACCGTTTCTTAACAATTCATTACGGTAGTGAATTAATTTCATCTCATTAATTAAACTACTGTTAAATGAAATTTCGTTAACACGGTCTGCAATATCTCTAGCAGTAGTAGGAACTGAATTAATGTTGATGGAGTTAATTTTAATTAAAACCACGTCATGAATTTCGGTGTTAGTGATAATAGGGAAAATAGGAGGATTACCCATGTAGCCTCCGTCCCAGTAATATTCTCCGTCAATTTCAACTGCCTGAAACAAAAATGGTAAACATGCGGATGCTAAAACCGAATCAACTGTAATATCTTTATTTGTAAAAATTTTGGCTCTGTTTGTTTTTACATTGGTGGCGCAAATGAATAGTTTCTTTTTGTTGTATAAATGAAGCTCTTCAAAATCAACTAAGTCATTTAATATATCACGCAGTGGATTATAATTAAATGGATTAAAATTGTATGGCGACATAAACTGGGTCATGGCATTAAACCACAAGTAGCCGGGCGAATTATAAATATCTCCTTTTCCAAAAAACTGATCCATCATACCCGGCTTGAATAAAAAACTACCGCTGTTGGCAATTTTTTTCCATAGCTGCTCCATTAGTTCTTTTGCTTTAGCCGGACCACCAATGTGTAAGCCATAAGCGCATACCACCGCGTTTACTGCTCCTGCACTGGTTCCGCACATAGCGTCTGCTACAATTTTATCTTCCTCTAGTAGTCGATCAAGTACTCCCCAGGTAAACGCTCCATGAGCGCCACCTCCCTGAAGTGCAATCCCAACATTTTTAGTCTGATTATTCATTAAAACGGTTTAAGTACAAGTATCAAATATACGTTTTTAATGTATTTAACAGAAAAAACAAAGCCGGTAATTTAGACTTACCGGCTTTGTTTTTAGACTATTTTAACTTTGTAATGATGAATTCTGTTCGTCTGTTTTTCGCGTGATCATCTTCAGAGCAATAGGACTGAAGTTTGCCCTCACAGGCACAACCATTCAGTAATTTGGTTTCTCCAAATCCTTTTCCGGTTATTCTAGTACGAGGAATACCTTTACTGGCAATATATGAAGCACTGGCCTTAGCACGTGCTGTAGAAAGTTTCATATTAGATGCTGCAGATGAACGACAATCGGTATGAGAACCTAGCTCAACTGTCATCCCGGGATATTCATTCATGATTTTTACAACTTTATCCAATTCAATTGCTGCATCAGGTCTGATTTTAGACTTGCCTAAATCAAAGTAAATCGGTTTCATATCGATCATTTTTGCTAAATCACCACCAACTTCAATTTTTCCTATTGTCATATTTAGCAATTCGTTAAGACGAACTTCTCCCGGTTTAGAAATGCTATGTTCAAAATTTAAAGTCTTGGTTAAATAACCGTCTTTTTCTAATGTGATTTTGAAATTCAATTTATCACCAATCTTTTTACCTCTCAGTGCCTTACGGTATTCACCGTTGGAGGCAGTGGTGGCATTATCAAAATCGGTTCCTGCAGAAATATCTCGGATGGATATTTTTACACCATCGATGGATTGGTTGGTTTTAGCATCCAATACAAATGCAAGTAAAGATAAATCAGGATCTTTTTCCATCGGGATGTTTTTTGTAAACTCATCTTTGTCCGACATCTTTGTGTTTAACGAATCTGTTGTTTCAAAATATTTATCTGCTGAAGCAACCAGATTGTATTGTGTATCTTCCTCAATAAATAATGTAAATTCACCTTTATCGTTTGTTGTAAATAAATCGTTGTTAAATTTAACCTTAGCGTATGGAACAACGGTTGATTCATTGTCTTTCTCAACAGTTTTAATGATTACATCCTTGCCGCGTTTTACTTCACGTAAAATGTTCAATGAGTAAATGTCATCATCCATGTTTCCATTTTTACGGTTGGAACTGATGTAACCATTTTTCATATCTTCAGAAAGTATAATTCCAAAATCATCTCCTGCACTGTTTACAGGAACTCCCATATTGTATATTCTACCAACCGTTCCATCTGATTTAATTTTAGCTTCAAAAATATCTAATCCACCTAATCCTTCGTGGCCATTTGAAGAGAAGTATAACACGTTATTAAACGCAATATATGGGAACATTTCATTACCTTTTGAGTTTACTTTATCACCCATATTAACTGGAGCACTCCATTTTCCTTCTCCTTCTGATTTAACATACCATATATCTAAACCTCCAAATCCACCAGACATATCAGACGTAAAGTAAAGAGTTTTACCATCTGAAGAAACAGATGGATGAGCACAGTTATAATCCAAGCTGTTAAATAATAATTCATTTACTTTTTCAAATCCGTCAATGTTAATTTTTGCTTCTAATATTTTTAATTTATAAGTACCATCTTTACTCAAGCCTTTTTTACCACCACTCATGTTACGTGTAAAATATACTGTTGTTTTGTCTTGACTAAAACAAATAGGTCCGTCATTATACTTTGATTCTAAGTCACGCATAAATTTAGTTGGCTTCAGGTATTTCCCATCCGATCCTTTTTCAGTAGAATAAAGTCCGTAATAGTTTTGGTCTGTCCAACCGTGTTTTTTGTTGATCCATTGTGTTTTGGTCCGTGCTGATGTAAATACAAGTTTCCCTTGAGCAAAATATACCGGAGAAAAATCATTTTCTTTAGAGTTAAAAGAAACTGTATCTACGCGATAAGCGTCTGAGTTTTTAGAAAAGTTCTGAATAGAGGAAATTGCTTTAGCGAATTTTGATCCACGTTCATCTGTAGTGTATCCTTCCAGAGTTCTTTTCGCCTCTTCGTATTTTCCTAATGCCATTAATGCCTGACCGTAGTATAATTTTTGAGAAGCATCGGCATCACCTTTGTCAACTAATTTACCATAACATAACACTTGACCCCTAGAGTTATTAGTGAAACGATAACAGTCTCCAAGTTTTGCAAGCACAACAATATTGTTGCTGTCTTTTTTAATCACTTTTTCGTATTTAGGAATTGCTTCCGAATACGATTTGACGTCGTAAAGTTTGTTTGCCGCAAGTACTAATCCTTCCTGAGCATTTAATGTTACTGCTGCAATTAAGGCCAGTGTGCTAAAAAATATTTTTTTCATAAGTATCTCTTAAAAATAACGTGGAGTAACAATTTTCTTTCCTTTAAATGCAAATGTATAACCCAAAGCAATTTCATGCGATCCCTGAGAGTATTTTTGGATTTTTGTTAATGCATAATCGTATGAATAGCTAAACACAAATTGCGGACCAAGCTGAATGCCTAATAAGGCAGAAACATCGGCGTTGCTGCGGTATGATAATCCTGCCCAAACCATGTCCTTGATTAAAAAGTTAGCGTTTAAGTCAAATTCAATCGGTGCATTTTGAACCGCTTTAATCATCGCTTGTCCTTTTAATTTTAAATTGGCTGCTAATTCAAACATTCTGCCAACCGTTAAATAGTAATGGAATTTTTCAGGCGACATCTTCACAATTTTAGTTGCCCCGCCATTAGCATCAAACAATACGCGGTCATCAATCATACGAGGAATAGATAAACCGGCATACATTTTTTTGTCGCTGTAATAAACGCCAAAGCCAAAGTTAGGCGCAATTAAATTCGGTGAATTCTGTGATAATTGAATGTCGCCAGATTCAGTAGTTTTAACTTCAGAAAATTTATTTACTTGATTGTGTATACCGCCCATTAATCCAAATGCCAATTTACCGCCATTGCTTCCAACTTTTAATCGGTAAGCATAACTTGCGTAAACCAGATTACGGTTTAATACGCCGATTTTTTCGTTTAAAAAACTTAAACCTACGCCCATTTTATCTCCTAAAACCGGACCATGCATAGAGAAAGTTGTTGTTATTGGTCGCCCCGGGAAGTTCACCCATTGCTGTCGGTGTAATGCCGTTAAAGATAAGGCATCGCGACTACCGGCATAACCGGGATTAATAAACATTTCATTGAACATGTATTGAGTAAACATAGCGTCGTATTGCGCCTTGGTGTCTACTACGTTAGTTAACATGATTAAACTAACACATGCTGCTTTGATTATATTTTTTGTTGCTTTCATTTTATATAAATGTCTTATTTATTAATACTGTAATATAACGTAACCATTCATTGTCTTGATATCACTGTTTGTGAACTCAAGTATATAGTAATAGGTTCCTTGAGGTAACTTCTGGTTACCGATAGTGCCATTTACGTTTGGAGTTCCGTTCCAGCTATTGTCGTAGTTGTCTTTGCTGTAAACTTTATTACCCCATCGGTTATAAACTGTCAGGTTACATGATTTTCCATTCAGTCCTTTAATTACAAAGAAATCGTTTTTGTTATCGCCATCAGGTGAGAAACCTTGTGGCACAAACAATTCTGAGCTTTCTAATTTTAATACAGTAGGTTTGTTATCTGCAGGCTCATTCCAAACGCCATTGCTATTAGAATCAGGATTGTTTCCGGTGTTAGATGTGTCAGAAACTACAACTGAAGCGCTGCTGATTGCATTACCGATTGCGATATTGCTAATTACAGTAACAGTGTCAGGGACTACATTAATGCTGAACACAATTGTATTAATAGTATTTGGAGGCATTTTGCTTGATGAAGGAATTAGCAAATTAGCATCGCTATTTCCATTGAAGAAGTTGTTTGCTGTTAAATTGGTTCCACTTACAACAGGTCCGCTCTTCATTGTGTAAGAAGCCGGATTCTTAATTGTTGTTCCAAATAAGCTATCTTTTACTACAACATTTCTTAAGGTGTCATTTCCTAAGTTGTGAACGGTAATTGTATAAGTTACGTCATAACTGTTATCAGGTAATGGTCCGTTTAAGCTTCCTTCTTTTGTTAATCCGAAGAATAAGTTTGGATTTAGGCTTAGAGGTGTTGGTACATTGTTATTTGTAGGATCGCCATCTAAATCCGGATCAGGATCCGTACCAACTTGTGATGAATCTGTAACAATTAAAGAAGTAGTTCCACCGGTTGCAGCGCCAATTACTGTGTTGTTAAATGGTCCAAAGATTCCATTAGGTTTGATGTTTACAGCAAACACTATAGTGTCAGTTTGTCCAGTTGGTAAAACACTGGTTAATGTGTTCGTTAAATTTGTTTGCACATTACCGTCAAACGTAGTATTGATGCTTAAGCTGCTTCCGCTTGAAGTTAATACCGGAACGCTTATTACACTGAAGGTTGTAGGTAAAGGGAATGTGTTATTTAAGTTTTCTGACAATAACACATTGTTCAATTGTGCAAATCCGCTGTTTTTAACAACAACTTTGTAGATTACATCGTAAGATCCGTTGGTGTTTAAAGTAGGGCTGCTCACCGCTTTTGCAATACCTAAAGCATTATTAACGCCACAGTCAATAGGAACTAGTATTAAAGTAGTATCCTTGAAACAACCATTAACGCCAAATATTCTTACAGTATATGGGGTGTTAGCAGTAGGATTAGCTAAAGTGTTTGTAATAACTCCCGAAATCGGAATTGTACTTGCTGTAGCATAAGTTGCACTTCCGGTATATGTTGCTCCTGATACAAAGTCGTATTTATCGGTTATAATGAAATTACCAAGTGTAATTGTTCCGTCGTTATTAGTAACAGAACCTGTACAGGTAGCAGGGGTGATAGTTGCAGTAACAGGAACAAAAGTGTCAGTAATCGCGGCTGTAGAGTCTAGTCGTATACAACCTGATGCAGCATCAAATGCGCTAACATAATACCACCCACCTGTACTAACAGTAAAGCTGGTTGCGTTAGATGTGAAGCTAGATGGTCCTGTCCAAGTATAAGTAACACCGCTAACGGTTGACGTTACACTGATGGCAACTGTATTACTCAAACAGGTAATAGTTCCTGTTGAAGTTAATGTAACAGTAGGTCCTGCAGTAACAGTAGCAACAGACGTAGTTGTGGTTGTAACACATCCGGAAGTTAAATCAATAACTGATAAAGTGTAAGTACCACCTGCTGTAATTCCTGTTGGGTTTTGTGTTGCAGATGTGTATGACGAAGGTCCTGTCCAGAGGTAACCAACATTGGTAGAAGTTGATGCGCCAAATAAATTAGCTGTAGAGGATAAACAATTAATTGTTCCGGTACTGCTTGCTGTAACCCCGGCAGGACTTGGAGAAACGTTGATAGTTACAAACGCTGTGTCTAAAGCACAACCTCCATTAGCACCGTACACGGAATAAGTAGTAGTTGTTGTTGGAGTAACGATTACTGTTGATCCGTTTAATGAACCAGGTATCCATGTATATGAAATCGCGCCTGTACTTGTTAATGTTGCGGTATATCCGCTACACAATGTAGCAGATGATGCAGAAGCAGTTATTGTAGGTGTAGTTAAAACGCTTAACGTTAATACAGCGTTAGATGTACAACCAAAACTATTTGTTCCACTAACAGTATAAGTGGTAGTAACAGTTGGATTTACAACCGTTGTAGAACCCGATAAGTTTCCAGGCATCCATGTATAGGTTGAAGCACCGTTAGCAGAAAGGGTAACTGTACCAACAACACAGATAGAAGTTGGAGTAGCAGTTGCATTTATTGTTGGTGTGTTTACCGTTAATGAAACAGTACCGGTATTAGTACAACCTAAAGCGTCAGATCCGGTTACTGTATAAACAGTTGTTGAAGTAGGAGAAACAACTGCGCTGGTTCCGGTTAAAGATCCCGGCATCCACGAATAAGTTGCAGCGCCGCTTCCTGTTAAAGTTGCACTTGATCCGCTACATAAAGCTGTTGGAGTACTTGTTGCAGAAACGATTGGTAAACTATTTACATTTAACGTAAAGTTAGTAGTGCTTGTACATGCACCATTATTTCCTGTTACTGTATAAATTGTAGTTGCTGTTGGTGTAACAACAACAATGTTTCCTGTTAATGAACCAGGGCTCCATGAGTAACTTGTTGCGCCAGTTGCTGATAATGTCGCACTATTTCCTAAACATACCGCTGTAGGAGAACTAACAACAGATACAGTTGGAAGATTTAGAACTGCTAAGGTAATCGTAGAAGTTCCATTACATCCAAAAGTATTAGTTCCACTCACTGTGTAAGTGGTTGTTGTTGTAGGGCTCACAACAATATTAGTACCGCTTAATGCACCAGGGTTCCAAGTATAAGTATTAGCACCGGATGCCGTTAAAGTTGCACTTGATCCAATACAAATTGAAGTCGGACTTGAAACAGTTGAAATAGTTGGTGTATTAACATTAACTAAAACTGTGCGTGTTGCTGCACAAACACCGCCATTTGTTCCGGAAACTGTATAAACAGTAGCAATGGTTGGCGTAACAACTGTGGTGCTACTGGTGATTGCTCCCGGATTCCAAGTATATGAAGTTGCTCCTGTAGCAGATAACGTTGAAGTGCTTCCTGCACAAATAATAGTTGGACTAGCGCTTGCAGTTATAGTTGGTGTACTAATCACACTTATTGCTAAAGTTTGTGTGTTAGTACAATTACCATTGGCACCTCTTACGGTATAAGTTGTGTTTGTTGTAGGTGAAACAACAGCTATAGAGCCTGTAATTGGCCCTGGTGTCCATGTGTAATTTGTAGCACCGGTTGCTGTTAATGTTGCTGATGTACCGGAACAGATGCTCGATGAGGAAGCTGAGGCTGCCACTGTCGGTGTGGTGTTTACAACCAAGTTAACCGTACGGGTGGTCGTACATCCCGCACCATTAGTTGCTGTTACAGAATAAACTGTAGTAACTGTAGGGCTTACAACAACGGTGTTTGAAACTGTTCCAATTGGGCTCCAAGTATAAGACAATGGCGGCCCGAATGCAAATGCAATTAAAGTAGCTGATGAGCCACTGCAAATAGTTGTTGGGTTGCTAAAAGCATTAAAGTTAGGACCATTTAACACGTTTAATGTAAATGTTCTGGTTGCATTACATCCGCTTGCGCTTGATCCTGTAATTGTGTAAACTGTTGTCGCTGTAGGTGTCACGGCAATACTTGTTCCTGTTAAAGCTCCTGGATTCCAGGTATAGGTAGCAGCGCCTGACGCGGTTAATGTTGCAGTTGTTCCTATGCAAATCGTATTTGTTGGAGTTGTTACAGTAATAGTTGGGTTTGGATTTACCGTTAGAGATACAGTTTGAGTTCTTGTACAACCACCATTTGCACCAGTAACTGTATACGCAGTTGTAACTGTTGGAGAAACAGTAATGGTTGAAGTGCTTAATCCTCCAGGTGACCAAGTATAATTAGTTGCGCCAAATGCGGTTAATGTAGCAGTATTTCCAATACATAATGCAGTTGGATTGCTAATTGCAAATAAAGTAGGTGTAGGGTTCGCAATTATTGAAATAGTTGCAGTAGCGCTACAAATACCGTTAGATCCGGTTACCGTATAAATAGTTGAACCTGTTGGTACCACTGTAACTGGATTTATAGTTAAATTACCCGGATTCCAGGTATAAGAAATAGCTCCTGATCCTGTTAAAGTAATTGTATCACCAATACAAATATTGGTTTTACTTGCTGTTGCTAATACAGTTGGTCCGGTAAATACAGTCACGGTTACTGTCTGTGTTGCAGTACAACCTGAGTTATCACCAGTAACAGTATAAGTGGTTGTAGTAGTAGGTGAAACGGCCACGTTGCTACCTGTTAATGCACCTGGGTTCCAAGTATAACTTGTTGCGCCGGTAGCTGATAAGATAGTTGAGTTACCCGAACAAATTGAAGTAGGAGCCGCAGTTGCAACCACTGTTGGATTACTATTTACAGTTATAGTTACTGTGGCGCTGTTTGTACAACCAAAAGCATTATCACCTAATACGGAATAAGTTGTAGTCGTGCTCGGAGTTGTAATCAAGGGATTACTGTTAGATGAACCAGGTTGCCATGTATATGTTAATCCGCCAGAAGCAGTCAATGTGCTTGGATTACCGGCACAAATTAAAATCGGACTTGCACTCGCAGTTATTACTGGAAGAGGATTAACCACTAATGATATGGTTTGTGAAGTAGAGCAAGAGCCGTTTGTTCCTGTAACAGTATAAATAGTCGTTGCAGTAGGGGTTACAATTGCAAACGGTCCGGTTAATACGCCTGGATTCCATGTGTATGTAGTAGCACCCAATGCGGCTAATGTTGCTGTTTGACCAACACAAAGTGAAGGCGAGCTGGCAATAATACTTAGTGTTGGGTTAGGGTTTACAGTTAATGAAACTGTTTGTGTATTAGAACAAGATCCATTAATACCTGTTACCGTGTAAATTGTTGTTGTTGAAGGTGTAACAACCGCTGTAGAACTAGTAATTGCTCCAGGACTCCACGTATAAGATGTAGCACCGCTTGCGGTTAAAGTGGAAGAAGCACCTGAACAAAGTGCAGTTGGTGAACTACTTGCCACAATAGTTGGATTAGAAGTAACTGTTAGATTTACTGTTTTTGTACTAGTACATAATCCATTAGATCCAATTAATGTATAAGTTGTACTAGATGTCGGATTAACAGTTGTGGTGGATCCTGTTAAAGCACCCGGATTCCAAGTATAAGTTGTAGCACCTGTTCCTGTTAAAGTTGCTGTTTGCCCCGAACAAATATTTGTCGGAGTAGAGGTAGCTGTAATAGTTGGACTACTATTCACGTTAATAGCAATTGTTTGAGTAGAAGTACACCCAAAACTACCGCCAATTACAGTAAATGTAGTATTTGCAGTTGGAGAAATAACGACGTTTGATCCTGTCAATGCTCCAGGATTCCAAGTATAAGATGTCGCACCAGTTGCTGTTAAAGTAGATGAATTACCAGTACAAATTAAAGTAGAGCTGGCATTAGCAATTATAGTAGGAGTTGGACTAATACTTAACGTAGCAACTGCGGTATTCGTACAACCTGCTGCATTGCTTCCTGTAATAGTATAGTTTGTTGTTGTAGTCGGAGAAACAACAACAGAAGTGCCAGTTAAAGAACCAGGGTTCCATGTGTATGATGTGGCGCCAGATGCTGTTAACGTTCCAGAGTTTCCTAAACAAATTCCTAATGGAGATACAGTAGTAGAAATAGTAGGTAATGGATTTACAGTTAACGATATTGTTCTTGTATTAGAACAAGAACCGGTAACACCCGTTACTGTATAAATTGTAGTTACAGTTGGGTTTACTGAAATATTAGCACCTGTTAAGGCACCAGGAATCCAAGTATACGTTGTTGCACCGTTTGCACTTAAGGTAGCCGTTTGTCCAACACAAATTGCGGTTGGTGACGCGGTGGCAATTACAGTTGGATTTGAATTTACAACTAATGAAACTGTTTTTGTATCAGAACATGTTCCGTTGCTACCTGTAATTGTATAGATTGTTGTAGCTGTAGGTGTAACAACTGTTGTGGCAGTTGTGATAGATCCGGGATTCCATGTATAAGAAGTAGCCCCAGTTGCAATTAGTGTTGCAGAAGAGCCGGAGCATATTGCTGTCGGACTTGCACTTGCAGTAACTGTAGGGGTAGTAGTAACCGTTAGATTTAAAGTGGTGGTGCTTGAACACGTACCATTAGATCCTACTATTGTGTAAGTTGTGTTGCTAGTTGGTGAAACAGTAACCGAAGCTCCACTTAATGCGCCAGGATTCCAGGTGTATGTAGTAGCTCCATTGGCAGTAAGTGTGGCAGTTTGTCCAGAACAAATTGCTGTTGGAGTTGCTGCTGCTGTAACTGTTGGGCTAGTATTTACAGTAATTGTAATTGTTTTCGAATCTGTACAAGAACCGTTGGCACCCGTTAATGTATAAGTAGTTGTTGTAGTTGGAGAAACAGCAACGTTTGTGCCGGATAATGCACCCGGATTCCAAGTATAAGAAGTAGCGCCACTTGCTGTTAATGTTGTGGTATTACCTGTACATATAGTAGAACTAGAAGCTGTAACAGCAACTGTTGGACTAGTAGTTACATTAATAGTAATAGTTTTTGTATTTGTACAAGAACCTGTAGCTCCTGTCACGCTATACGTTGTAGTAGTTGATGGAGTTACAGTTGTTGTTCCGCTTGTTATCGCGCCAGGGTTCCAGGTATATGAAGTTGCGCCTGTAGCTGTTAACGTTGAGCTATTGCCTGAACAAATTGCAGTTGGATTTGCTACTGCAGTAACGGTTGGTGTGGTATTTACAGTAATTGAAACAGTTTGTGAATTTGTACAATTACCATTTACTCCTGTTACGGTATAAATAATCGTTGAAATTGGAGAAACTGAAATATTGGCACCTGTTAATGCGCCCGGATTCCATGTGTAGGTTGTAGCTCCGGTTGCAGTAAGTGTAGTTGAATTTCCGGAACAAATAGTAGAACTTGAAGCACTCACGCCAACAGTTGGAGTAATGTTAACCAAAATATTAACAGTTGATGTTGATGTACACCCAAATACGTTTGCGCCGGTTACTGTATATGAAGTTGAAGTTGAAGGACTAACAGTAGTTGATGCACCACTTAAAGTGCCAGGGTTCCAAGTGTATGTTGTAGCACCGCTTGCAGTTAATGTAACCGTTGTTCCACTACCGGAGCAGATAGCTGTTGGAGTGCTGCTAGCCGTTAGTGTTGGGTTTGGATTAACGAGTAAGCTAACTGTTGCTGTATTACTACATGTTCCATTTGAACCGGTTACTGTATAAATTGTAGTTGATGTCGGATTAACAACTGCATTAGCACCTGTTAAGGCTCCCGGATTCCATGTATACGAAGTAGCACCACTTCCAGTTAAGGTTGCGGAATTTCCTGCACAAATAACGGTAGGAGATACAACCGCTGTTACTGTTGGAGTGGGATTAACAATTAAAGAAATAGTTTTTGTATTTGAACAGGTTCCGTTTGAGCCTGTAACGGTATATGTAGTATTAACAGTAGGTGATACTGTAATGTTTGTGCCTGTTAATCCGCCCGGATTCCATGTATAGCTAGTAGCTCCACCAGCCGTTAATGTAGCAGAACTTCCAATACAAATGGCAGTAGAAGAACTAACAGCGGTAACTGTTGGTAATGGTAAAACAGTTAGGTTAACGGTTCGTGTATTTGTACATCCATTGGCAGCAGTACCTGTAACCGAATAAATAACAGTTGAAGCGGGTGTAACTGCAGTTGTAGCACCGCTTAATGCGCCAGGGTTCCAAGTATAGGTAATGGCACCTGAAGCGGTTAAAGTAGCCGAACTTCCAACACAAATTGAAGTAGGAGAGCTACTAGCTGTAACTGTAGGACTTGGTAAAACGGTGATATTAATAGTTTTTGTATCTGTACAAGGGCCGTTAGCGCCAATTACAGTGTAAGTGGTGTTTGTTCCGGGAGAAACAGTTACGTTAGCTCCTGTTAATCCGCCAGGGTTCCATGTATATGTAGCAGCGCCACTAGCGGTTAATGAAGTCGTGGTACCACTACAAATGGTGCTTGAAGAAGCTGATAAAGCTAAAGTTGGAGTAGTGGTGATGGTTACCTGTATAGTTTTTGTGCTTAAACATCCAATTGCGTTCGCACCTGTAACCGAATAGGTTGAGGTTACTGTTGGTGAAACTACAGTTGTAGGGCTGAAAACAGGTCCGGGATTCCATGTATAACTAACAGCTCCGGATGCCGTTAAAGTAGATGAACCACCGGTACCACTACAAATTGTAGTAGGGGAACTGCTGACCGTTAGTGTAGGGCCATTACTAACATTTATTGTTATGTTAGAGGTACCCAAACAAGCTCCTCCGTTTGATCCTGTTACAGTGTAGGTTGTAGTAGTAGTCGGAGAAACAACAGCCACTGCACCGCTTAATGCTCCAGGATTCCATGTGTAAGTTGAAGCGCCACCGGCAAATAATGTCGTGCTGTTACCATTACAAATTGTAGTAAATGTTGCACCTGCTGTAACAGTAGGCGAAGCAACGACTGTGAGTTGTACGGTGTTTGATCCAACACAACCGGCTCCAATGGCCCCATAGCAGGTGTAAGTTGTGGAGGCAGAAGGTGAAACGGATACAATGGATCCGGTTAAACTTCCCGGCATCCATGTATAAGAAGTTGCTCCTGATGCTGTATAGGTTGCAGCTGATCCGCTACATATACTAGGTGTACTTGCAGAGATTACCACTGTTGGACTTAATGAAGTCGCGACTTGCACTGTACCTGTTGTTGTACATGTGGAGGTGTTGGCAGTGACGGTATATATTGTTGTAGTACCAGGGGTGACGACCGTTGTTGATGTGTTTGGTCCTGTACTCCAGGTATAATTGGTCGCACCTGTTGCTGTTAATGTGCTGGAATTACCAGGACAAACAACCGTTGGTGTTGCAGTAATTGTTAATGGTGGAACAAATTGTAAATTAATGATTCGGAAAATTGGCGTACATACTCCAAACGGATTCATTGTTAATGTGTAATTTCCTGGAACTACCGAAGAAATTGTTTGATTAGTATTGGAAGTAACACCACTACCTGCAGGACCGTTCCATAGGTATGGACTAAGACCATTTGGCGCTGTTAAAGTGGCAGTAGTGGCACATGGTGCTTGTACAGTGATAGTTTGTGTAGGTGCCGGAATAAAGGTTGAGCCGTTAAGCGTAACTCCAAATGTGTTACAGTTAGAATCAAAATAAGCGTATCCAAAGTGTCCACCAAGCGAACAATCACCCACTGAAACCTCTATTGAAACGCAAGATCCAATATATGAAGTTAAGTCGATTGAATATTTTTGCCAACCTGGGTTAAATGTATTGGTGGCTGTTGCAGACCAAGTTGAGCTAGCGCCCGTACCAAAACATCCCGTACTTGGAGGGGTTATGGAGAAAACAGGACATGCTAATAAATTACCTACACAATCGCGTAACCGCACATACATAAATGGCTGATCGCAACAGCCGTGAATACTGTTACTAACCATTATGTATGCAAATTCATATAAGAAGTTGCTTGATGTAACAGGGAATGTTTGAGCAATTCTCACGACATCTCGATTACCACTGGCCACACCATCATTAATTTTTAAAACATTGGAACCTGTATAGGGAGAGTTAGGAATGGCGCCTACAATTGGGTCAAAAAAAGGCGTGTTTTGAATTGCTAAATATGGAGCAGCTAATCCTATTGAGGTAGGTGTAGTGCCATACGTACAACTATTAGTATTAGTGCCACGCGAAGCCGTCCATCCGGAAATATTTCCGGATTCAAAACCTTCGTTAACGCAAGGAGCAGCCAATGGATTAAATGGGGCTGGGATAAATTTATAACTGGCTTCGTCAGAAAAAAGGTTGTATTTCTGATTAACAAAAGCTCGTTTGGCATTATATACGTATCCTTTATAGTCGACTGGGTCAGCAACAAATGTTTTCGCATCTTCCCAAGCTTTCGTTTCGTTAAAGCCTTTTAATGAATCTGGACTGAATACATAATCGTTCAAGGATCTGCCATTGTTCTGTGAATTGGCATTAAAAAACGACAAAATTGCCGCTAAAACGATTAAACCTTTTTTTAAAGTTTTCATTGGATAAAATATAATTCTGCAAAAGTTAACAAAATATTGTTAATAAAAAAAATAATTAACTTATTCCTAAACGAAAATTTTAGTAGTATAAAACCTATTAAATATTTGTTAATCAGATATTTGTGGTAAAAATCGCGATTTAATTAGAATCTATCCAAAGCATTAAAAATTGAATTAGTTAATAAATGTGTAAACATGTAATATAAATTCAAAAAATCCTAAAAGTAATACAGGCAAAAAAATATCCCATTATTTTAATTGTACATTTGCAGTTTATGAGCAATATTATTTCTCTTTTACCGGATCATGTAGCAAATCAGATAGCAGCAGGGGAGGTGGTTCAAAGGCCGGCTTCAGTAGTAAAAGAATTGCTTGAGAATGCTATTGACGCTGGCGCGACGCAAATAAAACTCATTGTTAAGGATGCCGGAAAAACTTTAATTCAGGTAATAGATAATGGTGTAGGAATGAGTCCGTTTGATGCACGATTATGCTTTGAGCGCCATGCTACTTCAAAAATAAAAGCAGCAGACGATCTTTTTAATATTCATACCAAAGGATTTAGGGGTGAAGCTTTAGCAAGTATTGCGGCTGTTGCTCAGGTTGAACTTAAAACCCGACAAAATTCAGATACTGTAGCTCAGTTAATAGAAATTGAAGGTGGTAAGTTTGTTCAACAAACCGAGTGTCAAGGTCCTGTAGGTACCTCTTTCAGTGTAAAAAATCTATTTTATAATATTCCCGCTCGAAGAAATTTTTTAAAAGAAGATGCTACAGAATTACGACATATTATAGATGAATTTGAAAGGGTTGCATTGCCACATTACAACATTCATTTTATCTTGTTTAGCAATAATAACGAATTGTTTAATCTGCCTCCATCTGGATTGATTCAGCGAATTATGGGGGTTTTTAGTAATAACCTTAATCAAAAATTAGTTCCAATTGAGCAATTAACTGATGTGGTGAAAATAACAGGGTATGTTGGGAAACCTGAAACGGCCAGAAAAAAACGCGGCGATCAATATTTCTTTGTGAATAATCGATTTATTAAAAGTCCGTATTTAAATCACGCAGTGTATGAAGCCTATAAAGAGCTAATCGCTTCAGATTCTCATCCGGCTTACTATATTTTTTTAGAGGTTGATCCTAAAACTATAGATGTTAATATTCATCCTACAAAAACAGAAATAAAATTTATTGACGATAAAACAATTTATGCTTTATTACATAGCTCCGTTAAACGTGCATTAGGAAAAGCGAATGTTGGTCCAAGTCTGGATTTTGAAGCGGAAATGAGTTTTAATTTGGATACACCCGCCGGTAATAAGCCGGTTACAGCTCCAACAGTATCGTACAATCCGGAATACAACCCTTTTAAATCTAATAATTATTCCGGACAAAAATCTAATAATCCTGTAGCAGATTCTAATAAAAAGTATTGGGAAACTATGTATGAAGGATTTAAAAATAATCCTTCATCACTGGATGATTCGCCTGTTACCCATTTAACAGAAGATAAATCAGAAATTGAGAATGAATCTGTTATATATAAGTGCTTTCAATTATCAGGCAAATACATTATAACTTCTTTTGGGTCGAATGTTATTTTAATTGATCAGCAGCGTGCACACGAACGAGTGCTTTACGAACATTTTTTATCCACCAAAGAAAACAAACCTAATGCCACTCAGCAAATGCTGTTTCCGATACACATGGAGCTGAGCACTAACGATTTTGTTTTGGTACAAAGTCTTAAAAATGATTTCATATTACTTGGTTTTGATATTGAGCCGTTTGGTAAAAACAACATCGTGATTAACGGAACTCCGGCAGAATTAGGAGAGTTTAATGTTCAGCAAATGATCGAAGGTGTTTTGGAAAGCTATAAATTAAACACACTGGATAAGAAAATGGATATGCATGATAATTTATGTCGTGCACTGGCAAAAAACACGTCTATTAAGTATGGAAAAATTTTGTCCGAAGACGAATTACAAACGCTAATTTCATATTTAATTAATTGTACCGATCCGCTTTATAGTCCAAATGGAAAACCGGTGATGATGGAGGTTGAAAAAGAAGAAATTGAAAAGTTTTTTAAAAGGTAAATTATGAGTTATTATCAGGAATTCAGGCCGCGAAGTTTCACTACACTTCCTCCGGTAATAAAAAATTTACTTATCATCAATATTTTGATGTTTATTGCGAAGCATGTTTTTCGTGAAAGCTTAAATATTGATTTAGATAGTTTATTGGGTTTACATTTTTTTACTGCACCAAATTTTAAGCCGTATCAATTTGTAACTTATTTGTTTATGCATGGAGATTTAGCCCATCTGTTTTTTAACATGTTTGCGGTTTGGATGTTTGGTTCGGTATTGGAAAATTTATGGGGTCCTAAACGTTTTTTAATTTATTATCTCATAACAGGCTTTGGCGCCGGATTAATTCAATACGGTGTTTTTTATTTACAGATCGGTCCGGTTTTAGAAACAATTAATGCGGTACAGAATAATTTAACCGTTTCCAGTTTTGAGGAACTGGTAAATACATTTGAATTTCAGAGTAAATTCTCGCGTGATTTTATATTTCAATACGATGATTTTGCCCGCGAATATAATGCTGCCCTTAATGAATCGCCTGCTAAAGCGTTAAGCCTGGCCTCGCAGTTTCTGATTGAATTTAAACATATGTATTTAAATTCTCATGTGGTGATAGGTGCCTCAGGTTCACTATTCGGACTGCTTTTAGCATTTGGGATGTTGTTTCCAAACACTTTGCTATACATTTATTTTTTGATTCCCTTAAAAGCAAAATGGTTTGTTATTATTTACGGAGCCATTGAATTAATTTCCGGATTGCGTTCTAATCCTGAAGATAATGTAGCACATTTCGCGCATTTAGGCGGAATGCTTTTTGGTTTCATAATGATCATGATCTGGAAAAAACAACGAAACCATTTTTACTAATGAGTGTGATGGATAACATAAAAAGTACTTTTCAAAGTCAAAGTAAATTAACGGTACTGATTATTCTGAATGTAGCTGTTTTTTTGACGGTTAATATTGGTTTAAATATTGCCCATGTTTATTTAACACCCTATTTAGGCTTACCAGTTTCGCTTTATGAATTTCCCTTCAAATTCTGGACATTATTTACCTATATGTTTACACATGAAGGTTTAATGCATGTGTTTTACAATTTGATATTGCTCTTTTTTTCAGGACAAATATTTAATTCGCTGCTTGGTGAAAAACGACTGGTATATGTTTATGTTATGAGCGGGCTGTTTGGAGGATTATTTTATCTCTTACTTGGTTATTTTCTGCCTCAAACATTTGGTGGAACTTATTTAATTGGCGCTTCAGCTGCAGTTATGGGGGTAATAGGTGTAGTAGCAATTTATGCTCCAAACATGCCGGTAAATGTTTTTATGCTAATCGAAATGTCTTATAAATATTTTGCCTTATTGGTTTTTGTAATGAGTACAGTTATTGATTTTGCTGTTAATACCGGCGGAAAAATTTCTCATCTTGGAGGCATGGCATTTGGATTGATTTATGGTTTTAATTTAAAAAACGGAAATGACCTTTTTAACTTCACAATTAAGAACAAGTCAAAAAAAACATTGAAGGTTGTGTATAAATCAGATGAAACTAGCACTAAATCAGGTAAATCCGATGAAGATTACCTAAATAAACTATTGGATAAGATTTCTAAAAGTGGGTATGACAGCTTGTCCAAAAAAGAAAAGGAAGATTTATTCCATCTTTCTAAGAAAAAATAACTTTTGATTTTGAAAGTTTTTTTTCTAATTTAATACTCCTTTTGTATGACCAGCAAAATCGCTTATATTTATGTTCTTCTTTTTTCAATTACTTTTTCTGCATTTGGTCAGGGCGGAAAAGCCGATATTGAAGACGCGGACGAACATTTTAAACATGGTAACTACATTATGGCGTTACCCATTTACCGCGATTTACTAAAGAAAGATAAAAACAATGAAAAGATATTATTCCGATTAGCGTTATGTTATTTGAATACAAACTATAATCGTACTGAAGCTATTAAGTATCTAGAAACATTAACCGATAAGCCTAAATGCGATGAATATGCCTGGTTTCACTTAGGTAGAGCATATCACCAGGCAGGTAAAATTGATGACGCAATTAATGCATTCAATAAGTTTAAAAAACTGGAACCTAAAAAAAATGTAGAGGAAGTAAACCGAAATATTGAAATGTGTAATAACGCCAATAAGTTTATGGAGAATCCCGTAAACGTGGCTTTTACTAATTTAGGTAAGGAAATCAACTCTGAAGATCCGGATTATTATCCATTTGTAAGTTCTGATGAAACGTTTATGGTTTTTACTTCCCGCCGTAAAGAGAATATCGGAGGAAAAAAAGTGGAGGTAGATGGTTACCATCCAAGCGATATTTGGTATAGTAAAGTTGAAAACGGAAAATGGGTTAAATCAATCAACCCGGGAAACATCATTAATGGTGTCCTCGATGAGCAAGCAGTTTGGTTAAAACCCGATGGTTCTGAAATGATGGTGTATTTAGATCACATTGAAAAATTTGGTGATTTGTATACATCTAAGAAAAATGCCGGCGGAGATTTTACAAAAGTTAAACCTTTACCTGAACAAGTAAACGAAAAAATTGAAACATCCGGTTGTTACGGTCCGGACGGTGATGTTATTTATTTCGCCCGTCGTGACAAAGTAGAAGGCACTAATGATATTTATTCTTGTCGTAAATTACCTAATGGTAAATGGGGTATGTCTTATAAATTACCTGAGCAAATCAACACACCATATAACGAAGATTTTCCTTCTATCTCAAGTGATGGTTTAACATTGTATTTTGCATCAGAAGGCCATAATAGTATGGGAGGTTACGATTTGTTTAAGTCTACTTTTAATCCCGAAAATTATACATGGAGCGAAGCAAAAAACTTAGGATTCCCTATTAACTCTACAACTGACGACAGAAGCATAAGTATCACATCGGATAATCGCGCGGCATATATCAGTACATGGCGTCCGGGAAGTTTTGGTGATTTAGATATTTACCGGATTCGATTTAACGAAAATCAACAAATCGTTAGGATTTTCACAGGAAAAATTTCTTTGAGTGATACAATTTATAAACGTACATCAACCATTGTAACAGTAATTGCGAAAAATTTAGCTAATAACGAAGAGTTCACATTTGTTCCTAATCCTAAAAATGGTAAGTATGTTGTTGCTTTAGGAGCAGGAACTTATAATTTATCTATTCATGCAGCCGGTTATGAAGTTGTAACAGAAGAATTAGTTATTTCCGATATCGGTAAGATAGACATAGAGAAGCATGAAAAAAACTATGTCCTCACGCGAAAATCCAAAAAGTAGTTTGAAGCATTTCATTAAAATAGCATTATTCTTTTTTCTTACCGATAGAGTTTTTTCAAAAACCGCAATCATTTTACAAGAGCCGCCTTATGCTTATAAAATTGCGTTATTAAAATATAATGGTGGTGGCGACTGGTATTCCAACTTGGAAACTTCACTGCCTAACCTCATTAAATTTTGCAACGATAATTTAAAGACTAACATAAATCCCGAGCAGGCCATAGTTGAGGCCGGAAGTTCCGAAATATTTAATTATCCGTTTGTGCATATGACAGGACACGGTAATGTGATCTTCAGTTCACAGGAAGCTGAAAATTTAAGAAAGTATTTATTGGGTGGTGGCTTTTTACACATTAGTGATAATTACGGCATGGATCAATTTGTAAGAACGCAAATGAAAAAGGTTTTCCCGGAGTTGGATTTTGTCGAACTTCCTTTTAATCATCCCATCTATCATCAAAAATATAAATTTGAAAAAGGC
>JBBAKL010000033.1:0-32875 GCA_040403535.1 Bacteroidia bacterium
CGCTACTTTTTCGAGCGCTGATAGCGTATTAACCACTCTTACCACCTCGTTTTACATCGATATTTTAGAGTACGACAGAAATGAAAAACTGAGCGAAAAACAAAAAGCTAAACACCGTACCATCATTCACATTTTATTTGCAGTAACCTTGTGGGTTGTTATTTTATTATTCGATGCCTTAAACCAAAAAGCCATCATCGACAGTGTATTAATGATTGCGGGATATACTTATGGTCCGTTATTAGGATTATTTGCACTCGGATTATTTACTAAAATAAAACTGAACGATTTGTTTGTTCCTTTTGTATGTATTATGGCTCCTATACTAACATATTTACTCAGCAACAATTTAAAATCGTTACTGGGTGAGTATCAAATAGGAAATGAATTAATTCTGATTAACGGTACAATTACCCTTATTCTACTTAGTCTCATCCAAAAACGCCGTGCTGCTTAAATCGGTGAATTTTGTTTTCTTACGGATAAAGAATTCGAGCACCATGTTTTTGGTGTAAATTTTAGAGAGGGAATATTTAAACTTAGGGTGTTTTTTAGCTGCTCTTCTTTTCGCCAGAGTTTTTGGCAACCAGGCATAATAAGCGAAATGCGCTTTGAGCACCGCCCATAAGTGTCCGGGCTCACCATCAGCAAGAAATTTAAACGCAGCTACACCATCCAGGCACAAGCGATAAACTATTTTAAAAATCAAAAATCCACCCGGATGGTTCTTTGTTAGGGTGGTTAAATTGTTTCTGAAATTTAAATAGGTTTTATGCGGACTAACCTCCAGCGTACCTCCTCCAACATGAAATACGGTACTGTTAGGTTCAACATAAATTTTATAACCAATGTTTTTTAGTCGCCAACACAAATCAATCTCCTCCATATGAGCAAAATAATCGCCGTCAAATCCGCCAACTTCCCAATAGGCATCTGCTCGAACAAACATGCACGCTCCTGTAGCCCAAAACACTTCTACAGCCGTGTCGTATTGCTGATGATCGTGCTCTAAATGATTAAACACTCTCCCTCGGCAAAACGGATAACCGTATTTATCCATAAAGCCTCCTGCAGCACCGGCATATTCAAAGATATGCTTGTTGTTATAATCTAATATCTTGGGCTGACACGTCGCTATTGAAGGATTTGCATCCATTAAAGCGATGACATCATCAATCCAGTTTTCGGTAACTTCCACATCCGAATTAAGCAAAACATAATAAGTTGCTTTCACATGTTGAAGCGCATCATTATACCCTTGGGCAAAGCCCGTATTCACCGGATTTTGTACAATCTGTACACTTGGATAATTTTCTCTAACAAAAGCAACCGAATCGTCGGTAGAGTTATTATCAGCAACAACCACGGTGTGCTGACCGGAAAAAGCGGTAACAGAAGGAAGAAATTTTTCTAAATACTTTTTTCCGTTAAAATTTAATATGACTACCGCTACCTTGGGATGTGACATGACCATTAACGAGGGTTATTGAAAAAATCCTCAAAGTTATTGCCGGTTTGAGTTTGCGGTTTATTATTATCGATATTAGGATCGTTCTGACGTTTCATAATATCAAATCGCCAACGGTCGTTATTCACTTCACCGCGCATATCGCTATGCACCAGCTTGAAACAATCATCGGCAATATCTTTGTTTACAAATACAAACTTTTTATTGGTGTAGAAATTTCCATTGGTTTTATCCTGAATGCGGTAATATTGCCATATTTCGTAAGGATAAGCATTGGGCTCACTGGGCTGAACAACTCTTTGATTTGGCGCACCATATTGTAAAAACACGCGACCCCGGTCGGTAAAATATCCCTTTTGCTTTCCGCATTTAAAATCTTTATTAGCAATTATTACTTGCTTGTAATACGTTAACCAAAGCTGAAGCGGATCAAGAGAATCACCCGAATGACGTTGCCAGAAATCAACAATGTATTTTTTCATCAATTCGGGGTCTTTTTTAACAGCCTGATTAATGGAACGTTCGCGTTCTACTTCTGAAGAAATAGGCCACAGACATTCTACAAACATTTTTAAAGTATCGGCATTGTTATAGCTGCCAAAAAACTCATAAACCGAACGGTTCTCTTTGTATTCAATCGGTTTTTGAATGCTGTTTTTACGCTGGAAGTAAAAACGCTTCTCTTGCTGCAAGATATTGTTCTTATCACGAAGTTCAATCACTAAATAATAATTACCTGATTCTAATTTAGTAATATCTATTTGCGCCAATAGAGGATTTACCTTAGCGGTTGTTTGTTTTTTAAAACCTGCAAAACCTTCGGGTTTCACCACATCTTCCTTACGTTCTATGTAATACGTGTAAACAAAAGGCTGGTTCTTACCAAGCAGTGTATCGGCGTTATAAGTTTCAAAATAGAACAAAAGTTTATTCTGATTATCAGAAAAATAATTGATATTATATGGTATTAAATCGAACCCGCATTTGGAAATAGCACTTTGCTGAACGCTTTTTGTATACGATTCCAGTAATTGAATGGATGAGCAGGAAAGTGTGTTTGGAGAAAAATTAATGATAACATTATCCTTAATTGAAAAAGATTTTTTTGCAGCGTCGTTATTATCACTTAAGGTAATTTCAATAACATAAGCACCGTTTCCTAACGGATAACGCTGGTTATCAATAAAACTAGGCAATTTGGTGCTATCTGTGGCAACGGGACTCAATAAATTATAATTATTGGAAGTAACCGTTTGACCGGACTTGGTAATATTTACCTTAATATTTACAGAACCCTGAAAACCACCTTGAACCGGTTTAAATTGTATAGAAGGCCCGATAATGGTCATATAGGTTTCTAAAAAAGGTGATCCGGAAGGAACATTAAAGACACCGTAATTAAAATATGCAGTAACATTGGCCCGCAGACCCAAAAAAAACATCCCTAAAACAAAAAATAATACAGTCCTTTTCATTGTAATGTGATTGAATATTAGGGAGATGTTTAAGAATTTAAAGTTACGAAAATTATTTTTACAAATTAGGTTGCAAAATTAAAAAAAATAGTACTTTTGCCCTCGGAGAAGTGGCAGAGTGGTCGATTGCGGCAGTCTTGAAAACTGTTGAGGGTCATACCTCCGGGGGTTCGAATCCCTCCTTCTCCGCCAGTTAAGACTTCAGTTTAACTCAAGTTTTATCAAATCCCTTGAATCCGAATGGTTCAAGGGATTTTTTATTTTGGTAACTACTCAAATTCTTCGGATTTACCCATTTCCGAGTTACCCTCATAATTGACCTGGGAACCCACCAGAATTTCAGGTCAACTCCAGGTCAACTTTGTTTCATATTCATTTGTATACATGTGTGTTACATCTGTGTGATAACTTGAATCGCTTTCTCTTCTGTTCCAACTTTGCATCAGTATTAACCACTTAAAAAACCAAAATCATGAGAGACAGAAGCTTATTTTATTTTATCAAAAAGAACAAGAAAAACGAAAAGAAAGAATCCGCCATATACGGAATGATTACTTACCATGACACTAGCACATCATTTTCCACTGGCATTTACATCAAACCAGCTGATTGGGAAAAAACCAAGCAACTTACAAAACCTAAGAATGACGAGGAAAAAGCCCTAAAGCTTTTACTTGGCAAGTTCGAGCCTAGAATCAATAAAATTATTGCAGGTTTAGAGGACCGTGACCAAGAAATCACTGCAAGAATCATTAAGGATATTTTATTAAAAAAAAGAACTCTTGCACTAAAAGATGGACCAAAGATTTACCTTAAATCCATTATAAAGGAATTAGTAGCTGATAAAATATCCTTGGTAAACAAAGACAGAAGAAGTCCAGGCACTCTCACCAAATACTACACGACAGAAAAACATCTGGATAATTTTCTTCAAAAGCACCTGAAGGTCAAAGATATTTGGATGGATGAATTAAATTACAAGTTCGTGAAGGATTTTTACCACTACCTAATAAATGACAAGATTGTAAATGGAAAGAAAGAAGTTGGAATGTGTAACAATACGGCTCAAAAATACATACAGACCTTACGTTGCAGTGTGTTCTTTGCATTGAAGATGGATTATATCTACAGAGACCCTTTTAAAATGTGGGAATATGAATGGGATAATATTAATACAGTTTACCTAACAAAATCTGAACTTGCAAAGATTGAAAATTTTAAATTTCCTAACGAAAGACTTCAGGTTGTAGCAGATATTTTTCTTCTAACATGTTACACTGGCATTGCCCCTGCTGATTTACAAAGACTCACTAGAAACAACCTTGAATTCAGAGGTAATGATAGATATTGGTTAGTTCTTAACAGAAAAAAAACCAACGGATTGAGTGAGATTATGCTTTTCAAAAAAACTGAATCACTAATCGAAAAGTACAGACATGATTCGTTTTGTGTGTCAAAGAATTTGATTCTACCTTACAGAGCTAATCAGACGATGAATGAATATTTAAAAGAAGTAGCTCATATGTGTGGAATCACGAAAAGGCTTACGCATTATGTAGGTCGCCACACTTTTGCTACAACTGTCATGTTAAGTAATGGTGCCAGTTTGGAAACAGTTAAGCGTGCCCTTGGTCACGCACGTGTTACCCAAACGGAACACTATGCTAAAATTCTTGATGAAAAAGTAACCGAAGAAATGCAACGTGTTGATGCAAACTTACAAAATAACTCCACAAATTATGAAGAAATGGCAATGCAAAGAGATGCTGCAAAACAAAATGCAACAGACGAAAACCAGGAGATTAAAATTATTCAGTTGAATCCACTTTCAGAAAAACCCATTACTCCTGTGGTTGAAATTCCACAAGAGAAAAATATGCTATACACACGAAGAAAACTGGCTAAGAAAAGAATAGGTTAAAAGCATGCTAAGCCTCTGTATATAACTTTTTTGTCATTTACACGTATAATAAGTAAAGCGACATAAAATGCAGATAAGTACTTTACGGAAGAGTATATATAATTTACTTAGAATACACGATGGAGAAATAACCGATGATGGCCCAAAGTCAGTCGGTTTTTTTCCGTTATCCCTAGCAGAGTTTGAAGAATCATTTCAGGAGAACAGAATTAAAATTCTACGTGAACTCCAGGTATTGAACCCTCCTCTTTCGGTTGAATTAAAAACTGATTTAATCAATCTGATTGTCAACTGTAAGATAAAACTTGAAAGTAAACAAGAAGAAATACATTCATACAAGAATCAGGTTCTTGATGCTATGTTAATTGAGAAGTTAAAATTTTCCAAAGAGCTAATTGAATTATTTTCTCAGAATTCTATTGATTCATGTCCTCTCTTGAAAACTGCACCAAAGATAAATTTCGCATTTACCCAACGTGAACTTGTTAATCTCTTCGACACTTTTCGTAAAGTTGGATTGATTTCAAATAGTGAGATTGATATTAAGAAGTCCTTAGTTGAAAATTCTACTTTTCTAGATAAAGGTAAAAATATAAACATAACCTTAGAATCATTAAAAAATGAATTCTCCAGGATTAAAACAGGCAATGGCATCAACAAAGCCAAGTCCATTGATTCACTAATACATAAACTCGAAGAGGTAATCAACTCGTTGATGCAAGACAAAATCAACGAAGAGAAACAATATGAAGCACACTTAGGTAAGAACAAGAAGCAATAAGTTTGTGTTACAAGTATGTGATAACTTGAAATAAGTTTCCATACGGGCCAACTTTGTGAAAAATTAATTCACATGAACCCAAACGAAATTGTAACAAAGAAGGACTTACTCGAATTCGAAGAGCGACTTCTAACTAAACTAACAGAACTATTTTCTCAGTTCCAAGAAACTGACAAAATTAGGGTCCTGGAGCCACTACTAACCAGAAAACAACTTTTAAGTTATTTCCAAATCACAGATAACACTTTATCTGATATGATTGAGGATGGCATGCCGTATTTGAAGGTAAAAGAACGCCCTCGATATGATAAGGAAGAAGTGCTTAAATACCTTAGAAAGCAAACACTTAGTATAACAAAGGTTGGGAAATGAGATATCTTATAAACTCCGACCACGTTGAGCTTGTTCTGAAATCTTCAGAACCATTGAAATTGTTAAACAAAAATGATTTCACAATCTCAACTACATTTAAACCACATGATAATACTGGTTTTATGAAATGTAACGAAATACAGTTCAAAAATCAACCTTTCGGAGCTGTATATTCATTGCCGAATTCTAGAATGCAATTCAAAGATAGAAATGCAATTGTGTTGAAGCTTAAAAATGAGAGTCTTTATCGACAGGGAACTTTTTCAGAAGACTTGCCAGGCTTTCTAGAGACGTTCAATCTTTCGGCAGAAGCAATTCGTGAACTTCATATTGCACTGGATTCTCCAGGCATCATTTCAGCCCATGAAAATTTATTTAATAAAAAGCAGCTAACAAGAAAAAGACATGTAAAAATAAACACCTATTCAGATGATAAAACCAAGGTGTTAAATGGCATAACTCTTGGTTCCAAGAAATCTGACAAACACATTTCCATTTATAACAAAACCAATGAACTTTTGATTTCAGACAAAAATTACATCGTTAATTATTGGCAAAAAAACGGATTGCATCCTGAAGTGGAACAAATCGACAGATTGGAACTTCGATTACGAAGACCAGAATTAATTGGCCTGGAAAAGGAACTTCAAAAATTGGAAGACCCGAATTACCTGGCTTCTATTCTGAAAAGCAAGTCTGAGAAATACCTCACTTTTATTAATAAGGAAAACAAAAAGGAATACTCGGTTCTTGATTGGTCACAATTTGAGATTACGTTTTTAAAAAAAGAAAAGCGAATTCAATTCCACAAGCCAACCCAAAGTATTAAGATATGTATTAAGACATTATGCCTGGAGCACTTAAAATCAAACAACCCAATGACTGCATTAGTAGCAAAAAGATTGGTTGAAAAGTACAATCTTCAAGACTGGTTTATCTCCAAGCAATCACGATGGGAAAAAGAAAATCCTGTTTTTAAAAACCAAGTTCGTTTATGATAAATTCCGTGCGGACAACATTGAACCATGTTTGCAAATTAGCTCTCTTTTTTACCAGGTCTGAATAAGTCCTGATGATGTAATCAGGTCTGGTTTCAGAAACAGATGCGTAAAGCAGTTTTCCATCATCATCAAAAAAGATGAAGTCCTTTTGACCATCTGGATAAAACTCCCATACAAGAACTGAACTCGGCCTCAAATCCCCTGATTCCTTTCCGAGTACAAAGTTACCTTGCAGGTATTCCCCAATTCGAAATATTTTTCCTTTCCTAAGTAAAGCTAAACTCCCTCCGTCTGAAGAATAGATTGGGATGCAGGTCTTATGTGTTTCCATCGGTGTATTTTTCTATTGATTCACATATAAATAGCTCGTTTTATTATTTAGGAATGAAGTTATTAACAACTGAGCTCCATGTGTTTAGGAACTATATATTTGGATTAATATTTCCAGAAAAAAAAATCAACATGAACTTAGGAACCAAACCAATCGGTGAGTTTATCAGAGAGACCAGGAACAACAAAGGAATTTCTTTACGTAAACTGTCATTTGCATTAGACCTGGACCAATCTACCATCGCAAAAATGGAAAAAGGGCAGTTTCATTTCCCCTTAGAGAAAGCTCCTGCTCTTGCAGAAGCTCTTGGGATTAATTTTAGGGCTCTACAAATCGCTTTATTAGCCTCAGTGGTACTTCAGGAGGTTGGAAACGAAGAATACGTGTCAGAGGGCCTTAAAATGGCTGTAAAGCAATTAGAAAAAACAAAATGAACAGCCACGAAATAGAACATAATGTAAAAAGCATAATTGAAAACTTCTCAAATGAAGATTTTCTATATGATTTGCTATTGGCTTACGGCATTTCGAAGACTTCGATTACCCGATTGAAAAGTGGAGATTTTAACCTTTCAAAAGTGGAAGGAGAAATTCTTTACAAAAAGAAAGTGTTCTTTAAAGTTGAGAAATCCGACAAATTGTTGAGTGCTATTGAAAGCGTTGCAAAAGAAGAACGAATTTTAAAACATTCACCACGTTTTGCGATACTCACTGATTATAAAAGCTTGGTGGCGAAAGATTTGAAATTGGGCAAAAACTTAGATATCGCAATCAAAGATTTACCAAGTAATTACGGATTCTTTTTACCTCTTGCTGGTAGTGAGGTGTATCACTCTACCAATGACAATGAAGCCGACAGAAATGCTGCCTATAAAATGGCAACCTTATACGATGAATTGGTTACAAAAAATCACGATATATACAATTCTAAGGAAAGTATTCATAACTTGAATATTTTCTTATCACGTTTATTGTTCTGTTTTTTTGCAGAGGATACTGAGATTTTTGAGGGCGACAGTATTTTTACAAATACCTTGTATCAGCACACTAGCGAAAATGGAAACGATACAAACGAATTTCTAGACAGACTTTTTAAACGTTTGAATACAGAAAGTGCAAAAGGTTTTCCAGCACATTTTGCACAATTTCCTTATGTTAACGGAGGCTTATTTCGTGATAGAATTACTTCACCAATTTTTACAGCAAAAGCCAGAAAAATTTTGGTTGAACTAGGTGAACTAAATTGGCGAGATATTAATCCTGACATTTTTGGCTCTATGATTCAGGCGGTGGTAATTCCTGAATACAGAAGTGATTTGGGAATGCACTACACATCTGTACCCAACATCCAAAAACTCATCAAGCCTTTGTTTTTAGATTCTTTATACGAAGAATTTGAAAACTGCAAAACCATTCCTCATCTACGAAAACTCATCAACCGCATTGCGAAAATCAAATTTTTTGACCCCGCATCTGGAAGTGGAAATTTTTTGATTATTGCCTACAAGGAAATTCGCTTGCTAGAAATAAAAATCCTACAACGTATTATCGACCTTGGCCCAACACCTGCGATGGAGTTTACCTCAATAGAGCTTTCACAATTTTACGGAATTGAGTTGGACGACTTTGCTCATGAGATGGCCATACTTTCTTTGTGGTTGGCAGAACATCAAATGAATAAGGTCTTTGAAGAAATGCTTTTTGACTATGGTAAAAGCAAACCCATTTTGCCGTTGAAACAGTCAGGAAAAATTGTGCAAGGAAATGCTGCTCGATTAGATTGGAAAACTGTTTGTCCCATTGGGACAGATGATGAAGTTTATATTATTGGAAATCCTCCTTATTTGGGAAGTAGAAAACAAAAAGCTGAACAAAAAGATGATTTAAAATTTGTTTTTACGAACTTCAAAAAGTACAAAGACCTTGACTACATTGCAATTTGGCTTTACAAATGCACGAATTACATAAAAGATAACAATGCAAAATCTGCACTTGTCTCAACGAACTCAATTTGTCAAGGTGAACAAGTCGCACTTCTATGGCCCTATATTTTCGGTGCTGGAATAAAAATCGAATTCGCCTATACTTCATTCAAGTGGACCAACAATGCCAAAGGTAATGCTGGTGTTTCAGTTGTAATTTTGGGATTAGCAAATAATGAAAATACTAAAACAACAAATCTATATATTGGAAACCTTAAAAGGGAAGTTGAAAACATTAATGCTTATCTAATCCCTTCTAAGAATAATATTTTCGTTAATCAACAAAACACATCTATTTCAAAATTGCCTAAAATAAACCATGGTAATATGCCAGCTGATGATGGGAAGTTTTTATTTGACACAGAAGGTAAAAATGCTTTTTTAAATAAAGAGCCCAAAGCTGAAAAATGGTTTAAGAAATTAGTCTCAGCTAGAGAATATTTGAATGGTCGAGAAAGATGGTGTTTATGGTTAGAAAAAATTTCTAGTAAGGAACTCGATGAATTACCTGAAGTTAAAAGAGTTGTCGAAGATGTTCGTAAAATACGTTTAAAATCATCACGACCTCAATTAGCAGAAGTGCCGCATTTATTTGCACAAATTACCCAACCCGAAAACAAGAATTGTATTATTATTCCTAGGGTATCTTCTGAAAATAGGGATTATTTGCCCATTGATTTTCTTGATGGTAGCGAATATAAGGTAACTGATTCATTTTTCACAATTGCAACAAACGAGCCATATATTTTTGGAATTGTTAGTTCTAGAATGCACATGATTTGGACGATAAATATTGGAGGTAAATTAGAAACGAGGATTCAGTATTCGAAAACACTTTGCTACAACACCTTTCCTTTTCCAGAAATCACACTCAAACAAAAAGAAAACTTGAACTTATACGTTTTTGCCATATTAGATGAGCGAGCCAAACATCCCGAAAAAACTATGGCACAACTCTACGACCCTGATAAAATGCCCAAAGGTCTTAAACAAGCTCATGAAGAATTAGACCGTGCAGTAGAACAATGTTATCGCTTACAACCCTTTACTTCAGATACCGAACGCTTGGAATATTTGTTTAAAATGTATGAAGAAATGACTAAAAGTGGGACCTTGTTTGAGAAACAAAAGAAACCGAAAAAGACACCAACAAAACCGAAAAAGTAAATTATGCCCGATTTAATAAAAGTAGAATATGGTCAAACAGGCAAAAGCAAAAAGACAAATGCTTTTGGAATGCGTGAAATGCAGGAACGAGCATACGCAGCACGAACGGCACAATATCTTTTGATTAAAGCACCGCCAGCATCGGGAAAATCGAGGGCGTTAATGTTTATTGCATTAGACAAACTTAAAAATCAAGGTATAAAAAAGGCCATTGTTGCAGTCCCTGAAAAGTCAATCGGTGCATCGTTTAGTTCAACTAAATTAACTGAACAAGGCTTTTTTGCCGATTGGACCGTGAATCCAAAATACAATTTGTGTACAGCAGGTTCAGACAATAGCAAAGTAAAAACCTTTCTTGAATTTTTAGATAGTAACGAGCAAATTTTGATATGCACACACGCCACTTTGCGTTTTGCGTTTGATGGTATAGATGAAAAGAAATTAAATGATACCCTAATTGCAATAGATGAGTTCCACCACGTTTCTGCCGATGGAGATAACCGTTTGGGTGAAGTAATGAAAAACATCATGGCAAAATCCAATGCTCATGTTGTTGCAATGACAGGTTCATATTTCAGAGGTGATAACGTTCCCGTTTTGCTACCAGAAGATGAAGCTAAGTTTACAAAAGTAACCTACAATTATTACGAACAATTGAACGGTTATGAATTTTTAAAATCCCTCGGTATTGGTTATCATTTTTACACAGGACGTTATTTTAAAAAACAACCAGACAAACAAATGTCGGCACTGGAAGAAATTTTGGACGAAAACAAAAAAACTATTATTCATATACCAAGTGTGAACTCTGCGGAATCTTCTAGAGAAAAATATGAAGAAGTCGGGCACATTATAGATGCTTTGGGTGATTTAGAATCCCAAGATGAGAAAACAGGCGTGCTGTATGTAAAAAGCAAACGCAGCAATAAAATATTGAAGGTTGCCGATTTGGTGAATGATAATCCAAAAGAGCGAGACAAAATATCAGCATATCTAAGAGATTCAAACTCTCCAGATGCAATAGATATTATTATTGCATTAGGCATGGCAAAAGAGGGCTTTGATTGGCCATATTGCGAGCATGCTTTAACAATTGGATATAGAGGTTCATTAACTGAAATTATTCAAATCATTGGGAGAGCAACAAGAGACAGTAACAATAAAACACACGCACAATTCACCAACTTGATTGCGCAACCTGAAGCCGAAACGGACGATGTGAAAGTGGCCGTAAACAATATGCTGAAAGCTATTACTGCATCATTATTAATGGAACAAGTGTTAGCGCCAAATTTCAAATTCAAATTGAAAGGAGATGACGAAGACGAAAAGAATGATGATGAAAACACAATAAGAATTAGAGGCTTTAAATTACCCACCTCTCAGCGTGCAAAAGATATTATTGAAAGCGACCTAAATGATTTGAAAGCTCGGATTCTACAAGACGACCAAATGCTGAAAGCAATGCCTGGGAATGTTGAACCAGAAGTCATCAATACGATATTAATTCCAAAAATTATTCGGGAAGTTTATCCAGATTTAAGTGCAGAAGATGTGGAGGCTGTTCGACAACATGTTGTGGTAGATTCTGTGATTAAGAACAGTATAATTGAAGAGCAAGGTGGTAAGAAATTTGTGCGAATGGCAAATAGCTTTGTAAACATAGATGATATTCACATTGATTTGATTGACCAAGTAAATCCCTTTCAAAAAGCTTTTGAGATTTTATCAAAATCAGTAACAACACAAGTTTTGAAATTGATTGATGAGCATATTCAATCAATTAAAATTGAAATGACGGAGGAAGAAGCTGTGATGTTGTGGCCCAAAATAAAAGAATGGATTGGGCGTACTGGAGAAGCACCAAGCATTCAATCCTATGACCCGAAAGAAAAACGAATGGCAGAAGCGGTTATATTTTTACGTGAATTAAAAAGACAAAGAGCACTGAATGAACAGTAATAAGAAAAAAATATCATTAGATGACATCTTCAATGATGATGAGTTTGGCTTGTTGGATTCAACTGCAAAAACTTCAAACGTAAAAACCTCAGACCAAAGGTTAGTAGATTCGTTTGAAGAAATAAATTCATTCATTGATAAAAACAATAGAGAACCCAGCACATCCAGTATGTCCGAATATGGTTTATTGGCCCGCCTGAAAAGCATTAGAGAAAATGAACAACAAAAAATTTCTTTAAAACCATTCGACAGGCACAATCTCTTAGGTGAAGTAGAAATTCCTAAAACCTCAATTAACGACATTTTGAATGATGATGAATTTGGTTTATTGGAAACAGACAGCGATTTGTCTATTTTTAAATACAAGCACATTTCAAATATAGACGACAGAGAAAAGGCAGATTTTATTGCTCAAAGGAAGCCTCTTAAGGAAGTAGAATTTAAACCTTACGAAGCGATGTTCCAAAAAGTGCATAATGAAATAAAAGAAGGGAAAAGACAGATAAAACCTTTTTATAATACAGAAAAGAATTTGATTGTTGGCAATTATTATTTGCTTGATGGAGTAATGCTATATCTGAAGGAAGCGAACCTTGAGAAAATTGTAAAAGATGTGAAATCAGGCGCACGTGAACGAATTGAAGGTCGAACCTTTACCATTTTTGAAAATGGAACATATAGCAATATGCTTTATCGTTCGCTTGGAAAGCAAATTCTAAAAAGCGGAAAATTGATTACAAATACGCAGGAAGGAATTGACAATGAACTTTATGTTAATGCGGGAATGGTTAAGGAAGAAGATATTCAGTCAGGATGGATATATGTTTTAAAGTCTAAATCAAGCCATCCCCAAATTGCTTCAATCGAAAATTTATTTAAAATTGGCTTTACATCAACACCAGTTGATGAACGAATTAAAAATGCAAAAAACGAAGCGACATATTTGTATGCTGATGTAATTAAAGTGGCAAGCTACTCTTGTTATAATAGAAATGCAGATAAGTTAGAACAATTGCTGCATAGGTTCTTTGCTGAAGCATGTCTAAATGTTGACATTGAAATTATTAAAGGGAAAAGAATAACACCAAGGGAATGGTTTGTTGTTCCATTTACCGAGATAGAGAGAGCAATTGAACTCATATTGAATGAACAGATAGTTCATTACAAGTATGATAGGAAGATTGAAGGAATTGTGCCCAGATAGCTTGACATTGGTCAAACCTTTTTAAGAAATCAACAAATTAGTTTCAAAAATTGTAATGAGTACCTAATATATTTTACCATGGAATTATCTAATTATATTTTATCGAGAGAAAATGAAATTGAAAAAGTCAAGACTATAAGAATTCATGACCACAAGGAAAGAAGAAGAGATGCTTTGAGGGACGATGCAGATATTGACTATGCAAGAATATTATATTCTTCTTCATTTAGAAGGCTGCAAGGAAAGATGCAATTACTTGTTCCCAAAAGTAACCGATTTTACAGAAATAGACTTACGCATAGTTTAGAAGTTTCCCAAATTGCAAGGTCGATAGCAAAAAGACTCCATCTAAAGGACACTCTTACAGTCCAAGCTTGCTCCCTAGCACATGATATTGGAAACCCTCCTTTTGGACATGCAGGAGAAGTATATCTAAGCATGTGTAATCCAAAATTCCCTTATGAAGGAAATGCGCAAACGTTTAGAATTCTCAATAACGTAGAAGATAAATTTTATGATTGCAATGGTTTGAATTTAACGCTGAGGACATTATTAGGAATAGTAAAGTATCCCAACAACAAGTTAACGAATAGTGAAAAATTTCTATATGATGAGGACTACAAAATAGTTAAGGACCTCTCAGATGAACATGGATTAAAATTAAAAACAATAGATTGTGAAATCATGGACCTTGCGGATGAAATTGCTTATGCTGCACATGATTTGGAAGACACATTAAGAATGAAGTATTTCACAATTGATGATATTGTATATGAATTTGAAAACGGGAAATATTCAGAAGGGGCTCCTGCTTTTAAAGCGTTAGTTGAGAAAGCTAAAAAATATGCAAATCAAGCAACAGCTTATAAAACTTCAGAAGAATACGAAATACTTTTTAAGAAAGAATTAACTTCTTTGATAGTTAATATTTTAATTCAAGACATTGGATTAGTCGAAGAAGATGGAAACTTCAAATTGGGTTATATGACTCATTCGAAGGTTGCAATTGGTTTAAAAAAATTAACATTCAAATCTGTAATTCGGAAAGCTGATGTAATTCAATATGAGCTTTTGGGAAAAAAGGTACTGAAGGGTCTTTTTGAGGTGTATTCTGATAAAAGTTTTAATAATGAACTGATACTATTACCAGCGGAATATCGTGACCAGAAGAACGAAGAGCGAACAATACTTGATTATATTGGTGGAATGATGGATGAGTATGCAATTGAGCAATACAAGAAGTATTTTGGCCCCAACTCACTCGATAGTTTATATAAATAAAAAGGTAATGCTATTTGTTGATAAATTAAAAGAGAAGGATGCATTAATTCGACCTGAATTTGAATCTTTTTTTGCTGAAATTATTAAAAACCAGCCTCATCCTGGCGAGTTACTTATTTGGATTAATAATGGTTTCTACAATCCAGATGTTCTGAAGTTTGAGGGAAAAGATGGCAAGAAACTTAATCCTCTAGTTATAGGACCTGGAAGCATTGGACATTCAGAAGACGCTCATTATAGATTTATCCACAAATACAGGACTCAGTACTTATACGAAAAAAATTTCACTGAGTATGTCAAACTACTCGAATGGACTCCTGAGCGTAGAAAAGAAATTGATGGTCTTATAGAATTTGAAGAGACCACAATTCAGTTGGAAATGCTCATATACCTGAAATTTTGGGAGTCAGATTCCATCATCAAAACATTCTACGAGTTAACAAGATTAGTCTCTGGTGAAACTTATGATTGGTATTTTAAAGTTCAAGAATCAAACAGAGATAAAGATGCAACTGGAAATAGACAAGATTTAATATTGAAGCATATTAAGCCAAAATTAAAAGAAAGGTTTCCTAAAATGTGGGACGCTATTAATGAGGCATACAAACCACAATTGAGAAACTCTATTGCTCATTCCAATTATTCATTTCAAGGAAGGAATATCCACCCAAATAATTATATTGAAAATGACCAATATAACACAATTCAAAATGTCACTTTTGATGAGTGGATTGAAATTTTTCACACCCTAATATCATTTCACAATTCATACATTTGGCTAAAAAACAAAGTGAACCGTTTTTATGCGGAGCATGCTTTAGCAAATGGAAACATGATAGAAGTAATTGTAAGGGAGAAAGAAGGGAAAGAGTATCCTATATGTTTATCCTACAGGCCCGAATTTGAGGATTGGCGATTTTGTAAAGTTTGAATTAGCCCCTTAAATTGGACCTAATTTAAGCACTTCTATTACCGTGCTAAAATTACGCCCTAAAATAAGCTCTGTGCTATTTTTCGCCCAAGTAATTCCGCATTTTTTGTCCCCAATTTCTTTCAAAAAATAGGAATGAATAGTTCCCATCCAAATATGGTCCTCTCGCATTGTGGAAGCCTGAAAATCATTTCTTTTTTTATAAACCAACAAAAGAATAAAATAGTTGACTTGTATAAAATTTTCCATTCCTATTTATGATTACAAAGCAACTCTATTATGGAAAGGAACGAATATGGTCAAACTGAATTTATTCAATACGTTTATAAAAATAAACTCTATTGTGATTGGAGCACAATGTGTGAACTCCTGGACCAAAAATCAACGAACTTATTCCGCTTAATTTCTAAGTTGGAAACCTTCACGGAAATTCCACACATCCATTACAAAAATCGTAAACTTTTTTTATCGGACTGGGTATTGAAGAGCTTCTGGAAAACAGTGTCGGAAGCTCAATTAGCTGGAAAATTATAAACCACGTTCTTCAAGTAATTCTCGAAGGTCTTCAACAATTTCCAAGCCAAGTAAATGGATTTTGTTTCGATACTTTTTTGAGAATGGGTCCACTATTAATTCGAAACCTATTGTGCCAAAAAACAAAAAGTGAATTGCATTTGGTGTAATGCCATAAAGGTAAATACTCATTAAACTTAAATAGGTAAGCAGAAGTACCCTGGCCCCGATGTTTCCAGTGAACCAGTTGGCATATTTCACAAAATACATTGTTGCTCTATACTTATTCATCATGTAGTTGTAATGAGTGTCGAACAAAAGCAATTACCACTTCATTTTTCTCATTGATTCCTGCAATGAAGGATGGCATATTGGCTCGGAGGTCAGTTACTTTTATTTGAACGAAAGATTTGATTCTAAAGTATAAGTCAGTGTATTCATCTTCGTGCAGAGTTTCTTTGAGATTGTATTCAAACGTTTTTCGCTTAATTGATTTCACTTGCAAAAAATCAGATTCTTTGCTAACAGCATTTTTAAAGCATTCAGTTAGGAATAAAGCTGAAAATGGTTTCGTGTGAATTGATGTGTACGGAATTTTCTTAAAGAGAAAAGTAGAAACCATTCTTCGGTAAAAGTGTGATTTTTCCTGGATGAAATTCCCATTTTCATCAAGAAGCAGTGATGAATAGAAAAACTGCCTAGCCATTTTACACGTTTTTAGTGTCCGAGCATATTCAGTAAGTTTCTGATTTACTTCATTCATGTCAAGGAATGGCTTTTGCTCTTTCAATGTTAATTCAGGAAACGGATACTGGTCCAAAACCCAATCAGGTATTGAGGAAGTAATGAATACCTTTTTGTTTTCATAGGCATATTCAAGTTGTAGATGAAACGCATCTTTCTTTCCGACAGCAAAAATTTGACGTGTGACCACGAATGTTTCCATGTTTTTTTTCGATTTTAGGTTAGTAAAAAGAAAAAGGGACCCTCCCTATATAACGGGAAGCGAAATTGAGGCTACAAAACCAAGTAAAAGGGCTTCATCTGGGAATTTGTACTGAAATTCTGGCTTCAAGTTGCATTTGATTGCAACCAGGCTAAAAAAACTCCGTTATATAGAGGGGTGTTTGTTCTCTGTTTACAAATTTTAGGCGGAGCTTACAGGAAAAGAAGTAATTTCACCCTCGATACCATCGTTCTTTAAAAAAGGAGCAGAAAAGTGGCACTTTGTTGACCTGGGAGTTGACCTGACTGACCAAGAGCCCTTAAACCCATTGATATTCAAGGGAGACAGAGAGACCCTCTTTCTCCGCTCAAAATTAAAAGTCCCGCAATGCGGGACTTTTTGCTTTTACAACCTACAAATTAGCTCTAATTACATCACTTTTTTCGTCAAATTACCTTGTTGATTTCTGGGGATAAATATTAATTATCCCGTTGAAGGATTTTATACGTTTAATTTAACTTTGTCCCTCAGAATTTTACTCATTTAACCAGAATTCAAATGATTCATTTTTTCGGCAATAAAACTAATACGGTTTTCGCTGTTCAGATCAACACGCAACTTTCAGATAACGACATTCAAAAATTGAATTGGTTATTTGGCAAAGCATCAAAAATTGACAAAACTGTTTTAAACGAAACGTTTGTTGGTCCACGTGCCACTATGGTTACTCCCTGGAGTACCAATGCAGTTGAGATAACCCAAAATATGGGAATAAGCGGAATTATCCGTATCGAAGAATTTGAAAAAGTAAATTCCGATTTTACGGATTTTGACCCGATGTTATCCCAAAAATATAAGGAACTGAATCAGGAGATTTTCACCATCAATATTAAACCGGAACCTATTCTGGAAATTAGTGATATTGACGCTTACAATAAATCGGAAGGATTGGCGCTAAGTCCGGAAGAAGTAGATTACCTCAACAATTTATCAATTAAAATTGGTAGAAAACTTACCGACTCCGAAATTTTCGCGTTTTCACAAGCTAATTCAGAACATTGCCGTCATAAAATTTTTAATGGAACTTTTGTAATCGATGGTGAAGAAAAACCGACTTCACTTTTTAAACTAATTAAGAAAACATCTGAAACCAACCCCAACGATATAGTATCGGCCTATAAAGACAACGTTGCTTTCATTAAAGGTCCTAAGGTTACTCAATTCGCACCTAAAACTGCCGATAAACCGGATTTTTACGAAGAGAATGAATTTGAATCCGTTATTTCTTTAAAAGCTGAAACACATAACTTCCCTACCACTGTAGAGCCATTTAACGGTGCTGCAACCGGATCAGGCGGAGAAATTCGCGACCGCTTAGCAGGTGGTCAGGGCTCCTTACCGTTAGCAGGAACCGCAGTTTACATGACATCGTATTCGCGACTGGATGATAACCGGGAGTGGGAAAAAGGCATGCAGGAGCGTAAATGGTTATATCAAACTCCAATGGATATCTTAATCAAAGCCTCCAATGGTGCTTCTGATTTCGGTAACAAATTCGGACAGCCATTAATTTCAGGCTCTGTTTTAACCTTTGAACACGAACAAACCGATCATATCAAAAACACAAAAAGAAAATTGGGTTTTGATAAAGTAATTATGTTAGCCGGAGGAATCGGCTATGGAAAAGTAAATCAGGCTCTCAAATTAAAACCAAAAGCCGGCGATAAGATTGTTATTCTTGGTGGCGAAAACTACCGCATCGGAATGGGCGGCGCGGCAGTATCATCAGCCGACACCGGCGCATTCGGCTCAGGAATTGAACTGAATGCCATTCAACGTTCTAATCCCGAAATGCAAAAGCGGGCAGCGAATGCTATTCGTGGTTTAGTGGAAAGCGATAATAATCCAATTATTTCAATCCATGATCATGGCGCAGGCGGACACTTAAATTGTTTATCCGAATTAGTAGAAGCAACAGGCGGTGTGATTGATATGGACAAACTACCTGTAGGAGATCCTACTCTTTCAGCAAAAGAAATTATCGGTAACGAATCTCAGGAACGAATGGGACTGGTAATTGGAGAAAAGGACATGGAAACACTTAAGCGCATTGCTGAACGCGAACGTTCGCCAATGTATCAGGTAGGTGATGTTACAAACGATCATCGCTTCACTTTTGTTTCAAAAACAACCGGATTAAAACCGATGGATTATGATTTGGCCGACTTCTTTGGAAGTTCACCAAAAACCATCATGAATGATAAAACAACCAACCGTGAATTTTCAAATTTAAATTACATTGCTTCACAAATTCCGGCATATTTAAACAACGTATTACAGTTAGAAGCTGTAGCGTGTAAAGACTGGTTAACCAATAAAGTTGACCGATGTGTAGGTGGAAGAGTTGCAAAACAACAATGCGCAGGTCTCTTACAATTACCGTTAAATAACGTTGGTGTAATGGCTCTTGATTTTAAAGGTAAGGAAGGCATTGCTACTTCTATTGGTCATTCTCCTGTGTCGGCAATAGTAGACCCTGTCGCCGGCTCGCGCAACGCAATTGCAGAAGCGCTCTCGAACATTGTATGGGCACCTTTAAAAAACGGATTACAATCTGTTTCACTTTCTGCCAACTGGATGTGGCCGTGTAAAAATGAAGGAGAAGATGCCAGATTATACGAAGCTGTTAAAGGCTGTTCAGATTTTGCTATTGAATTAGGAATCAATATTCCAACCGGCAAAGATTCGCTTTCTATGAAGCAAAAATATCCAAACGATGAAGTGATTTCTCCTGGTACCGTTATCATTTCCGCAGCGGCAAATTGTTCGGATATCACAAGAGTTGTTGAACCTGTTTTAAAGAAAAATGGTGGAAACATTTATTACATCAACCTTTCTCAGGACACATTTAAATTAGGTGGTTCTTCATTTGCTCAAATTTTAAATCAAATCGGTAATGAAGTGCCTACTGTAAAAAACTCAGCTTATTTTAAAACCGCATTTAATTTACTTCAGAACTTAATTAACGAAGGAAAAATTAATGCAGGGCACGACATTGGCAGCGGTGGTTTAATCACTACCCTTCTCGAATTGTGTTTCTCTAACGTGAATATTGGCGCTGAAATCGATTTAAGTGCGCTCAATGAAATTGATTCGGTGAAAGCTCTGTTTAACGAAAACATCGGTGTTGTATTTCAGGCAGAAACATCCGTTGAAAGTATTTTCGCTCAAAACAACATTCAAATATTTAAAATTGGAACAGTACGTGAAGGCAATCAGCTGGTAATTAAAAACCACAGCGACTCCTTTAACTTTAATATTTCTGAAACCAGAGATACCTGGTATAAAACGTCGTTCCTTTTAGATTCAAAACAATCCAGAAATGGAATGGCGAAGGAGCGTTACTCCAACTATAAAAATCAGCCTTTACAATTCAGTTTCCCTAAGCAATTCAATGGAACCATTGAATCATCAGATGTTCCGGCAGGAAAACGCCCTAAAGCTGCTATCATTCGCGAAAAAGGAAGTAATTCAGAACGTGAAATGGCCAATGCCATGTATTTGGCTGGATTTGACGTAAAGGATGTTCACATGACCGATTTAATTTCGGGAAGAGAAACATTAGAAGATATTCAATTCATAGGGGCTGTTGGAGGTTTCTCCAATTCGGATGTTTTAGGTTCTGCTAAAGGATGGGCCGGTGCGTTTTTATACAATGAAAAAGCAAATACCGCTCTTAAAAACTTCTTTAAACGTGAGGATACTTTATCTGTTGGTATTTGCAACGGATGCCAGTTGTTTATGGAACTGGAATTAATCAATCCGGAGCATGAAGTTCATGGTAAAATGCACCACAACACATCTCAGAAGCACGAAAGCGGATTTACCTCTGTAAAAATTCAGAAAAATAATTCAGTGATGTTGTCGAGCTTAGAAGGTGCGACTTTAGGTGTATGGATTTCTCACGGCGAAGGGAAATTTAAATTGCCTTATTCTGAAGACAAATACAATATTGTTGGCAAATACGGTTATGAAACTTACCCTGCCAATCCTAACGGATCCGATTTTAATACAGCTATGATGTGTGATAAAACCGGAAGACATTTGGTAATGATGCCACACATCGAACGATCTATTTTTCCATGGAATTGGGCACATTATGCGGAAGGCAGAACGAACGATAAAGTTTCCCCATGGCTGGAGGCCTTTGTGAATGCATGCAAATGGTTAGCTAAAAAATAAATTGCAGCCGGATGATTTAGTTTATCTAATATCATTCACAGCATAACGCTCATTATGGTTTATCTATTTACCTAATTCTGCCGGTTTATTCATACTCCTTTAATTTCGCACTGTTTTTATGTCTTTGTTATACATGTTAACTAGGAACATCTGATAAGAATCATTAAACTTTTTGCTAGCTGCATACTTAATATCAATACCTTTACAAAAAAACTACTTATGAATAAAAATCTACTTAAAAAGACAGGTTTGTTTGCTTTGGCATTATCTTTTGCTGCAGCAACATTAAACGCACAAGCACCTACACCGGATTTATTACATTATAAATTTGGTGGGACCGGAACGACAGTAACCAATTATGCGAGTTCACCACCAAGCGGAACTGCAACAGGTACAATTATTGGTGCGCAAACGCAAACAGGAACAATTGGCTGTATGAATGCACTTGTTGGAACCGGCGGCACAAGCACAAGCGATTATGTTAATACCGGATGGGCTCCGAATTTAACCGGCTCATGGACGATCTCATTTTGGAGTTCAAACATTCAACCAAGTTCAACTCTTTGGTATATTTTTGGTGATGCAAATTCAGGCAGTTTCCGTTGTTTTACAAATGGTGTTGCAGGTGCAAATAACTGGATTTTAAGAGGCGGTTTTACAGATGTGCTTATAACCGGAGCTGCAACAACTACCTCTAACATGGTTACATTTGTTTACAATCAAACAGCAGGTAACATTACAGGTTATATAAATGGTGTGGCAACAGTAACGGTTGCACAAACTTCTGCGCCTATTAATGGTGCAGGTCCATTTAAAATAGGAGGGTACTCGTCTAATTCCGGCTTAAGTCCAAATGGATTAATGAGCGATTTCAGAATTTACACAAGCGCATTAACCCCAACTCAGGTATTAAGTTTATACACTTCTATGAACACTCCTACCCTAAGTATTTCAGGCACCAACACCATTTGTGCAGGTCAATCAACTACCTTAACTGCTAATGGAACAACTACCTATTCATGGACGACAGGCTCAACGACTTCAACTGCAGTTGTTACACCATCCGTTACCACTTCCTATCAGGTTGTAGGAACAGTTGGATCTTGCACGGTATCATCTCCTGCTTACACCGTTAATGTAAATGCTCTACCTACTCTTACATTAACTGCTTCCATGAATACTACCTGTGTTAATGCGGGCACAATAGCTTTAACAGGTTCACCGGCAGGTGGCGTATACACCGGTACTAACGTTGCCGGTAATGTTTTTACCCCGGGTGCAACAGCAGGAACTTTTACTCCTGTTTATTCCTATACTAACTCCGGAACAGGTTGCAGCAACACGGTAACAATATCAATCGTTGTTGATTTATGTACTGGTATCAATTATTTAGCTAATGATAACGGTATTGAACTCTCTCCTAATCCAACAAATGGCAAGTTCGTTATAGAGTTCAGAAACAATCTTCCGAAAGAAATAAAAATTATCGATGTATTAGGGCGCACTATTGACACAGTATTCAGCAGCGATGAGAAAGTATCTTTTAATATGGAAAATTTAACTGCTGGTGTTTATTACGCTATTGTTAATGTAAATAACAATACCACCAACATTAAATTTATTGTAAAATAAAAACAACTTACCTATAAAAAGGCGGGAAATTTCCCGCCTTTTTTATTTAAAATAGGATCATCACACTTGCTGCATTATTTGTTTTTTATATGTTTGTAAAATATGATCAGAACACATTATTTCATTTTCGCACTAATTTTAAACTTAATGGTTAGTTTCGTGTCTGCCCAAAAAGCAGATTCTATACCTGACTTTAAAATCGCATGATGGTTTTCGTTGGGGGATCGCAGCACAGCCAGCACCTTTGGAGATGAAGGTAACGGCATTGAATGCGGCGGTCAATTCAGAATACAAATGAGTAATGCCATCAATAACGACTGGTTTTTCGATTACATCTCCATTAACGTTTATAACAAAGTTTGAAGCGAATATTATCACATTGGCTGTTTTGTTTTATCCGTTTGCAAAACTACAATAACCGAAACTTATTCAACCCTATATTTTAGCCGGAGATTGTTTTGATTATAACACAATGACCACCATAAGATGCTTCCATTACCAAAGATCGCTGGGGTTCTGCGGTTCAGGCCGGTTTAGGAATGCATTTCAATATTACTTCGCGTTTTGACATCAGTTTAATGAGTCAGTATATTTTCATTTTACAGAGACACTTCATGTAGATACCGATTCAAACTCTATTGAAATTCACAAAAAAAAGAAAACGGCTTACAAGGTCATTTATTAACTAAGGTTAGTATGAATTATAAAGTATTCAGAATATGGAAAAGAAAAAAATAACTTCCGTTTTTATTCTTGTCCTATTTGTAATAGCGTAATTTGCACAAGTAAAAAAAATTATCCTTCCCGGTTTAATTCGTGCAATAGGAACCATCATTCCTTCCAAAATGCTTGGAAATAATGGTACGTACTTTTATTTACATGGTAATTTGTAAGTGTATTACAATAAGCGTGTATCATTTTGCGGCGACATATACAGTTTTACCGGTTCCATTAATAAAACATCTGATTCTGATTATAACCACACTGTTTTTTTAAGGTTTATTGGTTCACGTTACTAAAAACCGCAATGATTTGTATTTAGGAATTCAGCCCGGAGGGTCGTTAAACAAACTCAATGCCGGAGTACATGGAATTAAAAACAAACAAACAGGCGTTAACCCTGTATTCTCTGCTGCCATTGGCGATAATTTCTACGTGAGTCGCTTTATTAATTTCTTTATACAAACCCGATTAATTATTGGTGAACACAGTGATGATGTGCACAAAGATTTATCTGGATTGCGTTTATCTGCCGGATTAAGCTTTAACATCAATGCTTTAAGGGAGAAATAGTCTACTTTTGATTTTCTGTTTTAATCTGGATTATCTCCACTGATAATAAACTACTTTTTTGGTCTCAAAAAATTCTTCTTCAAAATAATTTTTCAAATCAAAAAACTGACAGGAATTATAAAAACGTCCGAATTCTTCTTTCAAATCGCCACCTTTGAGATATAAAATTCCGTTAGGTAAATCGTTAAAGCTTTTCATCGAGAATTTACCCTTTAACCAACTGTAAAAAACAGGAAACTCAGTAACGGCCCTGCTTACAATGAAATCAAATTTATCGTCAACCTTTTCAGCACGTTCGTGTTGAGTCGTCAGATTTTTTAATCCTATAGCGGCACTTACTTCGTTAATTACTTTTAGTTTTTTTCCGATTGAATCCACACAATGGAAATGCGAATCAGGAAACATAATTGCTAAAGGCACTCCCGGAAATCCCCCACCTGTTCCAACATCCATTACTTTAGTACAGGGTTTAAACTGAATAACTTTTGCAATTCCCAACGAATGTAAAACATGGCGTTCGTACAGCAAGTCAATATCCTTTCGGGAAACTACGTTAATTTGTGAATTCCAGTGCACATACAAATCAAACAGCTGCTCCATTTGCTGTTTTTGTTTTTGTGTTAAATCAGGAAAATATTTGTAAATGATATCAGGCTTCATGCTACATATTGTGCCCCGAATTTTTCAGAATATTAAATAGAAATTCGCGTGCCCTGAATAATTGTGCTTTTATGGAACCAATCGGTAAATTAAGTTTCTGAGATATTTCTTCGTGACTCATTTCCTGATAATAAAACATCACCACCAGTTCTTTATACTTTGGTTTTAGTTTATCAACTACATCATTCAGCATTTTTATTTTTTGTTTTTTCATGTAGTTTTCTTCGGGATCGAGAGTTCCGGCTTTAATATTTTGTGATAATTGCTGCCCTTCGTCATTTACAAAGTTCGTATCCAGCGACAACGGTTCGCCTTGTTTCTTTTTACGTAAATGATCTATAGCATTATTACTCGCTATCTTAAACAGCCAGGTGCTAAACGCGAAGTTAGGTGTGTATTGATGTAAACGTTTAAACGCTCTTCCAAATGCCTCAATGGTTAAATCATCGGCATCATCTTTATTCCCTACCATTTTCAGCATCATAAAATAAACCGACTCACGGTAACGATGTAACAACTCCGCATAAGCTTTTTGATCGCCCTGATTAAGGGCAGCCTGCACCAGTTTATAATCATAAACGGCTTTGGTTGTTAGTTTGTCGATATTTCCTAGTTCGTCCATTTATTAGGTTTATGAAACAGTTTTGACAGGTGAAAAACAGGGTATAGAATTAAAAGAACAAACTCGTAAAAAAACGAAAGCCCCCACATATCCGGCTCGTTAAATTTCTTTGCGGCTTTATTAAAGATAATCATTTGAAACAGCATTTTCAAGAAAAAAAGACCAACCCCAATTAATAAGGTACCTTTAAAGCAAAATAACACGACCAACATGGCGTAAAAAATATACTTAATGGCAAAATCAAAAGCTATACGTGAACGTGAAGAGGAAGTGTAATGAGGCGCAGTGGTTAAATGTCGCATTTTCTGACGGCGCCAATCCGCAAATTTGGTTTTAGCTTTTGAATACGTATTGGAATCATGACTCACACAAACATTCGTGTTATCAGGAGTAGCGGCTTCGTTTACAAATAAATCATCATCCCCCGAGTTGATATGATAATGACTCGAAAACCCCTTATGCTTAAAGAATAAAGATTTTTTATAACCCAAATTTCTGCCTACACCCATATACGCTTTTCCTTTCATGGCAGCACTCAAATAACTTAATGCGATTGTGAAAGCGTCAAAACGTATTAACGAATTTAAAAAACCCTGTGTTTTGATATAGGCTCCATATCCTAATACCACTTCCTTTTGTAAACTGAAAGCACTTGCCATTTCCTTTAACCATTGATCTGATGCTGGATAGCAATCGGCATCCGTAAATACCAGGTTTTCGTATTTAGCCCCTTTAATGCCAACCATTACCGCAAATTTTTTGCCGTGCTTATAATAGGCATCCTCCTTAATATTTACCTTTTTCAGGTTAGGGAATATTTTCGCGAATTCGTCAATAACCGTTTCTGTATTATCCCACGAACAATCATTTACTACGATAACTTCAAATTCGTGATAATCCTGTGTTAAGATTTTCGGCAAGAACTCAGTCAGGTTCTCATCTTCGTTGCGAGCACAAATAATTACCGAAACCGGTTCGTTATTGGCACCCGGCGTGCTATGAACTGTCTTTAAAGCCGCAATGGGCCAATAAGTTAAAAAATAGTGAATAATTAAAACTATTAGGACAAGGACCCCTGCCACCGACAATAATTCTTCCAAACCAAAATGTTTAAATTCCGGATACAACATATAGCGCAAAGTTATCGGCACAAGACAAGCCAAATAAAGATATCTTTGTATTTATTAAACAAAGAAATTAACAATTAATGAAAGGGATTAAAGCCGTAATTTTTGACATGGATGGCGTACTAATTGACTCAGAACCACTGTGGAGAAAAGCCATGATTAAAGGCTTTAACGACATTGGTGTTGATTTTACAGAAGACGATTGCCGTAAAACAACCGGTATGCGTTTTAAAGAAGTAATAAATCATTGGTTTTTACATCATGGCATCGAGGATACACATCCGGATGAGCTGGACAAGTCGGTAATCACTCATTTAATTGAACTCATTAAAACTGAAGGGGAGCCTATGAAGGGGGCTGTTGAACTCATAGCCCATTTAAAATCTCAAAAATATCCGATTGGACTGGCTACATCCTCATCACACGCGCTGGTAGATGCAGTTTTATCAAAAATAAAGGCTCAACCATTATTTAATTCCGTAGTATCGGCCGAATTTTTAGAATACGGCAAACCACATCCGGAAGTATTTCTGAAGTGCTCCGCCGAGTTAGGTATTGAACCAAAATATTGCCTGGTTATTGAGGATTCGGTAAACGGGGTTATTGCTGGAAAGGCCGCTCAAATGCGGGTAGCAGCTATCCCAGATAAGGAACATCAGTCAGACACTCGCTTTGTAATAGCCGATATTAGGGTTAATAGTCTGAACGATATTATTAAATTATTCTAAAAACAAAGAGGAATTCTCCTCTTATAGCTTACATTTGTATCTTGAAATTTACCTTACAAAATACCGACCCACACAGTAAAGCCCGTGCGGGTTTAATGGAAACCGATCATGGTTCAATTTTAACACCAATATTTATGCCGGTTGGTACTGCCGGAACTGTAAAAGCGGTACACCAGCGTGAGTTAAAAAACGACATTAACGCACAAATCATATTGGGCAATACGTATCATCTGTATTTGCGTCCCGGTTTAAATGTTCTTGAAAATGCTGGAGGCCTACACAAATTTAACAGCTGGGATAAACCCATTTTAACCGATAGCGGAGGGTATCAGATTTTTTCGCTGGCACATAAACGTAAATTAAGCGAAGAAGGTGCTGCTTTCACGTCACACATAGATGGAAGTAAGCATTTTTTTACACCGGAAAGCGTGATGGATATTGAGCGTACAATTGGTGCAGATATCATTATGGCTTTTGATGAGTGTACTCCCTACCCTTGTGAATACAAATATGCAAAAGACTCTATGGGAATGACACATCGGTGGCTCGACCGTTGCGTGAACCGATTCAGAACCACAGAGCCTAAGTACGGTTACAATCAGGAATTGTTTCCGATAGTTCAGGGAAGTGTGTACAAAGATTTGCGTATTCAGAGTGCAGAATACATTTCAAGTAAAGATTGCTTCGGAAATGCTATTGGCGGATTAAGTGTTGGTGAACCTGCTGAAGACATGTACGCCATGACAGAGGTTGTTTGCAACATTTTACCTTGGGAAAAACCACGTTACCTAATGGGCGTGGGTACACCCGTAAATATATTAGAAAGCATAGCGTTGGGTATTGATATGTTTGATTGTGTAATGCCTACTCGTAATGCGCGTCATGGATTATTATTTACGAAAAACGGTATAATCAACATCAAAAACGAAAAATGGAAAAATGATTTTTCGCCCATTGATGAAAGCAGCGATTGTTTTGCCGACACACAATACAGCAAGGCTTACTTACGTCATTTGCTTCAATGTGGAGAAATTCTTGCTTCGCAAATTGCCAGCGTACATAACCTGCATTTTTACCTGTGGCTGGTAGGCGAAGCTCGCAAAAAAATCATTGAAGGCACATTTTACGAATGGAAAAACAAAATGGTGGTTCAATTAAGCCAAAGATTATAAAGTGCTCACGATAATTGACAGATATATATTAAAGAAATTCCTGGGAACGTTTATCTTCTCCATCTCACTTATATTGGCAATTTTTATCGTATTCGATATAAAGGAGAAAATTCAGATTTTCGTTACGAAGCAAATTCCATTAAAAGAAATTATTGTAGATTACTATTGCATGTTTATTCCTGTTTACGGAAACATGTTTAGTCCGCTTTTCACTTTTATATCCATCATTTTTTTCACTTCAAAAATGGCACACCGTACCGAGTTTGTTGCTATTTTAAGCAGTGGCGCCGGATTTAACCGCATCTTAAAACCCTATCTTATTGGCGCCTTTATCATCGGATTTAGCTCTTTCTTATTAAATCATTTTTTAATTCCAAAAGCTCAAAAAATAAAAATAGGATTTGAAGACAAGTGGATAAATAGCGGATATAGCACAGAAGACAAGAATATACATAAAATCATTGGTCCTAATAAAGTGTTATACATGGAGAGCTACGATAACCGCGTTAACACCGCTACTCGGATTTCCATTGAACAATTTTCAAATAACCGCCAAACCTACATGTTAAAAGCCGATAACATGAAATGGGATAAGGAAAAAAAAGAATGGTTGTTAACCAACGTATTTGAACGAACCATAACTCAACAAGAACGTTTAGACACCTTAAAAGGTCAAAAACCAATTCACAAAGAGATTCACAAGGCACTTGACAGTATGCGTATAAAATTAAATTTTACTCCGGCCGATATGTGGCGTTACGAAAGTAAAATTGAAATTATGACCTATTTCGAATTAAAAAATTACATAGTAAACGAACGTTTAAAAGGCTCTAATCTTATCGAGTTTTTTGAAGTGGAACAATACAAGCGAACCTCCTTCCCTTTTGCCACCTTTATTCTTACCATTATAGGTGTAGCTATTTCGTCAAGAAAAGTGCGAGGCGGAGTTGGTTTACAGATTGCATTTGGATTATTTTTAAGTTGTATCTACATCATGTTCATGTACATCTTCACAACGGTCGCAACCACCGGGTTTGCTTCACCATTGCTGGCAGTGTGGATTCCTAATATTATTTTTTCTTTTGTAGCGTTTTACTTTTACAAAACCGCGCAACAATAATGAGACAGATTATTCAGAATATCCAAAATAAATACACACCTCTTCAAATCATAATTGGATTGGGAATATTGTTTCGTTTAATTACGGTTATTTTTTCTAAAGGATTCGGATGGTTTGATGATCACTTTTTAATTATTGAAGCTTCCTCCAGCTGGGCTGACGGATATGATTATAACGATTGGCTACCGCATCCCGATTTTCCTGACAGAAAACCTCAGGGACATCCTCTGCTCTATGTTGGATTGCATTATTTCATTTTTAAATTTTTTAATATAATTGGTTTAGCCGATCCGCAACTAAAAATGACCTTCATCCGTTTGTTGCATGCCGCTTATTCACTTATTCTGATTATTTACGGATATAAAATAGTGGAACGACTTTCTAATAAAAAAGCAGCAACGTATGCAGCACTGTTTTTATCACTGTATTGGTTCATGCCATTTCTTAGTGTGCGGAACCTGGCAGAGTTTATATGCATTCCTCCTTTATTTCTGGCTACCTGGTTTATCATTAAAGAAAAGAATTTTAAAAATTATTTTTTAGCCGGTATAATGATTGGCCTTGCCTGTTCCGTGCGGTTCCAAAGTGTTTTTTACGCGGCTGGTATTGCAATAGCCTTGCTACTTTACAGAACACATATCAAATATCTTTTCAGCTGCTTTTTAGGTTTTGCAGTAGTTATAGGAATTACTTTAGGAGTGGTGGATATTGTATTATGGGGACGCCCTTTTGCGGAATTCGGAGAATACATTGATTATAATCTGGCAAACGCCGGAACATACGGTACCGATATCTGGCACATGTACATTGATTTAATACTAGGATTATTAATTCCGCCATTAAGCTTTTTGTTATTTGGAGGATACTTTTTTACTTGGAAAAAATTACCCATTTTATTTTGGCCGGTATTTATCTACCTGGCATTTCACACCTATTTTCCTAATAAACAAGAGCGATTTGTAGTAACAATTATTCCAACATTAATATTGGCAGGAACTATTGGTATGTTTGAATTATATGAAAGATACAAGTCAAAAGTTAAACCAAGACTTTTCAAATTCTCAAAAAACTTTGTGATTATTTTCAACTGCCTGTTTCTGATTATTTTTTGCTTTACTTATTCAAAGAGAAATCGCTGTGAAGCCATGTACTATCTATATCAGAAACCCGATTTAAACATGGTTATGATAGAAGACAGTAACAAAGACAATGATTTTACCATGCCACCACTTTATTACTTAGGTAAATGGCGTTCGGTTATAGGCATTACAAAAAAGAACAATCCCGACTCAGCTCTTGCGCGGTATAGGAATATGCCGGCAGACGCCAAGCCAAATTATGTAGTCTTTTGGCAAGCGGAAAACCTGGAAGCACGTGTTGATAGTTTCAAAAAACGATTTCCTAATGTACAGTACATAGCTACCATTGAGCCGGGCTTGATCGATAAAACATTAAAGTGGTTAAATCCGGTCAACGACAATCAAACCACCTACATTTATAAATTTTCAGAACCTAAATAAAAGCGCCATGAAAAAAATTGTTATTAAAAACGCAACAGTAGTCAACGAAGGAGTTGTATCTAATTACGACATATTAATTGAAAACAATTTAATTGCTAAGGTAGAGCCTAAACTGGAGGAAAAAGGCGCAGTTGAAATTGTGGCCGAAGGATTACATTTGTTTCCCGGTATTATAGATGACCAGGTTCATTTCAGAGAGCCGGGTTTAACTCATAAAGGCGAAATTTATACAGAAGCAAAAGCAGCAGTAGCCGGTGGTGTAACCAGTTTTATGGAACAACCTAACACCAATCCGCCTGCTATTACCGTTGAAGAATTGGAAAAAAAATACTCACGTGCCTCACAATGTTCGTTGGCCAATTACTCTTTTTTAATGGGAACTACCAACAACAACATTGATGAGCTTAAAAAATGTGATTACAGTAAAGTAGCGGGAGTTAAAATTTTCATGGGCTCTTCTACCGGAAACATGCTTGTAGATAACAAAGAAGCCTTGGAAGATGTGTTTACTAATATTGATGCCATCATCGTAACACATTGTGAAGATGATCCGATGATTAAGGAGAAACAGAAACAAATGATCGAACAGTATGGCGAAGATTTACCGGCTTACTTCCACCCCATCATCCGTAATGATGAAGCGTGTTACAAATCATCATCTTTTGCGGTTGAATTGGCTAAAAAACACAATACACGCTTACATGTATTTCATATCTCTTCCGCCAAAGAACTAAGCTTATTTACCAATAAAATTCCACTAAAGGAAAAACGGATTACATCCGAAGTTTGTATTCATCATTTATGGTTTAGCGATGAGGATTATAAATCTAAAGGCAATTTCATTAAATGGAATCCATCTGTTAAAACAGCTTACGACCGAGATAAATTATTTGCAGCAATGCTGGATGGCACCATTGATGTAGTAGCGACAGATCACGCTCCTCACACCATCGACGAAAAAAGTCAGCCTTATTTAAAAGCGCCTAGTGGTGGACCGTTAGTACAACACAGTTTGCAGGCCATGTTGCAATTTCATAAGCAGGGAAAAATCAGTTTAGAAAAAATAGCAGAAAAAATGTGTCATAACGTAGCCGACCTATTTAAAATAAAAAACCGCGGATACATTCGTGAAGGATACTTTGCCGATTTGGCTTTAGTAAACCTAAATGCCTCTCAAACTGTAAACAAACAAAACATACTTTACAAATGCGGATGGAGTCCGTTTGAAGGATATACTTTTAATTCAGTTGTAGAAAAAACTTTTGTTAATGGTCATTTAGTGTATGACAATGGGAATTTTAATGAAAGCGTAAAAGGCGAAAGATTATTATTTGATAAAAAATAAAAGATGATTATAGTTTCACTCAACAGCATTTTACCACACGTGGTGAAAACCGCAAAAAAAGCGGGCACATTTATAAAAAA
>JBBAKL010000034.1:0-32481 GCA_040403535.1 Bacteroidia bacterium
GGAAGATCCTTTAAGTTTGGTTGGTGAAAATAAAACGGGTGGTATTAATGTTATTGATTTGGCAAACCTGAATTCATGTTCGTTTATTGCTACTCAGGATTTAGGCCGAATAAATGGCACTTCATTTGAAGTCATGGGCCGGTTTGATAACAGTGATATCAGAGGTTGTAACTTAATGCTAGGTTAATGAAAAACGATTTTTTCGATTCGGTATATCAGGTGGTGCGATTGATACCAAAGGGTAGAGTTACCAGTTATGGAGCAATTGCTAAATATCTTGGAAGTCCGGGCTCATCGCGCGTTGTAGGTTATGCAATGAATGCCTCTCATAATCAAACACCGAAAGTTCCTGCACATCGCGTGGTAAACCGAAACGGAGTATTAAGCGGTAAAAACCATTTTGCCTCTCCATTTCAGATGCAGGAATTATTGGAGAAAGAATGCGTGAAAGTGAAAGATGATAAAATCATTGATTTTCAGAAGTTGTTTTGGGATCCATCTGAAAACCTTCAGTTATGATCTAATTAAAAAGGAATAAACGTTAATCCGATCATGAAATTGAATTGCTGAGTAGGGTATTTTTCCCAACGCATGTATTTCATATTGGCAATGTTATTGAATTTTAAAAAGAAACTTAACATTTTGCTGTATCGATATTCACCTCCCAGATTAATATCTATCAAACTGTTCATTAATTTAGGTTCTGTTTTGTAAATCTCTCCGTCTTTCACCTCTGTTAATGCCCATTGGTTACCAATAGCAAATAAATCAGCTTTTAAGATAATTTTACTCTTTAAATTATAAATTGTCGATAAGGTGATGTCGTAATCCGGACGATGATAAGCACGGGTTAAGTTTTTTGTTTTATACAGATAGTAATTTCCTTTTGCAATAAAATGAATCTTTTCTTTGTATTGGTATTTTAACTGACCGCTTAGATTTAACAATGATGTATTGTCGTAAACTACTGTGAATTTATTGTCTAATTGTGTTAAATCACTATAATCGATAACAAAGAAGTTTAAACTGTCGTATTGTCCGTAACTAACTTTGGCATCATAACTAGTGTTTGAACTTAAATTCCCTCTCAATCCACCAAATACGTTGTATTTGTTATGAGTGTTTGCGTATCGGATATTCGGATTAACAAATGGATTTTCGTTGGTTAAACTACGGAAACTGTTTTTAATTAATCCACCTGAAGCGCCGGCATACGGAACGATGATGCTCTCATAAATGTCATAATAAACGTTTAACTGAGGGTAAAAATAAAATTTAGACTTTCCGTCAAACACATCAATGGTGGCATTTAATCCTAAATCGGCATGCCATTTTTTGCCATTTGCTTCAAAATACGGATTAAGAGAGAAAATAAAATCGTTTAATGTATCGTTTGCTTTTTTGTGATTATAGTAATCAGCCAACACGTTAACATGTAAATGTTCTTTATTTATAAACGTACCAAGTTCAGTATACAATTTAATGTTGTTTTCAGCGGTACGATAGATGTCCTGCAAATTGTAATAACTTAACTTTATGTTATGGTTAATCTTATTACTGTCGGTATAGTGGCTTTGTAATTGAACGGATGGCTCAAATAACTGAAAACGCTGTTTAGTATAATCTTTATCATCTATTTTGTTCAATTCGTTATCAAAACCATAGAAGTTAACCACATTTCTTTTGTAATTGAATTCTCCGCTCAAGGTGTGCTTTTTATAGAATTTCTTCCCGAAAATTTCCGCCTCATTATCACTGAATCCGCTGTAACCAACTTTATCCATTTGCGACATAGAAGAAAAATGTTTGTAATGGGCTCCATACGCCATGTCGCGTGAACGTGTGCTGTTGCACCAGGCTTCACCATACGGCATATTGTAAACAGGACCATAACCAATTTTAATCATGGAATGGTAAAGTTTCGAAAGCGGTTCGTTTTGCATCTTTGCAGGATTAATTGGCGCTACTTCATATTTTGGAAACAATGGATTTGAAACGATTCCATAGGTAGCGTTATTAATTCGTTTAACGGTATCCCTGATTTCGGGAATGTCTGAAAATTTCACGGCATCTTTAATAGTTGGCTGAAATTCACTTTCAGCTTGAAAATTGATATCGTTCATGTTTGTTTGCCCCATTACCGCAGCCACGTATCCCATTAACAAAACCAATACAAAAGCGAACTGTAGTAAGCGTTTACGCTTTTTATGGTTGTCTGATTCGCTGTTGGTTTGAGCAATAAATTGATTGCTTCCCCAACCACCGGCCTTTTTTTCTATTTTAACACTGTTAAGCATTGTTTTTATTCTGGTTTTTGGTTAGGATTTTCTATAATTGGTTTAACTTGGGTACTGTCATTCAAAACAGGAGTAGGAGTAACTGGTTGTGTAAATAAGTTCTTATCTCCTTCTGTGGTTTTAAATTCCACTTTCATATCCGGTTGGGTAATGGCCTGCACTGCCGCTCTTGCTTTTTTCTTTTCTTCCAGATCATCCTGACGTTTTTTGATTTCATCCAGATATTCCTGCTTAGGCTTTCCGTCGATGATGGTTTGCAATATTACTTCCGCGTCATCGAGTTCACCTTTTGCAATGTAGCAATCAGCAATTAAAATCATACCTTTTGTATTCCAATCATCATTGGTATATGCAAAACTGATTAATGCATTAATGCTTTTTTCAGCTTCTTTATATTCTTGTTTGTTGAATTGGATTTTAGCAATATGATACAGAGCTTCCGCCCCACTCACGTTTTTAGACGACTTAGCTATAGCTGTAAATTCGGTTAATGCGTCATCAAAGCGCTGCGTTTCAAATAACGACTTTGCTTTCATGTATTTTGCTTCATTCGTTTGTTGAGGCGTTAATTTTTCACTGGCCAATACTTTATTACATTCGGTTAGTGCTGTTTCATATTGGGCAGTATAAAACGCACATCGCATAGCGCCAATTTTCGCAGTCAACTTGTTGGATGGGTTTTCCGCTAATTCCTGCATTTGCAAATAAACCGGTAAAGCATCTTTGTATTTTTTGTCTTTGTAAAGCAGGTATGCGGCTTTTGTTAATGAAACTTCACTGTATATACTTCTTGGTTTTGAGATGATATACATATAGGCTGTTAAAGCTTTTTCAAACTGATTTTTACTGTAGGTACATTCTCCATAGCAGAATTGCGCTTCAGAAATATATTTGCCATCGGGAAATTTGCTAATGTAACTCTCAAACTTTGGCATGGCCGCTTCACAGTTTTCATCGTTATAATACGCCTCACGCGCACTTTCAAATAAAGCCATTTCTATTTGATTGATCTCAAGCGGATTTCCATTTGACGCAAAATACTTTTCCATTCCATCAATATCGCCTTTCACTACAAATATTTTCTTGATCATAGGCAATACTTCCCTGGCTTCCTGACTTTTCGGATCTTTTTTAACGATCATGTCAAAGTATTCAAACGCCTTATCATCTTGCTTTCGGTTATAATAAATTAATCCCATTCCGGCTAAAGAAGGATTTACAAATGATGAGTTAGGGAATTTTTTAATGATATGTTCATAATAAGCTAAGGCATTATCACCATCATTTAAATCTTTATTGTAGGTATCTGCAATTTCATAAATGGCAGCGCTTAAATAATTGGAGTTTGGAAAATGGGATTCAATGTATTTTAAATCGTTTACTTTTTCCTTAAAGTTTTTCAATAAACCATTACATAAAGCCTTTTGATAGTAACAATAATCCACATCTACTTTATTTAAAGCGATAGCCGTTTCATAGTATTCTGCAGCCTGGTTAAAGTCACGATTCATGAAATAACAATCGGCAGCTCTAACATTAGCATCTGCCAATTTATTATAATCATCATTGGTTTTAGCCATTAAATATTTTCTGAATTCAAGATTAGCGTTGGTGTAATCCGATTTTTCTTTACGCTGGAAATAGGCATACCCTAAGTTGTAATGTGCTAAATCAAATTCTTTCAGCTGAATTGTGCTTGGTGTTAAAAGGAAGTTTTTCCAAATTTCAATTGAGGTTGAATAATCTTTTCTCAAGTACGAAATTTCTCCCAGCCAATATTGCGAAAGAGCATTGTAGTTTTTGTCGGCATTAATACCGATAGCTTTCTTAAATTGTTTTTCCGCATTATCAAGATCGCTATTATTGAAATGCTCAATTGCCTTAAAGAACACCAGTTTCTCGTAACTCACTTTTACAATGGGATCCGGATTTTCAAGAGCTTCAATACTTGCAATGGCTCTGTCGTAGTTCTTAGTAGTGGCATATACATTAATTAAATACTTGTATGCTTCTTCTTTACGAGTAGAGTTGGGGTATTGCTTAAGGTATTTAGAAAATGCTTTCACTGCTTCGTTAAACGGACTGAAATCAAGTTCGTAACTTAGTTTTGCAAAACTGAATAGAGCATCTTCCGATATTTTTTTATCAAAATCATGAGTCGTTGCCAGATAAAATACATTTTTTGCCTTGTTTTTCAGACTAACATTTAAGTAACAATCACCTAAATGATAATAGGCGTTTTGAGCTAAACTATCTTCTTTCGTTACTGCTTTTTCAAAATATGTTATGGCGTTATTATAGTCGTTGAGTTTGTAATAGCAATAAGCCAGGGCATAATTACCTTCTGGATTTAAATTTGATGCCAGTTCAGTTTGTTTCAGGTACGACAATGCGTTATTATAATCTTTAAGATTGTAATAAGATTCCCCAATCATTCTGTTGATTTCACTTTTCTTTTGAACATGATTGGTATCGTTTAATAATTTAGGAGCTGCCTCTACCACTTGATTATACTTACCCTGTACAAAATAAATTTGAGTAATGTAATATGGCGCAACGGATCCAAAAGTTTCGTTACCTAATAATTTAGTAAAGCCTTGTAAGGATGTTTCGTAATTCTTTTCGTTATAGCATATGTGTGAGAAGTAATATAAAGCCGGATATATATATTTATTATTCACATCTTTTATTTCGTAAAAATCGGTTTTCGCTTTATCGGGATTTCCTGCTTCCAAGTAACTATAGCCGCGTTTGAAGTATAACTCAGCTAAATCATCTTTGGTTAGTTTGTAAATATCTACTTTTTCGAAATTTTTTATAGTTTCCTCATACTTCTTCTTGCGGTAACTTGATTTTCCTAAATAGAACCATGCTCCGTTTACCTTATTACTTTCGGGATGATCAGTAATAAATTCGCGCATACGCCATTCACCGTCCTTGTGAAATAATTCTATAGCACAAGCGGCCGAATAATATTCAGCATCCGCTTTTAATAATGAAGGAGATGATTTTTGTTTTATATAATCGTTAAAGCTTTTTTGAGCAGCAACGAATTGCTTTTTGTCAAACAACTCCAAGCCGTCCTTTAATAGGCTTTCCTTATCGAGGTAAGCTGCTGTTTTTTGAGCGGTGCCCAGTATGTACGACACACATAAAACAACAATTACACCATACTTTCGTAGCATCATGATGAAAATTAAAATCTGCGTAAAAAATTTTTCAATAAAGTTAGTCTGGCTTGTTTTACCTTTTAGGCGCTTAACTTGCAGTTATTAACCCGCTTATGTTGATATTGGAATAACGCTTAATTAAAGGTTGGTTACATTAACTGTAATTTAGTGCTGAAATAAAATGAGCACAGTTATAAAATTTGATAACGCAACTATCTTTCAGGATGAGCGTCCGGTTATTGGTAACCTTAACCTTGAAATTCAAAAAGGTGAGTTTGTGTACTTACTTGGAAAAACAGGGAGCGGCAAGAGTAGTTTGTTAAAAACGATTTATGGCGACTTGCCTTTAATGAACGGGACAGGAATGGTGGCCGGTTTTTCATTAAACACCCTAAAACGCAAGGATATTCCGTATTTAAGACGTAAGCTTGGTATTGTATTTCAGGATTTCCAGCTCTTAAGTGACCGAAATATATACGAAAACCTACGTTTCGTGATGAAAGCGACCGATTGGGATGATGAAGCTAAAATAAAGGCACGGATATTCGAGATTTTTAAAAAAGTAGGACTCGAAAACAAAGAAACTAAAATGCCTCACGAATTATCGGGCGGTGAACAGCAACGTGTGAGTATTGCACGGGCACTTGTAAACGAACCTGAAATTATTTTAGCTGATGAGCCAACGGGAAATTTAGACCCTGAAACATCTGAGGAAATTTTAAAGCTTTTAAAAACCATTGCGGATGGCGGCAGTTCGGTATTATTAGCCACCCACGATATGTTGGTTTATCAAAAATTTAAATCTCGGACCTTGGTTTGTGAAAATGGTGATTTAAAAGAGAAACAGGTTTAATTCTCTTTTATTTATGCATTAATCCCTTAAATTTGTTCGGTATTTAAAAACAATTAATGGTATTTAGCAGCATAACTTTTTTAGTTTACTTCCTGCCTCTGTTTTTGCTGGCTTATCATTTAACTCCCAATAAGTTTAAAAATGCCTGCATTTTAATTTTCAGCGTTGTTTTTTATGCCTGGGGCGGACCAAAATTTATTTTTGTGATCCTCGGCACCACTTTTCTGGATTTTTATCTGGTAAACGCAATGCATAACAATAAAACCAAATCCGGAAAACGACAGTATTTGATTGTGTCTTTGGCAATGAATCTTGGATTGCTGTTTTATTTCAAATACTGTAATTTTTTTATAGATAATGTTAATGCACTATTCGGTGCCGACATTAAATGGACCAAGGTCATATTACCAATTGGTATATCGTTTTACACATTTGAAAGTATTACCTATGTAGTAGATGTGTATAGAGGAATACATAAACCACTTAAAAACTTCTGGCATTATCAAACCTATATCATTTTCTTTCCTAAATTAATTGCAGGCCCAATCGTTCGCTACCACGATATCGCCGATCAAATCACCAATCGCGAAAAGAATTACACCTCAGAAACAAAATTGAGTGGCTTCTTTATCTTTTGTTTTGGTCTGGCTAAGAAAGTAATTATTGCCAATACCCTGGGTATGCAAGCAGATGCTGTTTTTAAATTATCCCCCGATCAGATTGATACGGCTGCTGCATGGGTTGGCGCTGTTGCCTACACGTTTCAAATCTATTTTGATTTCAGCGGATACAGCGACATGGCTATTGGACTTGGTAAAATATTAGGTTTCCGTTTACCGGAAAACTTTAAAAATCCTTATTTATCATTTTCTATTACCGAATTTTGGCGTCGTTGGCACATAACCCTTGGTGCCTGGATGAAAAACTATTTATATATTCCGTTAGGTGGAAATAAAGTTAAAGCTGCTAAATTGTACCGAAATCTTGTAGTTGTGTTTTTATTAAGTGGTTTATGGCATGGCGCCAGCTGGAATTTCGTTTTATGGGGCGCCTTTCATGGTTTGTTTTTGGTACTTGAAAGATTATTCCTTGGCAATGTTTATCAAAAAATCGGAAAGGTTGTTTCAACCGTTATTACTTTCATTATTGTGATTACCGGGTGGGTGCTGTTTAGAAATGAAGACTTATCCATGGCAACGCACGTAATTAAACAAATGTACAGTTTCAATTTCTTCGACGGTAAATTCGCGTTGAATAACGATTTCTGGTTTTCTGCAACTATCGCCTGTTTGGTTTCGTTCTTTGCTTTCACTCCAAAAACACAAGCAATTCAGGATGCCGTTTACGCAGAAAAATTTTCGTCAGGAACCAAAAGTCTACTTTTACTGTTAAGTATTTGTCTGTTTTATATTTCATTGACCTACATCTCTGCGCTCGACTTTAACCCGTTTATTTATTTCAGATTTTAATGTCAGCAAATAGTAAACTATATACTAAAGAAATTATCATCGCATTTATTGCTTTGAGTTTTCCTTTGCTGTTTGCTTTTGTGAAAAAAGACAACAAGCCTAATTTAACCGGAATTGTTATCAGTGATAAAAAGCCTGAGTTGAATAAGGAAAACTGGATGTCTGGATCCTATCAAAAAGAAATGGACGATTACAATAACGATCACTGGGCATTAAAAGAAATCAGCGTTCGAGTAAATAATCAGTTTTATTACAAAGCGTTTAATCAAATACGCGTTAACGGATTTGTTATAGGTAAGGATAATTACGTTTACAGCGAAAGTTATATTTTTTCTGCATTCGGTGATGATTTTATAGGAGAAGAGCGGGTCAAAACACAAATGCAAAAAGCCAAAGTGGTGCAAGATAGCTTAAAGCGTCATGGTGTGGATTTATTATTAGTTTTTGCTCCCGGTAAGGGCGAATACTGTATTGATCAAGTAGAAGATAAATATAAACATCCGATTAAAAATACCAATCATGCTGAGTTTGTGAAGCAATGTAAAGCAAACGGCGTAAATCACCTTGACTTATACACCTATTTTAATTTATTAAAACCTAACACCAAGTACCCTTTATTTCCAAAGTTTGGACATCATTGGAGTTATTATGGAGAAGTATTGGCTGTGGATACCATCATCCGTTATATTGAAGTATTACACAATACCCAAATGCCTGAAATTTTCTGGGAGAAAACAGATGTGGTGGATACAGCCCGCAGTCGCGATGCAGATGTTTTAAAGAGTATGAATTTGTACAGTAATCCGGATCAGAGTATGAAACTGGCTTACCCTGAAATATTATTTGAAAATGACACTTTAAAAAACCGTACACGTGTATTAACTATAAGTGACAGTTATTGGTACGGACCCGTTTATATGGGAGTGCCGACTCAATGTTTTGCAGGCGGACAGTTTTGGTATTATTTCAATAAAGTGATTCCTTCTCCAATTCCGGGTGAGAAAGTGGAGGTTTGGGAATTGAATTTAAAGGAAGAAATTGAGAAAAAAAACAATGTGATTATGCTGTTGTATAGTGATGGTAATTTAGCAGCATTTGGCAACACCTTTATACAGGATGCGTATGAAATGTATACGTCGCCGGCTACATATTGGGCAAGAATAAAGAAAAACAAAGCCATTCAAGGATATGCCAAGCAAATCCGTAACCAGCCCGGATTGTTAAAAAAGTCTACCCTAAAATCTGCCGAATTGCAAATTCCTCTCGATTCAGCCATAAAACTCGATGCCATGAAAATGACAGGTATCCAATAATGGTTTTTTCCGAACAAAATGGCGCATTAATTGTTAATTTTTTCGGGTATAACTCCCCCACAAATGGGTATGCTATGTATTCCTAACATTAGTATATTTATTATCTCAAATTAATTTATATGACACTAAAGAAAAGCTTTCTGATAATTCCGTTTTTACTTCTTTCTTTTATTTCTCTTGCCGATGAAGGCATGTGGTTGCCACAGCTTTTAAATGCTTTAAATATTAAAGACATGAAAAAGAACGGTTGCAAATTATCAGCCGAACAAATTTACAGTGTAAATAAATCCAGTTTAAAAGATGCCATTGTACAGTTTGGCGGTGGCTGTACAGCTGAGATTATTTCTCAGCAAGGTTTAATTTTAACGAATCACCATTGTGGCTACGGCGCTATTGTTTATCATAGTACAGTTACCAAAGATTATTTAACTAATGGTTACTGGGCGATGAATAAAAACGAGGAGATTTATACCCCTAGTTTAACTGTAACTTTCATTAAGCGTATTGATGAGGTAACAACAAAGGTGATGAATAATGTTAACGCAAACACCTCCGAGTTACAAAAAGATTCCATCGTAAAAGCGAATATAAAAGTAATTGAAGCGGAGGCTATCAAAGGATCTCACTATGGTGCATTTGTTCGTCCGTTTTTTTACGGAAACGAATATTATTTATTCATTACTGAAACTTTCAGAGATGTACGTTTGGTTGGTGCGCCTCCTTCGTCAATTGGAAAGTTTGGCGGCGAAACGGATAATTGGATGTGGCCGCGACACAATGCCGATTTTTCTTTGTTCCGTATTTATGCGGATAAAGACAATAAGCCGGCAGATTATTCTCCAAATAACGTACCGTATACGCCGGCACATTCATTACCGGTATCTATTAAAGGGTATGAAAAAGGTGATTTTACAATGGTATATGGTTTTCCGGGTCGAACTCAAGAATACCTTACCTCTTACGCGGTTGATATGTTGGTGAACGAAACCAATCCTCGCCGTGTGGCTTTGCGCGAGAAGCGTTTAGCAATTCTGGAGGAAGATATGAAAAAAAGCAATGAAGTACGTTTAATGTACGCGAATGCTTACGCAGGTATTGCCAATTACTATAAAAAATGGGCAGGAGAAATGCTTGGTTTAAAAAAATATAATGGAATAGAAAAAAAGCGTGAGTTTGAAAAACAATTTTTAGAAATGGCCAATGCCAATCCTGCCTGTAAGGGAAAATACAATGATTTGTTCAACGAATTCAAAAAAACATACACCGAATACTCTGCATTAAGCAAGCAAATGGATTATTACAGTGAATGCTTACTGGGTATAGATGGTATTCGCTTCCAAATGAATTTCATCAATATTTTTGCCGAACTCAAAAAGAAACAAGCCGGTAAAGAAAATAAGTTTGATGATCTATTAAAGACGATAAAAAAATCGATTCCTTTCAAAAACATGAATAAGGAAACAGACATTAAACTGTGTGCCGTTATGTTAAACGAGTACGTTAAAGGCGTAGATAAAATAAACCGTCCGTATTACCTCGACTCGCTATTAAATGCGCATGATAACAGTGGCGAATCGGTTGCAAAGTTCTTATACGAAAACTCAAGTTTTATTGATAATGAGAAAGCAAAAGCAATGCTGGATGATTTTGAGAAGAATGCAGCACTTTATGAGCGCGACCCTTATTATAAACTCACCAGCACCACTGTAAAATACTATCAAACTACCGTTAATCCGCAAGCGCAATATGATGAATTGCGTATAAACGAATTGCAAAAGGAGTATGTTAAAGCGATGCGTGAATTAATGAAGGATAAAAAGTATTATCCGGATGCCAACTCTACGTTGCGTGTGGCTTATGGCAAGGTAAATAATTACGAGCCGCGTGATGGTGTGACTTACAATTATTTTACTACGCTGGATGGATTAATGGAGAAAGAAAATCCAAATGATGAAGATTTTGTTGTATTTCCTAAATTGAAAGAGCTTTATCAGAAGATAGATTATGGAGAGTATGCTGATAAAAACGGCAAACTACGTATCGCATTTATCGCTTCTAATCACACAACAGGAGGAAATAGCGGTAGTCCGGTTTTAAATGCCAAAGGTGAATTAATTGGTACCAATTTCGACCGTAACTGGGAAGGTACTATGAGTGATGTGATGTACAATCCTAATTTGTGCCGTAATATTGTTTTAGATGTTCGTTATACCTTGTTTATTATTGATAAGTACGCTGGCGCGGGATATTTATTAAAAGAGATGAATATAGTTAGGAAATAGACTCCTGATGTTTTCTTTTAAGATCGTTTTAGTACGATGCTAATAATTCAGGATTTAATGTTTAGTACTTTGCTTTCTATGTATTCAAGCAATAATTCTGTATTTTTTTGATTTGAGAAAATATCTGCTTGTAATTTTCTTTCGGTGATTAATACGGAATCAAAATCCAGTGAAGCCAATGCGTTTATTTTTTGAATCATTTCACTTGCACTATTACAAACATGTATCGAATGATCAGCTTTAATTCCGGTTCCCTGAATCATTTTATCATTACAAATTATAAAGCGCCCCTTAAATAATACATTCAGTAGTTTTAGTTTCAATCCGGTTGCCTGTTCTGTAAATAGTACATGAATGTGTGCATGATGTATCAACTCATTCATTTTATCCTCCGGAGGGTTTGCTATCAATTTAATATTCTTGTGTTTTTTAACTTTATCAATCAAAAACGCAGGTGGATTTAATCCGGCAATAATAATTTTGGAATTGATTTTATAAAAAACATGATCAATTAACCAATCTGCTGCCGCATAATTTTCCGAAACGCTTAAATTACCATTATAAAGTAAATAATCGCTTTTACCATGAATGGTAATTACTTCATTATTGGGATGGAAGCTCGGGAGAAATTCTGAAGGTATTTGCGAATAATTCTTCTTGAAATAATTTAAGTCATCCCGGTTTACGGCCAATATTAATTGGGCATGATTAATCACTGATTCGAAGTTCTTAAGTTTTTTAGCTTCTTCCTTCAAATAAACGCGCTTAAATGCTTTTTTCTCGCTTTGTGCTAAATGATAGTAGTAATCGTGTTCGATATTGCTGTGACGATAAATTTTAAATCGGTCTTTAAATCGTTCGTCGCTCATTAAATAACAAGTATGTAAGACTTCAAAAAGTATGGGATAGTCATTACTTAAAAGATTTTGAGCAAGCTCTTCCGATTGGCGCGACTTAACATTATAAGGAAGTAGTGAGAAAATATTCATTACTCCCGTTTTTCGTTTGTAGTAATATACTTTTTCACAAAGTTGCTCCAGTTCTTTTGAATGCGCGCGACCGTATTCAAAACAATGTAAATGCACCTTGATGCCTTTAGCCTTTAAATGCTTGATTTTATAAAACACATCAATTACGCCACCATAATTAGCGGGAAATGGAATGTCGAATGAAACTATGTTGATGGCCTTGATAATACCCGTAACTTATTAAGTAAAGATACATAAAATTACATTAACACTAAGGATTGATACAACCTTGAAAGTGTGAAAAGGAATAGGTAAAATGGTATAATTAAATCGATTATACTTTACTCAAAACAAAAGCCTGATGCATTAATGCCGGCTTTAAAATTAGTTTTTTGGTTTCCGTCCGCTGTGTAAACTGCTATGCTTGATTTCTGAATGTAATCAATTGCGTCACTAACATAAATGTTGTTGTCTTTATTGTTTACTGCTAAACCATAATAGGTATGCCCGGTGCCGTTTATGAAATTTGTTAATGGTAAATTGTTGTCGGATATACTCATTTTATATACATGAGAATTCAGATAATACATCATATCCCGTGTTGAATTGATGCATAAATTTGACGGAGCATTTCCGGTATTAAAAGTAAATGTTGCTTCAATTTGATAATTAACAGGATTAATGCGGGTTAATTTTCCGGGTATTGAGCTTGTGCTGTTGCCACTACTTAACACCCATAATCTGGAGTTTTTATCGATAACCAAACTTCCTGCATTTGGCCCTACAAAAATGCTATCGCTTAATTGATCGTTTATGGTGTTGATCACATAAACATAATTTGATTTTAGGTTGGTAACAAAAGCTTTATTGTATAATAACACCATTTGTTCGGTCCAGCCATTACAAGCAATGCTCCCTGTAATTGTATTGGTGTTTAAATCAATAATTGAAATGGCGTTGGCGTATAAATCACTTACATAGGCTTTATTAGGACTAACGGGTAAGATGTAGCGTGGCGAATTAAAACCGCTAATTGTATTTTGTTTTTTAAAATCATCCGATGATACAACCACAATTTTTCCTGAGTTATTTATTACTAAGTAATAACCGTGATTGATTTTTAGCATGCTCTGGCAAACATCACCTAATACAGCATTGTTATTTTGAGATTTGTAAATATCGCTAACAACGGTGTTATTAACGGCATCGAATAAAGTAATTGATGCATTATTGCTTCCAAAATTACCTTCATTAGTGACGTAAACTTTCTGACCTCCACTTAAATTTAGTTGAGGCTGGAGCTGCTCATTAGGTTTGTCGTTAACACATGATGTAAAAACAAGAAATAGAAGTATATAAGAAAGAATTCTCATTCAATTATTATTTTTTTTGTATGATTTCCTTTTTCAGAACTAATTTGTACAATATAAATGCCGCTTTCTAATTTGCTCACATCAATAATTTGCTGATTAGAAATGATATCAATTTGCATTAATTGGATGCCAACTAAATTGAAAATTGATAATTGATTATAAGTTATGAGTTCGGTACTTCTAATTGTAATATAATCAGATGACGGATTCGGATATATGCTGAAAATTGATTCTGAATTTATTTCATTAATCCCTACTGCTTTTTGATGAATAACGCCAATAGCATCTAAATCAAATCCTGAGGATGGAAATGGAGTAGGCCAGGGTTCATTAATCACATGGTTTTGCGAATCAAAATTGGCGAAGGGTTGATTTATATTGCCAATTACATCAATTATTCGGATGTGCGTTATGGATGTAATATCTACTAAAGGGTTTCCATTCAACTCTTGTAAATCAAATGGCGTACCGTATAACGCCCGGTGTTTTCCGGCAAGATTATTGATTTTTGAAGCGTCCATGTTCGCATTATTATCATATTGCGGATTTTCTGGTAAGTTGCACGTAGAAGGAAAACGTACAAAATTAATCCCATCACTGCTTACTTCAACAAATGCTAACTCTAAAAACGAATCGTTAAATGAATTTTCAAATACAGCAAAATCATATCCGGTTGCATCGGTCACGGGTACAGAAAACGTTACGGTAGCCTTACCTCCGTCGCCCAAACTAACCACACCGGCATCTGCTTTACCTATAACGTAAGAGCTATCACCAACACTGGCATATCCTAATGAAGTATTACTGATGTCTTGAAAACCTCGTGTTACTTTGCATTGGGCGCCCCAGGCAACAAACACACTGCTGTCGGTATGTAGTGCATTGCAATTGGCGCTGCCAACAATTCCATGAAATTGCGCTGAAGCACTTGTGGTGAATAAGCCAGCTATGATAATTAAAATAAACCGCATTAATTTTTAATGAATTTAATAGTTTGTTTTGTGTTGGCTCCACTCACTTCTATGAAATAAAATCCACTGTTCAATTCGTCCAATTCAACTTTTAGGATGTTATTGCCCGCTTTAATTGTTGATGTAATGTTTTTAATTAATGCTCCGGTTGGTGAATAAATGTTGAAGGCACATTCTGCAGATTGCTTAGCGTTAATTTGCAGATTAACAATTTCATTAGCCGGGTTAGGGTAAAGCTTTAAATCAGAGATAATGCTTAGTTCGTTGATGCCAACAGTTTTGCTTGTTGTGAAATTGTCCATGCTGAAAAACGCAGGCGTGTTCATACCAAAAGAACTGTTATCCGATGAATACATAAAAAACTGAATACTGTCTACTACACCCAAATTACTGCAATTTACCCATTGCCAACCTTTAACGATGTAATCAAGGGTATTATTACTAAATCGGTAATCCGCCAAGTAAAATTCAGAACTATCTGTTTTCATGGTTCCATTGTAATAACCTTTAACGGTTACTTTAAACCAATCCGGATCATTTCCGGAAGTGCCACCAAATTTTTTAGCAAACATATCGCCGTTCTTCATCGATTTATAGGCGTAAGTAGAATTGTTGATGTAAAATCCATCTACAACATTATCGGTAGATGTCTTAAGTTTAATGATGCCGTTAGCTTGTGCTGTTACATAATAATTGGAGTTGTTGTATCCTTTATAGGCAATACAGTTATACAGATTCTGATACCCCCCATTAGTGGAGTCGTTTTTATTGGTATAAGAAAAACCTTTACTCCAATAATTCCCAAATGTACTGGTTGCCCATTCGTATTCGAAAATAGCATTGGTGGTTTGAAAATCTGTACTGGCTGCATTGTAATAAAATGAATCAGCAGGGAGGGAGAAGTTTTCAAAGGTAGCGACACTTTGAGCCTGAGTAAAATTCATAAGGGCAATTAATAAAAGAGTAATTTTTTTTTTCATATGGTATTGTTTTTAGATGATGGGTTGTTTAATTATTTTTGGTTTATGATAAGTTAGTGTTAAGCTGATTTCATAATTCCGGAGTGGCATGGGACGCTGTGAAATAACTTTGTAATTTTCATTAAATAAATTATTAATCTGAAACAGTGTTGTAACCCCAACAAACGACACATTGTATTTATATGAGAATTTCATATTTGCAATATGATAAGGACTTAACCAACTGGAATTATCGCTGCTAGTAAAACGATAACCGATGTAGTTATGATAATAAGAAACGATAAAGTTTTGTATTCCAAATGAGAAATTGGCACCATAATTATAACGTGGTGTATAAATCAGTTGTTTATTAACTGAGGCATCGTTGGCAAGTGATGATTTTACAGCTTTTGAAAGTGTATACGCTGAATTGAATCCTAATTGACAAAACATCTTATTATTTGAATAAACAATTCGGTTAGTTGTTTCTGTACCTCTGCTGTGTACTTCCGATAGGTTAATTGGTGTGGGGTTTCCGCCGGCACCGGGTACCCAACTGATCCAATTACTAATCGTTTTGTCAAAATAAGTAAGTTCGCTTTGCAGAGTAATCTGTTTCTTATTCCATTTAAAGTCCAATCCTCCTTCAAATGTGTAGCCTTCTTCAGGTTTTAAATCAGGATTTCCGCTGTTTGCCCAATACAAATCATTTAAGGTTGGCAATCGGAATACTTTTGCGGCATTCATTTTAAGTTTTAGTTCTTTAAAAATTTGATAAGCAATTCCTATGTTTCCTGTTGTCGGTATTGTTAATTGAGGTGAATATTCCTGACGTAAAAGAAGCTCAAATAGTAATTTATTACTAAGTAAATTCAGATTATATCCTGCTAATACAGCTTGTTTTTCTAAATAATGTTTTGGCTTCGTATAATTATTGGTTATTGCATTAAAGGAAGTGTAATTACCTCCCATAAAAAACGTGTGATTTGTATTTAGAGTAAATTTAATGTCGGCTTCCGCAATAAATGTTTTGGTATTGTTTTTAGAAAAAACAAATGCTGCGCTGTCGGTGTAATTAAGTACATCGTCAAAATAGGCGATTCTCACTGAAGGCAAAAGGCGATTGGTTTTATAAGTATAATCAGCTGTTAATTTTAAATTTTCGTCTAACTGACTGGCAGTGCTTTTTAATTCACCCATAACAGGAGGTAAATTTCTTTCAGCGTTATGGTACCACACTCTTGCATTGATGTGGTGATTAGCGAATAGTTTTGCGCTGATTTCCTGCAAAAAGCCACTTGTTTTATAATTGGAGTGTACTTGTTTTTTTATAGTAGTATCACTGTAATCAAAATTATTTTTTGATTTAACATAGTAAACTTTTGTATTAGAGCTGAAATTTTCAGTTGAATAATGGATTTGAGAATTTAATTTTCGCGTATCAAAACTTCCAAGGCCAAGTGTAATCATTGAATGAAGTCCTTTTTTAAACTGAGGCACATTATTCAAATGAATACTACCTCCCATCACACCGCTTCCCCAAGTTGCTGCCGAACCTCCATATTCAATTCCAATGTTGTCAAAAATGAAATTGGGTATTTGTGAAAAATCATTTTGTCCCAGCATAGGGTTCATGATGTTAAAGCCATTCCATAAAACCGGACTCTGTGAAGCATTCCCTCCTCTAAAACTTGCTGAACTTAAATTAGCAGGACCATAATTTTTGATAAATACAGGAGAGTTTACAGTTAGTATATCGGCCAAAGATTGGGTGTTGAAATTAAACTTAGTTACCGTATCCTGCTGTTGTGATTTCTTAATAGTATTTAATTGTTTGCTTTTTACACTGCTGATAACGATTTCCCCTAGGTTAATAGCGCTTGTGTCTCTTACCTGAGCAACCAGATGAAGGCCGGCAAAAATCACCACAATAGATATATATAATCTACATTTCATCATAACAAACAATCATTCCTCCGAATAATTATTCGCATCAATACGGGAAATAAAAAACAATTAAATTTCAATTGTTCTGTCGCTTCACATCCCGAAAGCTACAAACTTTGTGTTATTGGCAGGTCTTCTGACTTATCTCTCTTTGATAGCCTTCCCGTTTTAACAACAGTGGCAACAGAATTATCAAAGTTTTAATGAGAATCACAGCAGCGGGTACTGTTTGCGAATCGGATTATTCCTCACGCAATTCCCTTTTAATCTTTAAAAACGATTAAAGAACCATTAACGTAACAAATGTACTAAATTTTGCCTTATTGTCAACTGAAGGAACTATAGTATTTGTTGGGTTTCTTAAAAAGTTGCTGTTAAAAACATTCCGTGGTTTAAAAAAACCATGCTGCTCTATTGGGTAACTTTAAGGCTTATGAGAATTGCTGTATCTTCCCTAATAATTACGTTTTTAGTGTTTCTTGGAGTTTCTTTTACCACCAAACCACCAAAGGATAATCGCCCCGATTTTTTACAATATGAGTGGCGATGGGTGGATTCAGTTTTTAACGCGCTTACGCCTGAAGAACGTATAACTCAGCTCTTCATGATCGCCGCATATAGCAATAAAGACATGAAGCATATTCGTGAAACCCGAGAGTTAATACAGAAATACAATGTTGGCGGATTAATCATGATGCAGGGAGGGCCTATGCGTCACGCCAAATTGGTAAATTATTACCAGAGTGTTGCTAAAACTCCGCTTTTATTAAGCATTGATGGCGAGTGGGGATTGTCGATGCGTTTGGATAGTACACCTCGCTATCCGCGCCAAATGGCATTAGGTGCCATACAGAATGATTCGCTGATTTATTATATGGGCAAACAGATTGCCAAAGAGTGCAAACGTATTGGATTGCACATTAATTTTGCTCCGGATATTGATATCAATAATAATCCAAATAATCCTGTCATTGGCAGCAGAAGTTTTGGTGAAAATAAATACAAAGTAGCTCAAAAAGGTTACATGTACATGGCCGGTATGCAGGATGAACACGTAATGGCTAATGGAAAACATTTTCCGGGGCATGGCGATACCGATGTGGATTCGCATAAAGCCTTACCTTTTATCAATCACAGCAAACAGCGCTTAGACACGTTAGAGTTATATCCTTTTAAATATTTATTTGATCGAGGTTTGTCGAGTGTAATGGTCGCACATTTAAATATTCCTGCCCTTGATTCTACCAAAAATCTGGCATCCACTTTGTCAAAAAAAGTAGTGACCGATTTACTCAAAAATGAATTAGGATTTAGGGGCTTAATCTTTACAGATGCGCTCAATATGAAAGGTGCTTCTGCCTATTTTGAGCCGGGTACAATTGCCGTAAAAGCACTGGAGGCAGGAAATGATGTTTTGTTGTTTTTGGATGAAGTTCCAAAAGCCTTGGAAGAAATTAAAAAAGCTATTGCGGACGGAAGAATAAAGCAGGAGGAGATTGATGAGCGTTGCAAGAAAGTATTAAAAGCAAAGTACTGGTGCGGTTTGAACGAGAAGCAGCATGTTCATGTAAAAAATATTTATGAGGAGTTGAACACGCCTGAATCTAACGCTTTAAATTCAAAACTGGCCGAGGCTACAATTACGCTTTTGAAAAACGCCAATCAAACTTTGCCAATTAAGAAATTAGATAGCATCAAAATAGTTGAGGTTTCTATTGGCGCTAAAGATGAAAATATATTTTCTAAATCACTAAACAACTATGGAGTGGTAAAACATTTAGGTATTGAACACGATGCCTCTAAGAAGGAAATAGATTCTTTATTTTCAAAAATAAAAAATTATGATTTGGTAATACTTCAGTTATCTAAAAGCAATTTAAAACCTGCCGGTAATTTTGGAGTCTCAGCTCAAAGTCTAAACATCATCGATTCGGTTTCTAAAATTAAGCCTGCAATTGGTGTGTTTTTTTCAAGTCCGTATCTTTTAAACGCGATAAAAGGATGTGATAATTTTAAGTCGCTTATTATGGCTTATGAGTACACTCCATTTAGTCAGAAAGCAGCTGCCGACGCGGTTTTTGGTGCTATAAAAGTTAATGGTAAGTTACCGGTTACTACAAAGCCATATCCGTACAATACAGGTTTAGAATTGGGTAGTGTAAGAATTCAATTTGTTGATCCGGCTGAATTGGGTATTCAAAAAAAAAAGTTAAATGAGATTGACAGTATTGCCAGATATGGAATAAGTGAAAAAGCTTATCCGGGTTGTCAGGTAGTGGCGATCAAAGATGGGAAATTGTTTTTTAGAGAATCCTACGGTAATTATACTTATGACGCAAATTCCCCATCGGTAAAAAATTCTACCATTTATGATTTAGCATCTGTAACTAAAATTGCCGCTTCCGCTCTATCTCTAATGCGATTACATTCTGAAAAAAAGTTCGATTACAAAAAAACACTTTGCGAATATTTGCCGGAATTAAAGAATTGCAACAAGGAAGAGATGATGATGGAGGAGGTGCTTTCGCATCAGGCCGGATTACAGGCATGGATTCCTTTTTGGATGCGAACAGTGGATAAACAAGGGAATTATAAGCCTGGAATATACAGCGAGGTGCCAACTAAGGAATATTCGGTTCAGGTGGCAGAGAATCTGTATGTAAAAAAAGAATTTAAAGACAGTATTTATTCGCGCATTATCAATAGTAAAGTAGAAAACAAGGGTAAATATCTTTATAGTGATTTAGGATATTATTTTATACAGAGTGTAGTAGAAAACATCACCGGAAAAAGTTTAGATAATTATGTGGCTGAAACTTTTTATAAGCCATTAGGATTAGGCTTAACCTATCTTCCTATTAAAATGCATAAGTCGTCTGAAATTGCACCCACCGAAACGGATACTAAGTTCAGGAAGCAAACCCTTCAAGGTTATGTGCATGATCCGGGTGCTGCCTTATTGGGTGGTGTAGCAGGTCATGCCGGCTTGTTTGGTAATGCAACCGATCTGGCAATTCTGATGCAGATGTATTTAAATAAGGGAGAATACGCTGGTATAAGATACTTGGATAGTGCAATTGTTCGTGATTATACCGATTGTCATTTTTGTCCAACTAACCGAAGGGGATTGTGTTTCGACAAGCCGGAGGTGGACCCGAAAAAAGATAGTCCGGTAACTGAATTAGCAAGTGAAGAAAGTTATGGACACAGTGGTTTTACAGGAACGTTTACCTGGATAGATCCAAAGAATAATCTGATTGTAGTGTTCTTGTCAAATCGTGTTTATCCGAGCGCTGATGAAAATAAACTGGCTAAACTGGGTATAAGAGGGAAGATACATAGGGCTTTTTATGAAGCATGTGAGCAATCCGTTAAGTATTCCTATTTGAAATAAAAAAGCCGCGTTAAGCGGCTTTTTTATTTCAATGTTTTATCTGTTAGTTAACAGCAGGTAATAATCCGTAATTAGCTCCGTATTCTAACATTTGAGAAGTGAAATCAGAAGGATATTCGATTTTCACATCAATTATTTTACCGTCTTGCATAACAGGAGTTAATTTTGGTTGTATAAATCCTGCGTATGGTGCAATGTTTAGTTTACTGTAACGATCTAATACTTCTTTGTGTAAAGCCTGATCGATTTTTACACCATAATTCTCAATTAAATCACGTCCGGCTTTGTAATCGCCTTTTGATTTAATGCGTTGTATTTCGCGTAATAAATCGCCAAAAAGCTTACGTAATTTGTCGTAGTCATTTACTACAAAGTAAGTTTTTCCGTCGCGAACTTTTTTCTCAATTACGTTTTCGGATTTACCTTTTTCATAAGCCCATGCAGCTACCATTTGGCGGTTACGCATGTGCGCTTCTTCAATGTTATTACCTAATTTGATGCGTGAAGTCTGAATGATCAATCCTTTAGTAATGTATTCATCATATGAAGCTTTTCCGTAATCTAATGAAGGCATTACACCAAGTTCAACCAATTTAGGGTCCATTAAATAGTATAAAGCAACTAAGTCGGCACGGCCTTCTTCTAATGCGCTGGCATAGTTCTTTAATGTTTCGTGCGGTTGTTTAACTCCATCTTCTATTCTTCCGCTGGCATGCCCGATAACTTCGTGCATATCGGTATGTAATTTATCGGCTAAACCTGCATAGTTTTTCACACGTTCAGCTGTTTCTTTGTCAAAATAGAATTCATCAATTACACTGCCACCGGCAGCTTGCTCATATGCTTCAACAATGTTTCCTAAGTTAACCGATTTCGAACCGTGCGTTTCGCGAATCCATTCGTTATTCGGTAAGTTAATTCCAATTGGTGTAACCGGACCTGAATCACCGGATTCTACAACCGCGTTAATCACCTTTGCAGAAATACCTTTTACATTTTTCTTTTTATGTTCAGGAAGAATAGGAGAGTTGTCTTCGAACCATTGCGCGTTGGCACCAATTGCTGCAATACGCTTACTGGCTTCCATATCTTTAACAGAAACAACTGACTCAAAAGAACCTTTTCTACCTAACGGATCCTGATAAACTTCAATAAATCCATTAACCACATCAATGGCACTGGCCGTATCTTTTACCCAAGCAATATTATATGCATCAAAGTCTTTTAAGTCACCGGTTTTATAGAAGGTAACTAATTTGTCTATTGCGTCTTTTTGAGCCGGATTCTCTGCCACAGAAGACGCTTTTTCTAACCAGTAAACGATTTTTTCAATAGCAGAGGTGTACATTCCGCCAACCTTCCAGGTTTTCTCAACAACAGTACCGTTTTCTTTAACTAGCTTACTGTTTAGTCCGATCATTACTGGCGTTTTACTTGTTTTGTCAATCTTGCTTTCATAATACTTTGTAACCTCTTCCTGGTTTACACCTTCGTAAAAGTTTACAGCAGAAGCTAACACTAAATCTTTCTTAGGGTCTAATTCTACTTTTTTAGCCGACAAAGCCGGATCAAAGATGATAGGAACAAGGAAGCTTGCAAAACTTTCTATTGTTTCTCCGTTTGATAACGGCAGTTTAGCAGGATCAGCTTTTTTAATTAAATCTAAAAAATAATCCTTTGAACATTCAGGTACAAATTTATCGCTGCTATAGTGATGGTGTATACCGCTGCTAAACCAAACACGTTTTGCGTAAACTAAGAATTTTTGATATTCAGGATTGTTTACATCATTTGCAGTATTAGAAACAATTGCTTCTAAAGTTTTTCTGATAGTTAAATTGTATTTATAATTCTGATCCCAGGTAATATCTCTACCACAAAGCGCTGCCTCGTATAGGTAATACAACAACTCTTTTTGTTGTAAAGAAAGTTTATCGAAATCTTCAATTTTGTAACGTAATACGCGTAAATCAGCAAATTGTTCAGCAATGTAATTAAACTCACTTTCTGCTTTTTTAACTGTATCAGTTACCGCAGCTTTTTTTTCTAATAAGCTTAATTCGTTTTCGGTTGACTGGCAAGAAGATAATGCCAAGGCCACACAAAATGGAAGGATAAATTGTTTTGAGTTCATAGGGATGGATTTTTCGTTTACAAGGATACTATTTATAAGGCTTTTTTGCAATAAAAAAGAGATTGCTTAGCTAAATTACCCCAATAAGGGGGATTATATCTTAACACCGATAACGCAAACGTCATCCACTTGTTCTAAACTACCTTTCCACTGATTAAAAGCTAAGTCGATGTTTTGATGTTGTAACTTACAATTTACGGAAGCATTCTGGAGCAATACCTGTTGAAATTGTTTGTATTTGAATTTTTTTCCTTTTGGTCCACCAAACTGATCGGCATAACCATCGGTAAATAAAAACAGAGCGTCGCCTTTTTTTAGTTGTAAGGTATGTGTTACGAATGGAGCAGGACGATCGCTTTTACCAATAGGTTGTTTGCTAGCCGTTATTTCCTGCATTTGATTGTTATGAATATACCAGAGCGGATTGTTTGCTCCCGACCATTTAACAGTATTATCCGAATGGTGGATGGTGCAAAGAGAAATATCCATCCCATCTTTCACATCGTTATCACTTTTAGCAAATGTTTCCAATACCAGTTCGCGTGTTTTATCCAAAATCAATCCGGGTTCTGTAATATTAAATTCTAACACCGCGCGGTTTAGTGCATTTGAACACACTACCGAAACCATTGCTCCCGGCACTCCATGTCCGGTACAATCAGCTGCTGCCAAAAAAGTGATGTTGTTTTTATGTTCCATCCAGTAGAAGTCTCCGGCAACTATGTCTTTGGGTTTGTAATAAATGAAGGAATCGGGGAGGTGTTTTTGTATCAGGTTTAAAGGGGGGAGAATTGCTTCTTGTAAACGTTTTGCGTAGGTAATTGAATCTAAAATTTCTTTTTGTTTTTCTTCAATAATTCCTTTTTGTTCCTTGATCTCAGAGTTTTGTTTAGCTAGTAACTGGTTGGCTTTTTTCTTTTGATTATAGCTTCTGAAAATAAAGAAGGAAAGTGCACCAACTAAAATAAGGCCAATGGTAACTGCCAGATTTATGGCTTTTTGCTTTTCACTGGTAGCTTTCAATACTTTGTTTTCAGCATCTTTTTTATCCGTTTCATACTTAGTTGACATTTCAATAAATTGACGATCGCGGGTTTGTTGTAATAGCGAATCCTGGGCTGCAACTTTTAATTGAAATGTTTCAAATGCATTTTCGTAATTCTTACTTTCAGTAAATACTTTGGTATAGGTATCGTATATTTCAATCAGGTTTTCAAAGTCTCTGATGTTTTTAGCCAGTACCACGCTGCTGTCGAGGTATTGAATTGCTTTTACAATGTTTTTTTGTTCATGATGAACTAGGGCAATATTATGATAGGCGATCACCTGACTGCGCTTGTCGTTATCCTGCTTGGAATAATTGAGGTACTGATCAAAAATTTCGAGTGCTTGTTCATATTGCCCGAGTTCCTGATAAATAATGGCAATATTATTCAGACACTCCATAATACGCGGAGTGTTTTTAGTTTCTTTATTTATTTCCAGAGATTCTTTAAATGCATTTAAGGCTTTCGTTTTATCACCCTTTGAATAATGAACAGAGCCCAGACTATTGAGAGAGCTGGCTATAATATCAGAGTAATTATTGGCTTTACTGGCTTCGTAAACTGCTTCAAACTGCATAAGTGCTTTATCCAATAAATTCTGGTATTGATAAACAAGACCAATATTGCCGTTCACCATCAAAACGCTGTTCTGATCGCTTAAAAGTTTAAATTGCTTTTCAGCCTCAATGTAATTGGATAATGCTTCAGTGTATTCTCCTCTTTCTAAATGAATATTGGCAGTGCTGTTCAAAAAATTGGCATAATACCTCACCATGTTTTTACTGTTGGCCAGTTTAGATCCCCATTGTGCGTATTTTAATGCGGAATCGTTATCCTTATAAATGTATTCTTTCACAAGGTCCGAGTAAATAATCACTTTTAAGGAATCATTCGCTTGCACTGATTTTGCAAGCAGACTATCAGGACTAAAAGTTGTGCAATAATAATTCGAGTAGCAGAGTAAAGATAAAATGAATGTAAGTAACCTGCGGGTCATTATATAACACGAAATAGTTTTTTTTAAATGTATTAAAAAATTGTATTATTGTATAACAACTCAAACAAAAAAATATTATGGGAAAAGGAATTATTGCTAATAAGCCAATGTCAGGAAATCCTCACGGAAAACTTATTGTTATTGAAGGATCCATTGATCCAACACAACCAACAGATCCGGGAACCGTGTTGAAATTTGATGGAGATATCAATGCCAATGATGGCGATGTTGTAGATTTTGATATTGATCCTGCAACCGGAATGCCGGTAAACATTAATCAGGCTACACCGGGTCGCGTTATCACTGGAAGTACGGTTGAAGATATCACGGTTGCTCAGGGCGAATCAGTTTTATTAACGAGCGCGAATGTTGAAGGAAGTTTTACTGTTAGCGGAGGGTATTTAACGGTTGTTGCTAATTCAACCATTTCAGGAACTGTTGTTTCAAAAGCAGCCGGCTCCTATATTTATATGGTAGGTGCCAGCGTAGATGGAAAATTAGAATCCAGTAACGGCGGATATTTATCAGTAGTAAATAGTAATATAACTGGTAAGATCGTTTCTAGTTCTAACAAATTTGTTTCTATTCAAAGTTCTACGGTATTTGGCAAACTTGAGGTAACCAATGCCGGAACTACCAAATGTTCAGGTAATACGCTAAACGGAAAACCAATTCCGGGTTGCTAAAAACGCTAAATAAAAAGCTTCCGCCAAAAACGGGAGCTTTTTTGTTTCATCAAGCTAATTGACGCATCTTTTGTTTTGAACAAACCCTGGAAATTAAAAAATTTTAAAAGAAAATTATTCTGAATAAAAAATCATATTTCTAAACATGAAAATGAGAAAGAGTTGTCTTAATGGATTAATTTTCTTAGAAGAATTTTATATTCTCTTTAGTCGAAAGAATATATTTTAGTCGAAAAATTATCACATCATTTTTTTCTTTCATATGAAAGCTATTGAATTGTATGAAAATTATAGCGCAGTGAAAAAAGAAAATAAATTTCCTGTTGTTGTTTGTATAAAACGAAACGGAATACAAAAACGAATCATCTTACTTTAATAATTTAGCTAATTCGTTTTGTATGGCTACTTGCTCGTTACTCGTGTACCATTTATGCAAATGTTTGGCATAGTTGCCGGAAGTTTCCGGGTTATTTTTTAATTCTTTTACAAGGGCGATGGCTTCAACGGGACGTGGACCCCATTGATCGGTTATTTCAAATTGTTCGTTAAATTGAAGAAGTTTAGGAATGGCCTTCCCGCCATTGGTTAAATGCGCCTCAATTAATTCGGGATGCTGATCGCGGTAAATAAAACAAAGTTCAATTTTTCCATTAGAATGTTCGGCAATTGCATTGATGACAGGGGTAATCTGCGCGGAATCCCCGCACCAGTTTTCTGTTATTACCAGCCATTTTCTGTTTTGGTTATTATGTTGTAGTGCATTTAATGCCTGTTCCGTTAATTGCATAGTTTTATTAATGCGCTTCATGCGTTGCAGGTTAAGCGGAATTTTTGATAAATGCTCGTCTGTTTGATTATTTAGTGCTGCATCCTTTTCAACTAATGCCATATAGTCGGAATAGACGATAGCTTTTTCAAAATAGCTTTTATAAACAGAAGGAGAAAGTAGCGTTTGCGTTTCCAATATAATAAATTGATACAACAAAATTATGGCCAATTAGTTTAATGCTTTGTGCGTTGAGTCACAATTTAAAAGTACCTGATGAAAATCAGTATCAACAAAAAAGCCACCCTAAAGAGTGGCTTTTTTGTGGTTCCAGAGGGAGTCGAACCCCCAACCTCCTGATCCGTAGTCAGGTGCTCTATCCAGTTAAGCTATGGAACCGGCATTAAAGATTCAGTTAAGTGGCGAGGCTATGCTTGCCATCGCGAGTTAAACCTCGCGATTATGGAACCTTTAAAATAGAGGTTGCAAATATACATATTTTCTATTTTCCGGCAAGAATTTCTTTAATCATGGCCGGATTATTTGTGATAATTCCGTCAACCCCTCTGTTTATGAGCTTTTTGGCCCATTTTTTCGAGTTTACGGTCCAGCTGTATACCGTTTTATTTTGTTTATGCAATGTGTTAATTAAACGTTTGTCTGTAAAGCGGTAATAGCAATTTACACCATGCCATTTACTGAAATTGTCCTTATCCATTTTACCCGAAAAGGTAAAACTACCCAACGGAAACCTGAATACAATTAGTTTTTGCAACTTGGCTCCGGTTGCTTGTTTTTGCAATTCTAACAACGATTTTTTATCGAACGAGTGAATAATGTTTACCCAATTTTCGGCATGATGTTTTTTTATAATATCAAGAATTTTAGCTTCAATTCCGGGGTAATAATCATTCCCTTTTTTTAACTCGATTAATAATTTACTTCTGCCATTTATGAATTGAATAGCCGAATCAAGGGTTGGAGGAGCAAAAGTGTGGTTTTTTATTTTCAATTCTAAAAAATCGTTTTTGCAGATGTCTTTTATCAATATTTTTTTACTGGTGTATTTTTGTTTCAGAGCCTCTGTTACCTTACATGTTCTGTTAATACTCAAATCGTGCATAATTACCAACTCACCATCTTTTGTTTGATGCACATCCGTTTCTATATAATCACTTCCCGCCTTAATGGCTTCTTCAAACGCCAATAAAGTATTTTCGGGTGCAATTTCACTGGCACCTCTGTGCGCTATTACTAAAACCTGAGCAGTTTGCAGATAAGTAATAAACGACAAAGTCAGTATAAACAACCATGTTTTCATTCCATACAATATTATACAATTGATTTCAGCCTTTCGTTTTTAAAACTAAATATTTACTAATATTGTAATGAAAATTAAATTATGCAATCAGTTATTGAAGCGGCATGGAATAACCGCGAATTATTAAAAGAAGCATCTACTCAAAATACCATTAATGAAGTAATTGAATTATTGGATAAAGGTAAGTTACGTGTTGCCGAGCCCTTGGCCGATGGCACCTGGAAAGTAAACGACTGGGTAAAAAAAGCCGTAATCATGTATTTCCCAATTCGTAAAATGGAAACTATTGAAGTAGGTCCTTTTGAATTTCACGATAAAATGGCGCTTAAAAAAGATTATGCCAAATTGGGTGTTCGTGTAGTGCCGCATGCCATTGCACGTTATGGATCTTATCTGGCATCCGGAGTTATCATGATGCCAAGTTATGTAAATATTGGCGGATATGTAGATAGCGGTACCATGGTAGATACATGGGCTACAGTAGGAAGCTGCGCGCAAATCGGAAAAAATGTTCACTTAAGCGGAGGTGTAGGTATTGGCGGTGTACTAGAGCCTGTACAAGCTGCTCCTGTAATTATTGAAGACGATTGCTTTATTGGTTCACGTTGCATTGTGGTAGAAGGTGTAAGAGTAGGGAAGCAGGCTGTTTTAGGAGCCAACGTGGTTTTAACCATGTCAACTAAAATTATTGATGTTACCGGCAAAGAGCCTGTTGAAATGAAAGGTTATGTGCCCGAGCGTTCGGTAGTAATACCGGGTTCGTATACGAAAAAGTTTCCTGCAGGCGATTATCAGGTGCCTTGCGCGTTGATAATTGGAAAGCGAAAAGAAAGTACCGATTTAAAAACTTCATTAAATGATGCTCTGCGTGAGCATAAAGTAGCAGTATAATGGTTTACGTATTACTTGCCATATTTGTTGTCCATTTCCTGGCCGATTTTGTATTTCAAACTTCACAAATGGCTACAGGTAAAAGCAAAAGCTTAAAGTGGTTAAGTATACATGTGGGCGTTTACGGATTGGTTTCAATCATCAGCTTACTGTTAATTAGCAATTCGGCGCACAGTTACTATTTAGGTTTTGCCTGGTGGTTGGGTAATGTTGCTTTACATTTTATTACCGATTTTTTTACTTCCAAAATCACATCTAAATACTGGGAAGAAAAAAACTATCGTTTCTTTTTTGTCATGATAGGTTTAGATCAGTTGATACACAATTTATGCTTGGTAGGTACGTATTATGCTATTTTAGTATATGCGCATATGATTTAAATGAAATCATTTCAAAACATATTGATTATCCAAACCGCTTTTATTGGCGATGCAATTTTAGCAAGCTCGGTGGTTGAGAAACTTCATGCTTTTTTCCCTAATGCTGCCATTAGTTTATTGGTAAGAAAAGGGAATGAAAGCTTATATCAACAACATCCATTTTTAAAAGAGGTATTGGTTTGGAATAAACAAGATGGTAAGTACGCTTCTTTATTTAAACTTCAAAAGGTTATCAAACGAAACAAATACGATGCAGTTATAAATTTACATCGCTATGCGAGTTCCGGTTTTTTAACAGCGTTTTCTGGCGCGGCATTTAAAGCGGGATTTGATAAAAATCCACTCTCGTTTTTATTTACTAAAAAAGTAAAGCATGTGATTGGTGATGGCCGACATGAAACGGAACGTTACAACGAATTGATTGAAGAGTTTACAGATAAAAAAGTTGTGCGTCCTAAATTATATCCTACGCAAAGTGATTTTAATACAGTGGATGCCTACAAGAAAGGAAAATATGTGTGTATGTCTCCATCTTCGGTTTGGTTTACAAAGCAATTACCGGAAACAAAATGGGTTGAATTAATAAATGGTTTACCACAGGATGTTAAGGTTTATTTATTAGGAGGTAAAGGCGATACTGAATTATGCAATAAAATTAAGTCGCAGGATAAAAGAAACAATACATCCGTATTGGCCGGACAGTTAAGTTTGCTGGAATCAACGGCTCTGATGAAAGACGCTGTAATGAATTATGTGAATGATAGCGCACCCTTACATTTGTGTTCGTCCATGAATGCACCTGTAACGGCATTTTTTTGTTCAACGGTGCCTGCTTTTGGGTTCACGCCTTTATCCGATACTTATAAAATTGTGGAAGTAAAAAAATTAGACTGCCGTCCCTGCGGCTTACACGGATTTAAATCCTGTCCGAAAGGACATTTTAAATGTGGAATGGAGGTAGAGGTAAGTGGTCTATAAACTAATTCACCTGAAAAATAAACTTTTTGTTTTCAAGGGTATCTTGTCTTTTTAATTTGCTAAGGTGAATGGTATCCACCCCTGTTTTAACTGCCAGATAATTAAAATAAACACCTTTTTCGTTGCCATGCCATATGGCATTTAGCTGTTCAATGCATTTACCGTTTGTTTCTTTTGTGCGCCAAAAAGATTGTTCAGTGTGGTTTTCGGGTAGAATAATAGTGAATTTTTCACCTGATTTAATTTCATTCACCATCGGTGCTTCATTATGAATGGTATTGGGCGCGCAAGCCTGTAAAAGAAAAAGGAGAAAAAGAATTGCTCCTTTTCCTCCTTTTATGTTGTGCTTATAATTAAACATTATTTAGCGTAAGAGGTTGCTCTTGTTTCGCGGATTACAGTCACTTTAACTTGTCCCGGATACGTCATTTCTGTTTGAATTTTCTGTGAAATATTAAATGCCAATTCTTCTGCTTTCTGATCTGTTACCTTTTCACTCGCAACAATAACACGCAATTCACGTCCTGCCTGAATAGCATATGTTTTTTCTACACCATCATACGACAATGCCAATGCTTCCAGGTCTTTTAAACGCTTCATGTATTGTTCAGCAATCTCGCGGCGTGCACCCGGACGGGCACCACTGATTGCGTCACATACCTGAATGATTGGAGAGTATAAGGACGTCATTTCAATCTCGTCGTGGTGAGCTCCAATAGCATTACATACTTCACCTTTTTCTTTATATTTCTCTGCCAACTTCATACCAAGGATAGCGTGTGGCAATTCCGGTTCTTCATCAGGTACTTTCCCTATATCGTGTAATAATCCGGCACGTTTAGCAATTTTAGGATTTAATCCCATCTCACTTGCCATTATTGCACAAAGGTTAGCTACTTCGCGTGAGTGTTGTAATAAGTTTTGTCCGTAAGAAGAACGGTATTTCATACGGCCCACCATACGAATTAATTCAGGGTGTAAACCGTGTATACCTAAGTCGATACACGTGCGTTTACCAGTTTCGATTATTTCTTCTTCAATCATTTTTTTAGTTTTCTCCACTACTTCCTCGATGCGGGCAGGGTGAATACGACCGTCACTTACCAATTGATGTAAAGCTAAACGGGCAATTTCACGGCGTATAGAATCGAAACAAGATAAAGTAATCGCATCCGGAGTATCATCAACTATAATCTCAACACCTGTAGCGGCTTCTAAAGCGCGGATGTTTCGGCCTTCACGACCGATAATACGGCCTTTCATTTCATCACCTTCAATATGGAATACAGTTACAGAATTTTCAATAGCTGTTTCAGTTGCTACTCGCTGAATAGATTGAATAACGATACGCTTAGCTTCTTTATTAGCAGTCATTTTCGCCTCATCCATGATATCTTTGATATACGCCATGGCCTGAGTTTTTGCCTCTGCTTTTACGCTTTCTACCAACTGTGCTTTGGCATCTTCAGCTTTTAATCCCGATACTTTTTCAAGCATTTCTACTTGTTTGCGGTGAAGTTTTTCTACTTCTTCATTGCGTTGTTTGTAAAGTTCAATTTGCTGGTTAGCCTGATTTTTATGACTTTCTAATTCTTTATCCTTACGGTTTAACTCTTCAATTTTTTTAGAAAGTTCATTTTCTTTCTGCTTCAGTTTGTTTTCCGTTTGGGCAATTTGCTGGTTTTTTTCCTGAACGGATTTGTCGTGTTCTGCCTTTAACTGAAGGAATTTTTCTTTAGCTTGTAAAATCTTTTCCTGTTTTAGCGCTTCAGATTTTACTTCTGCTTCTTTAATTAAGTTTTCTTTTTCTTTTTTAGCACTGCCATTAAGGCGGGAGTTGGCTATTACAAATCCTACTATAAGCCCTAGGATCAGCCCTCCGATAATAATACTTATTTCAATAAAGCCCATATTTTATGTTTTTAATTGTTTTTCCGGTCCTCCGGATTTCCCTAACTTGTTTAGGTTAAATACCTAAATCCACATTTCCCACAAAATAAAAACGCACAAATTTTAATTCATTAAAGAATAAAATTTGTGCGTGAAAAAATTGCGTAGCCCCAGGCTATTTATTCATCTATTCGTTTAATGTTATCGAGATGTTCTTGTAACATCATCTCAACATCAATCAATAGTATCTTAAAATGGCTTAATTCTTTTTCGGTTTCTTCAGCTTTCTGGTAATATTGCGAGACTAGTTGCAACATCACCATCGCCAAAACATCCTTTTTATCTTTAATTGAATACGTTTTTTCAAACTCTTCAATTTTAGTATTTATTAAATTA
>JBBAKL010000035.1:0-31508 GCA_040403535.1 Bacteroidia bacterium
TAAATGAGTCTGATTTGCTCCAGATGATTAATAGTATAAAGCATCGTGGGCCTGATGATGAAGGAATGTTTGTTTATAATAATGTGGGGTTAGGTTTTGTTAGGTTGAGTATTCTTGACTTGAGTGAGAAGGGTCATCAACCAATGAGATCTAGTTGTGGCAGATATATTATTACATACAACGGTGAAGTATATAATTTTAGAGAGATCAGAAGAGACTTGACTTCTAAGTTTGATTTTATAAGTGATACAGATACTGAGGTAATTCTTAATGCGTATATAGAGTGGGGTGAAGAATGCTTAGTTAGATTAAATGGAATGTTTGCTTTCGTTATATATGATACTGAAACTGGTATATTGTTTGGCGCAAGAGATAGATTTGGTATTAAACCTTTTTATTATTACGAAAGTCATAAGCAATTTGTTTTTGCATCTGAAATACAAGCGATTTTAGCAGTTGCTGACTATGTCCCAAGAGCTAATGATTCAGTTTTATTTAATTATCTATTAACAAATAGAACAAACTATTCAACAGAAACATTTTTTGAAGGAATTAACAAGTTACCTGCTGGATGTAAGTTTCTTATTGAAAACGGCATCTTTAAAATTAACAAGTGGTATGATGTTTCAGATTTAAAAGACGTAAAAGGTTTTAATAACTCTGAAGATTATTTAAAGGAACTTAAGCGGGCAATCAATTATCAATTAATAAGTGACGTTCCAATAGGAATTAGTTTGAGTGGAGGTCTTGATTCTACTTCTATAGCAGCATGTATAAATGAGAATCCAGAAATCAAAAAATTAAAATCTTTTTCAGCAATTTATGAAAGAGGTGAAATTGGTGATGAACAAGACATAATTAAATTATTAAATTATCCTTCTTTAGAAATGCATTTCGCAAGGCTATCATGTAATGATTTAATTACAGATTTGAATGATTATATCAATTGTTTAGGTGAGCCTATTCCAAGTACAAGTGAGTACGCAGAATACAAAGTAATGCAGCTAGTTAGAGAAAATGGGACAACTGTTTTACTTAATGGGCAGGGTGCAGATGAAGTATTGGGAGGGTATGATTATTTTTATGCTGCATACTTCAAGGAATTAATATTTAAATTAAAGTTTTTCACTTTGTTGTCTGAAGGTTTAGCGCTTCTGAATTCCGGTAGATTAAAATTTACATTAAAATATTTATTGTTTTTTATTATGCCTGCTAAACTACAATGTTATTTGTTCAAAAAGAAGAATACAATAATTAATGATAAGTTTTATAATCTTTATAAACCATGTTCATTAAGTCTTATTCGTAAATTTTACCGATTCAATAGGCTTAAGGAGTTTTTCTTAAACCACTTGAATTATAAACTTGAACATCATTTGTTATGGGCAGATAAGTCAGGCATGAACTTCTCAATCGAAACAAGATTCCCTTTCATAGACCACATTCTTATCGAAAGAACTTTAGTAACTGAAAATGAAAAAATACTCAAAAATGGATTTACTAAGCACATACTTCGTGAGTCAACTAAAAATATATTATCCGATGATATCCGTCTTAGAAAGGAAAAATTAGGATTTGAAACGCCTGAAAGTAAATGGTTAAGATCTGAGGCGTTTAAAGGAATAGTAAAGGACATAATAAATTCAAAATCATTTAGTAGCAGGAAGTATTTTAAAAAACATGAGTTCGAAAAGGTTTTTCAAAATTTTATAAATAAAAAAAATGAATATTCACAACAAATATGGAAGGTTGTTCATTTAGAACTATGGTTGAGAAAGTTTATTGATCAGAAGGGAAAAGATACAGAGGATTATTTTGTAATTGTTACGCCAATAAAGAACGAGGAAGCTTTTATTAAGTATAATATTTTTTCAGTCGTTAATCAAACAATAAAGCCTAAAGAGTGGATTATTGTTGATGATGGCTCTGAAGATAACTCAGTAGAAATTATCTTGAACTTAATAAAGAATTATCCATGGATAAGACTAATTAAAAATAATTCAAAAGGTCAAAGAAGAGAAGGTGGATCGAAAGTCGTTAATGCATTTTATGTTGGTTATGATAATTTAATTAACAAGAATTTCGAATATATAGTTAAATTAGATGGTGATGTTGTTTTGCCTCCAAATTATTTTGAGCGCATAATTAATGAATTTAAAAGTGATGAAATTCTAGGTATTTGCGGAGGTGTGATTATTAATAAGTTTAACGAGGATAAATTAATTAAAGAGAAAACATCTGAATTTCACGTTCGAGGCGCATTAAAAATGATTAAAAGAAAATGTTGGAATGACATTGGAGGATTTAAAAGAGTTTGGTTTTGGGACACTTTGGATGTAATGGAGGCAAGATTTAAAGGCTGGCATACACGAAGTGTAGATATAGATGTGATACACAATCGGCCTACTACTAGTGCCTACGATCCGATTCAACACGCATATAAGTCTGGTTATGAAACTTATAAAATGGGTTCAGATATTAAATTAACACTTTTAAGGGTTTTCGTCAGGATATTTAAAAGACCTTACTTTGTAGTTGGATTTTCTTTTTTAAAAGGTTATCGTGATGCAATTGCAAATAAGGAGAAAAAAATCGTTTCTGATTCATTGGCGAAATTCATAAATAGAACACACTTTAGAAGGTTGATTACGTTTAAACATAAATTATAAAAAAGAGTTATGTCATTAATAGGCAGAGTTTGCAATGTTGGTGTTTGGGATGAAACAATCCCCGGAATTGAATTTGATGAGTTTGGCGTTAGTAATTATGCTAAGCTTTATAAAAATTTAACTGAAGCTTATCCAAGAGGTGAAAAGGGTCTAGAAGTATGGAATGATATTGTGAAACAAATAAAACTTAATTCTAATGGAAAGTATAATTGTGTGGTTGGGGTAAGTGGTGGAACGGATAGTTGTTATTTGCTTCATTTAGCAAAAGAACTTGGTCTCAACCCGCTTGCTGTACATTTAGATAATGGATGGAACAGTGAAATTGCAGTGTCTAATATAGAAAAGATGACAAAGAAATTGGATATTGATCTTATAACACATGTAGTAGATTATGAGGAGATAAAGGACTTGCTTAAGTCTTATATGAAGGCAGGAATGCCATGGATTGATTTACCTACAGATATTGCTATTAAATCAATTTTGTATAGAGTTGCTGATAAATATAAAATTAAATATTTGCTTAGAGGAAATGATTTTAGAACTGAGGGATCCCAGCCGAATGAGTGGACATATGGAGACGGTCGCCAGTTACTAGATATACATAGAAAATATGGGACTGTTAAGCTTAAGACTTTTCCTAATTATACTTTAGGTAATCTTATTTATTATGGAATAATCAAGAAGATAAAAAGCGTTTATCCGTTTTACTATATAGAATATAACAAATCTAAAGCTCAAGAGTTCTTAAAGCTGAATTACAGCTGGGAATATTATGGTGGACACCATCATGAAAATTTATTTACCAAATTTGCAATTTCATATTGGATGTATAAGAAATATGGAATTGATAAACGAAAGATAACATTTTCTGCTTTGATACTTAATAATGAAATGAGTCGCGAAGAGGCAATTGCTCAATTAGCAATCCCTCCATATTATGAAAATGAAATTAGCGCAATGCTGGAATATGTTGCGAAAAAGCTAGACTTGAGTATTATTGAGTTAAATAATATTTTTAATAATGAAAACAAAAGTTATAACGATTATAAATCTTATGATTATTTACTTCAATATTTTACAAAGCTAGCCACTCCTTTTTTAAGATTAATCTTTATTCATAAGCCTCAATCATTATTTCAAAACGAGATAAGAAGTAAAAATTAAATGAATTATCTTTTCTTCTTTGTTCATCCTTCCAAATTTCATGTTTTTAGAAACACAATAAACGCATTGAAATCCAAAGGACACAATGTTGACATTGTTATAACTAGTAAGGATGTCCTGGAGGATTTAGTTAAGACTGAAGGTTGGGAATATACAAATATTTTTCCTGAGGGTAGAAAGATGAAAGGTGTGTCTCCATATATAAGTTCAGCAATAAATTTAATAAGAACAATTTATAGACTATTTAGATACGTCAATGGTAAAAAGTATGATTTATTTATTACGGATGATTTGCTTGTGCATATTGGTAAATTGAAGGGTGTGAAATCTTTAGTTTTTACGGATGATGATTTAGCGATTGTAAAGCAATTTTCAATTATTTTGTTTTTCGCGGATTATTGTTTGGCGCCATTTGTAACAGACTTGGGTAGATACAATAAAATTAAAATTGCTTTTAATAGCTATAAGGAGTTGGCTTATCTACATCCTAATTATTTTGTAGCGGATAATGAGATTATAAATAAATATAAAGGGGAAGACAAACGATATTTTATTTTAAGATTAGTTTCTTTAAAGTCTTATCACGATGTTGGCAAGAAGGGATTAGGTTATGACAATGTAAAAAAACTAATTGAATTTTTAGAACCATATGGAAGAATATATATAAGTGCCGAACGAAAATTAGAAAAGGAACTTGAAAAATACAGGATTATAATTCCACCGAATGAATTAAAACATGTTTTAGCAGGTGCCGATTTGTATATTGGGGACAGTCAAACCATGTCTTCGGAGGCAGCTGTTCTTGGGATTCCTTCTTTTAGAATAAACGATTTTGTTGGAAAGATTAGTGTAATGGAGGAGAAGGATTTAAAATATGGTTTGTCAAAAAGTTATAAAACTACGGATTTTGATTTATTACTCGAGGATCTTAGATTATGTTTAAATGATAATAAATGTAAGAGTGATAATGTTGCAAGAGTTAGGCAAATGCTAAACGAAAAGATTGATTTAACTGCTTTTTTGATTTGGTTATTAGAGGAATATCCTAAAAGTATTGAAATATTGAAGTCAAATCCTTGTTATCAAAACAAATTTTGTTAAAGTATGTGTGGAATATTCGGAGTAATAAGTAGAAGCTGTAGTAAAATATCTTCTGAATTAATTAAAGACACTATTATTGAATTAGCAACGCAATCAATTTCAAGGGGAAAAGATTCTTCTGGAATGGTTTTCAAAGATATTTTAGATAGTGAATTAATTCAAATAAAAGGAGATATTTCAATTTATGAACTTTTAAAAAATGAAAAATTTAAAACTATACTTAACCAACAATTAGAGAAATATGAAATAGGAAACGTTTTACAAGTAATGGGACATGCCCGTTTGGTTACGAATGGTTCACAATTAAAACATTATAATAATCAACCTGTAACAAAAGATAAAATTACTATTATTCATAATGGTATTATTGTAAATGATAATGCTTTATGGGAAAAGCATCATGATATTCGTCGCGAATTTGACATTGATACTGAAATACTCCCTTCATTAATAAGAAAGTATATCAATAATGGTGAGTCTAAACAAACAGCATTATCTCTTTCGATGCAAAATTTAGATGGTACGGTGTCAGCAGCATTTATGTTACATGATGAAAATTTAATAGGTTTATGTACTAACAATGGTTCGTTGTACTATGTACTTACTTCCGACATTTTTATTTTTGCTTCTGAAGAATACTTTTTAAAACAGTTAAGATATGTAAAGGAATTTCAATGTAATGTCAAAAAGCTATTACCGAATAATGCTTTGTTTTTAGACACAATTAACTTTCATTCTGAATTATTTTATTTATTTGATAAGTCTTCTGTTGATTTTAAAACTGAAAAAAACAATATATTTACTATTACCGAAATATTATTAGATGGTAATTTTAAAAAGGAAACAGTTATTGATCCGATGGAATTTATTAATCGATCAAAGGAACAACACTTTTTAGATATAATTCAGGATAACTCTAATCATATTTCATACTTAAGGCGTTGTAGTCGATGTATATTGCCTGAAACTTTTCCTTTCATACATTTTGATAAAGAAGGTATCTGTAATTATTGTAATAACTACACTGCTAAACGAAGAATAAAGTCCTTAGAAGAACTCAAGAAGCTAGTAGAACCATATAGGAGTAAAGATGGTAGTCCTGATTGTATAGTGCCATTTAGCGGAGGGAGAGATAGTACATATACTTTACATATAGTGAAAAAGGAATTAGGCATGAATCCAATTGCTTTTACGTATGATTGGGGTATGGTAACCGATTTAGCTCGACGAAATATTGCTAGAGTTTGCGGTAAATTAGGTGTTGAGAATATTATGGTATCAGCAGATATTAAGTGGAAAAGAGAAAACATCAGAAAGAATATCGAAGCATGGTTGAAACATCCACATCTTGGTATGATTCCGTTGTTTATGGCGGGCGATAAATATTTTTTTTATTACTGCAATCAATTAAAAAAGCAAACAGGTATAAGGTTGAATATTTGGGGAATTAATGATCTTGAGAATACAAATTTTAAATCCGGATTCGCAGGATTACATCCTCAGTTTAATAAAAAGAGAATTTATTCATTAAGCATTATAAACCAAGTAAAACTCTTCGGTTTTGTGGCAAAAAATCTATTACAAAGTCCTGGGTATATTAATTCTTCAATCTTTGACAGTTTGGGTTCTTTTGCGGTAAGGTATATTTTTCCAAAAAAAGATTATTATCATTTATTTGATTATTACCCTTGGAACGAATCAGAATTGGAAAAACTAATAAAGGAAGAGTATAATTGGGAGAAAGCAATAGATACTGATTCAACATGGCGAATTGGAGACGGAACAGCAAGTTTTTATAATTATATTTATTATACTGTAGCTGGATTTACTGAGAATGATACTTTTAGGAGTAATCAAATACGTGAAGGCATGATTTCTAGACAACAGGCACTTTTGAAAGTCAATAAGGAAAATGAAGTCAGATATGAAACTCTACGATGGTACTTGGAAATTATAGGTTTAGATTTTCGTAGTACTATTTCCAAAATTAATTCAATACCTAAGTTATATAATACTACTCCTTGAAAGATTTAATTCTTAATAAAGTTGGTGAGGAAGCATATAGTTTCATTGGGAAACATGTTAATCTGGAATCTGAAACAGTTTTTGTTGTTTCAACCACAAATGAGTTCAATATAGCAAACAATGTTTTTAAGCTTAATGCAATAATTAATTTAAGTAAGGTTAATAATATTCGTTATATCAATAAGTTTTTTGAAAAAGTAAATGAGCGGTTGAAGAATGGTGATATTTTCATTTGTTGTTGGGAAACCTACCAGGCCCGAAAGGAAAGACATCGTTTGGGTAAAATTCCAATTGTAAAAGATGCCTGGTTCGCCTTGGAATTTGTGTTGCTACGCATGTTTCCGAAAATATGGGGCTTGAAGAAAATTTATTTTTTACTTACCAGGGGTAGAAACCGCTTATTATCAAAGGCCGAAGTACTAGGGCGTTTGGTGAGTTGTGGTTTTGAAATTATTGACCACGAAAGCATTAATGGATTAACTTATGGTGTTGTGAAAAAAACAAATGAACCTGATTATAATTTTAATGTGAGTTATGGTCCTTTATTCAAAATGAAGCGTATGGGTAAGGAAGGGAAGATGATTGGTGTATTCAAATTTAGAACAATGCATCCTTATGCGGAATTTTTGCAAGATTATGTGTTAAAGTTGAACGGTTATGCAGAAACCGGAAAGCCCGCAGATGATTTTCGTTTAACTCCCTGGGGCCGATTTCTAAGGCGATATTGGCTGGATGAATTGCCCCAATTAATTAACGTTTGCAAAGGAGAAATGAAATTGGTGGGAGTCAGGCCTATTTCCGAAAGATATTTTCAGGATATTCCTAAGGAATTACAGGAATTACGCTTGAAATATAAGCCTGGTTGTATACCACCTTATATTGCTTTGGACAGAAAAAGTTCGGTTGAGGCGGTTTTACAGGCTGAAAAAGAATATTTATTGGAGAAAACTAAATATCCTTATACAACTGATTTTCGTTTCTTTTTTAAGGCAATTTTTAACATAATTTTTAAACGTAAACGTAGTGCCTGATTGATACGGTTCTCTAATAATTTATAAACATTTATATTTAACTTATGAAAATGATTAACACAAAAGCATTGTTTATTTTGCTAGTTCTGCCATTGTATTTTTTCTTAAATAGCTGTACATCAAAAAAGAAAATGATTTATTTCCAAGGCAGTTTACCTTCAAATGAAGTAATAAAAAGTTATAATCCATTATTAAAAACAGACGATTTATTGTCGATTACCGTAGTTGCACAAGACCAGGAAGCTATAAAACCTTTTAATCTTCCTTCATTTAGTTTGTATGGGAATAATGTTGGCGGTTATACACAAGGAGCACCAACTCCTCCGGGGTATCTTATTGATGCAGATGGCAATATTGATTTCCCTGTGATTGGCAAGATTAAACTATCTGGTTTGACAAGGACGGCAGCTGTAGATTTGATTAAGGAAAAATTAAAACCATATTTAATAAATGCTACCGTTATTCTAAGGATTTTAAATTTCAAAGTAACAGTATTAGGTGAAGTAAAAAATCCGGGTACTTTCACAATTCCTAACGAAAGAATAACTCTTTTAGAAGCTATAGGAGTTGCCGGGGATTTACAAATTACAGGAAAGAGAACAAATGTTTTGGTCATTCGCGAAATTGATGGAAAGAAGACTGAATATAAGGTGGATTTGACCTCGAAAGATTTATTTAATTCACCTGTATATTATTTAAATCAAAATGATGTTGTTTATGTTGAGCCTAATAGGGCACGCATAAACTCTTCTGTCATTAACCCTGCCAACGCGGGTATTGTCATTTCGGCAGTTTCCTTAATTATAAGTGTAATAGTTTTAATAAGTAAATAATATGGAGTTAGAACATTATTTTTCGAATAAAGAAGAAAGTAGCGGACAAGAATTGAAGAGCGTACTTCTGCAATATTTGTATTACTGGAAATGGTTTGCTCTAAGTTTAATTATTGGCCTGTTCGGTGGTTTTGTTTATCTGAGGTATCAAACTCCGATGTACGAAGTAGGTGCAAGTATCTTAATAAAAGATGATAAAAAAGGTGGTACGATTTCAGATGAATTAAGCGCTTTCGAAGATTTGGGAATACTTAAAATTAATAAGAATATTGAAAATGAAATTGAAATTTTGAAATCAAGGGCATTAATGACTCGTGTTACAGAGGAACTTAGTCTAAATATTGAGTATTATTCTTATGGTAGACCAATTGAACATGAAAGGTTTGAAAGAACTCCTTTTCGGGCAAATTATATTGTTAAAGATTCATTGCATAGAGCAGTGGGAAATTGGATAATTAAGACATCGAGCGGAAAGGATTATGACTTATATGATGGCGAATCAGAAGAATTTATTGGCCATTATAAATTTGGTGATGCAATAGAAGTGAATTTTGGAAGATTAATAATAACCAAAACAAATTTTATTCATGAAAACTATTTTAATAATCCGTTTAGAATAGTCATTCATCCTTTGAATGTTGTAATAGACAAATATCTAAATAGGATAAAAGTTAATCCAGTTAATAAGAACTCTAATGCAATAATGATTAATTTGCAAGATCCGGTTCCTGATAAAGCTACCGCCATAGTTGATAACTTAATAAAGCAACATAATTTAGATGCTATTGCAGATAAAAATCAAGTTAGCCAAAACACTTATAATTTTATAAGCGAAAGGATTAAATTTATTACTAATGAATTAAGTCAGGTAGAAGGCTCAGCAGAAGAGTTTAAGAGTAAAAACAAGTTAGTGGATGTTAAAACAGATGCTGAATTATTTTTACGAAGTGGTAACGTAAGTGAAATGAATTTGCTTGAAGCAAATACTCAATTACGTATTGCTGAATTTGTTCAGGATTACATAAAAAAGTATGACAGCGATACTTTGCTGATTCCAGCTAATCTTGGTTTAAGCGATGCTGCATTGGCAAGTCAAATCAATGAGTATAATAAATTATTGATGGAAAGAAAAAGATTGGTTCGTAATTCAGGAATGAAACATCCATATGTTGAAACTATATCTAATCAACTGTCTGATCTTAAATCCTCAATAAAGAGCGGGCTCAATAATATAAAAGCTACAATGGCCATTAAGGTTAATGAGCTTAATAAAAAGGAAGCTGAGTTTAATTCAAAAATCAGCTCTGTTCCGAAATACGAAAGAGAGTTTAGGGATATACAACGTCAACAACAAATAAAGGAAGCATTGTATCTTTATTTATTACAGAAACGTGAGGAGACAAGTATCGCATTAGCGGTTACCGTATCAAATGCGAAAATTATTGATAAGGCATACTCTAATGGCGAACCGGTATCTCCAAAAAAGGTGGTGATTTATTTGTCTTCGCTCTTAATAGGTTTACTACTTCCAATTGTAGGTGTATATATTAGAAATCTTCTTGACACTAAAGTTCATAGTAAAATGGATACCGATAAGTACAAAATTCCTTTTATTGGTGATATTCCATTTTCTGAATCTCAAAGTAGATTAGTTGTAGCAGAAAAAGATAAATCTATTATTGCAGAAGCTTTTCGTCTGTTACGTACAAATGTTGATTTTATTGTAGGTAATAAAGTAAATAAAACCATTTTTGTTACCTCTACTATCGGTAAGGAGGGTAAAACTTTTATAACAATAAATCTTGCTTCATCAATAGCATTAACAGGTAAAAAGGTTTTGTTAATGGGTATGGATTTGAGAGCTCCTAAGTTGTTAGGATACCTGAATTTACAGGATAAGCCGGGAGTTACTAATTATTTGGCGGATGACAGTATGAATTTAGAAGATTTGATTATCCACTCAGACCAAATCAAAAATCTTGATATTTTACCTTCAGGGGTAATTCCACCTAATCCTTCGGAACTATTGATGCAACCACGGTTGAGAACTATGTTTGATAATCTGAAACAAAAGTACGATTATATAATTGTAGACACGGCGCCTGTAGGATTGGTAACTGATACTCTGTTATTGAGTGAGTTTGCAGATGCAACAATTTATGTTGTGAGGGCTGAGTATTTAGATAAGCGACTCTTAAATATATTAGATACACTGTATAAAGAGAAGCGATTAGCAAATATTTCTGTATTGATTAATTGCCCTAATCATAAAAAGGGATATAGTTATGGATACGGATATGGCTACGGCTATGGTTATGGATATGGATATGGTTACGGTGCATATGGTATGGATACATATGGCAATGAATTAAAGAAAAAAAGAAAATGGTGGCAACGTATATTAAGTTTCAATTAATCATAAAATAAAATGAAATAAACATAAAAAATCCCGGCTCAGCACCGGGATTTTTTATTAGGCAGAGTTTTCGTTTAAATGGATGTCATTCCGACCAAAGGGAGGAATTTATACAAAGGAAAGATTTCTCACTTCGCTAAGCTCCGTTCGAAATGACATCCGTTGTCACCTCGAGTGTGCAACATATCGATAGGAGTGTCACTTCGAGTAGTCCCGCAATTTCTGCGGGACGTATCGAGAAGTAATTGTTACCGCTAACACTAATTTCTTTTGTAATTTATTACAAATACACTAAATTAAATAGTATCATTTGATACTATTATTGAAACCGTCTTATCACATAACCCCCTCTATAACGCATTTATTAGCGCAAGTCTCCGAATTACTTGGGCGTGTTAGGGCTGTTCATTTGCAAAAGTCCCCTTCAGAGCTACGCAAAAAGAATCGGATCAAAACTATTTAGGCTTCCTTGCAAATAGAAGGAAATACCTTAAGCTTAAATCAGGTAACTGCCGTGTTTGACAACAAGAGGGTATTGGCTCCTCAAAAAGACATTACAGAGGTAAATAATGCTTTTCAGGTGTACGGACAGGTTCATTCGTATAATCCTTTCAGTCAGGTTTCGTTTTGTAAGGCGCATGCTTTGCTCATGCGCGATTTGGTTAGCATGCCGGGCCGATACCGAACCGGTTCAGTAGGTATAACAAAAGGAAAAAACATCGCACATATTGCGCCACCCGCTTCACGTGTTCCGGCCTTAATGCGTGATTTGTTTGAGTATTTAAAAAAGCACGAAGAAATACTGCTTCTTAAAAGCTGCGTTTTTCATTATGAGCTGGAGTTCATACATCCATTTGCGAATGGTAACGTACGTATGGGGCGATTGTGGCAAACACTTTTATTAATGAAATACAATAAAGTGTTTGAGTTTTTACCAATAGAAAGTTTGATTAAGGAAAGGCAGAAAAAATATTACGAAGCTTTAAGTAAATCGGATAAAGCGGGTAATTCCACGCCGTTTATCGAATTCATGTTACAAATCATTCGCGATAAATTGGAAGAGTTATTGAACTCACAAAATCGCACGCTAACAGTTAACGAGCGTTTAGAATTGTTTCAAGAACATATAGGAGATATCTGGTTTACGCGTAAAAATTATTTGACCCATTTCAATACCATTTCAACGGCAACCGCCAGCAGAGATATTGTGTCGGGGTTAAAAACGAAAGTTTTGAAAAAGAAGGGAGAGATGAATAAGACAGTGTACAGGTTTAGGGATTAAGGTGGATGGTAGAAGGTGGAAAGTAGAAAGTGAAAGGTTAAAAGTGTAAGGTAGCAGGTAAAAAGTATTAAGAAAATGAATGTAAGAACAAGTCCCGGTGAAGAGCCGGGATTTTTTTATGGGTTAAAAGGAGCGTGTCACCTCGAGTTTTGCGAGATACGAGCAAAGTATCGAGAGGAATGTCACCTCGAGTGCGAAGCGTATCGAGAGGTGATTGTTGCTATTAACCCGTTCTCGATAAACCTCCTTACGTCGGCACTCGAACTGACATTGCTGTCACTTCGAGTAGGCGCGAAGTATGAGTGCCGTATCGAGAAGTGTTTTCTAACATTAACCCGTTCTCGATACGCTCCACATCGTTTCGCATTCGAACTGACAATCGTATCTAAAAGCGATAACTGCTATTCATTTCTTAAAGTGCTTTTTTGATAACTCCGATAGCAAATGATACTTTTCTTGAATTAAGACTTCTTTTTTCTTTTGAGACCACTTCTTGATTTTCTTCTCAAACGCAATTACCTTATCAACATCTTAGAATTCCTCGCAAAAAACTAATTCAACAGGTCTCCTGGAAAAGGTATAAGACGTTACATTTCTTCCATAACAATGTTCATTAAATCGTCTTTCAATGTCATTGGTTATTCCTGTGTAAAGGGTTTTGTCTGCATAATGAAGTATGTAAACGTAATAAGAATTCATTCATCGATTGTCTTTATAAATCGTTTGGGTTTTGGTTAATTCTGCTATTACGTTTTGAGAGTTAAATAATAGTTATACTTCTGGTACTTGTTGTATTAAATATAAATGGCCCCATGCGTTCAGATCGCACATCCGGAAAGTAAATAAATTCAAGGTAGATTTTTACTTCGGTGTTTTCCGGAATATTTTTTAACTGCACTTTTGCGGTTTTGTTTTTAAACCAATCCATTTCATCACACCAATAAGGACCGCAAGCGCCTTCCAGATAACCTAAGCCAGGATATTCGTAAATTACTTTAAATAATCGAGGATAATTATATATCGAATCAAAAGTTTGAACATCAAAACTAAAATTTACTAGTTTACTTTTTTTATCATAAACAAAATTAAAGTCTTCAGGCTTGTAAGGGCGATAACGTTCTGCCCATATTCCTTTGCATTGCGCAATTAGTAGTTTATTGTACTCTTCTTTAGTTGCGTATTTCCGATAACTCATCATCGCATCATCGAAGTGGTATTTAAACCAGTTTTCGTTGATTTCGCCTTTGTCGTTTAAGTATCCTGCATATACTTCCTTTAATGCAATTTCATGAAGTTGTTGGTAGGAGAGCGGTTGATTTATGGGGTGGCCTTTGACCATTTCACGGGGGATGACTATGGAAGCCCCACGAAAAAAATACCATATTTTATTTATTTTTTCGCCAAAAAAGTAAATTAGCCCATCACTTGATGCATCACTTAATAAAGTATAAGAATGAAATGCAGTAATAAATCGGTCTTTTTTATTATTGAAGCATAAATTTGAATCTAGTGCATAACTAAAATTAATGCCATCAGATGTGTAAAGTCCTAGTTTATTTTTACACCAAAGGCTTATACTATCATTTGAAGCTTTGTAAATAACAGAATCAAACTTTTTAATTGAATTGGTTTTTTCATTAGAATCTGTTTGGATACTGCAGAATGAAAAAAGAAAAAGCAATAACAGGTAAAGAATTGCGCAATGTAATTTAAAGTATCTATTATCGTGGTTTAACATAACCGCCTCTTTGATCGTTAGGTTTTAATTCACTAAATATCCATCCAAAATTACCAATACTGTGGCTTTCTACAAAACCTTTTGGTGCCCATTCTTTAGGAATGAATACTCTTCCTAATCGTTTAGTAGGTAATTGAGGAAGGTTAGGACATCCGCATTGTGGCGCCACGCCATCTTGTTTATATAGCGGGTCAGCATCAACTATTCCTAAGTTGCTACCATATTGCCAAACTTCACTAAAAGTATTCCAGTCTGTGCTGCCTCCACATCCATTTTCAGGAGCTATGATATAGAACCTACCTAAACTATACCCCTTCATTTTTAATTTGTCAATTATGCCTAATGCGTAAGCATATCCCATGCTATGTGCAACAATGTCTATAGAGTCCTCTAACTTATTAAAATCAAATTCACCTTGTTCTAATTTTACTATTAAGTCGTCACCTGCTTTTGTACCATTTGTTCTCCTTGTTGAAAATCCTGATGAATTTCCATTTGTATGTAAAGTAAAAGTAGGAAGTGGATAGTTTTTAAGATCTGCAGCTAGTTTAGCAGCCTTGCTTTGCGCTAGGTTTCCCATAAAATATTCTTGAGATGTAACAGGGTCTGATTCTATATTGTGGTTAGAAGTAATTATACTGTGATGCCCGTCTGCATATACTACGTTTTTAGTTCCAATTCTATTTATGAATTGGGCATCAATACCCTCCCAATAATTGAACACATCATTTTGATAAATTTTATCCGGTCCTTTTGGGATTTCTACGGGATTGGGCGCTTGTGTCATGTAGCCATTTACAAATAATAATAAGTTTTTTGATTTAAATGTACTTTCCAGGTATATTTTTAGGTTTGCAATTCTGTTGTCCGGGACAAAAATTTGAAATGTACTGTCGATAATTAATGACTTTTTAGAAACAGGTGTAAAGTTGTTTGTGGATTGTGTTATAGTAGTTGATGTTTCAAAAATTTTATTTTTTAAGGATATTAAACTTTTATTCTTAATTCGTGTCATGTAGATATAATCGTAGTCAATTCCGTTTAAAAAAGTTTTCTGAATGAAAAGTTTATCAATACTATTTCCTACTACAACTGTAGTGTTGTTCTTGTAAGCCGTTTTAAATGTTCCAAGTAATTCTAGTAAAAATTTTCTGGTATCTTTCATTTCAGCATCCTCTTCATCATCTCCCAACCAAATAAACGCAGGAGGTCGAGATTGTATTTCTTCCCACTGCACTTTCCCCAATTCTGTACCTTGTTTATAATCCATTAAATTATTGCTGCTGCTTTTAGCAATAGCAGGGAAGGTGTGCTCCAAACCAAAAGCACCGTGACCTAATTCATGCGCCAGGTCTGTGCCGTTGCTGCTTGCTGCCACAAATCCTAAGGCACGGCCTCTCACCATATAACCCTTTAGTTCCGGCCTGCCCGTAAAGCCGCTTACCACAAATACATGATACGCTTCTTTATCATACAAACTATCAAACTTGCGGTAAGCATCCCGCAGTGCGCGCATTTCCCCGCTGTATTTACTCATTAAGGTAGCATCCGCCGGTTCAATGTGGTTGTTGTTGAGCGAATAAGTGAAACTGCTCTTTAACGTTACACTCCAGCTTACATTGGCCTGTTTGTAAATTTTATTGAGTTCGTCCTGCACGTTGCTAATACTTAATTGCGCTCCGTTCACCGGAACTAGAACCAGTTTTTTTGTAATGCCTTTCAACTGAATCACATTGAGCTTGCCAATTTTCTTGCCATCGTACCACGCGTAAACGCTTTCCGCGTTATGTGGTAAGTTTACTTTAAAGCTGTTGTTCTGATCCTGTATGGCATTGCAGTTTTGTCCGCCCGCTGTTTTAAAATTTAGTTTCTGTAAATTAAAATTTTTAATCACCACTTTGGCCAGAACTTCGTCGTTTTGGTTAACACCAACACTTTTATACGGCACAAAATAATTTTTATTGCCGCTGAGTTTGATCAACTCGTAATTATTGATCCAGGCGGTGTATTGTTTTTTATCGAAACCGAATTGTTGCGTGGCACTCGCTTCAAATGTGACCATTAAACTATCGCTTGCATCCAGCTGATCGTTGCTCGGTTGCAGGTAATTGCTCGGGCCGGTTATTTTTGGTGGTGGCGGATTCGTTTGAATAGTGTATTGGTTTCCATTTTCATCTCTTACCACCACTACATTCTGATTCGGAGCATCAAAGCAGGTGTCCTGCGCGTTACCCTGAAACGACACACATATCTGATTGCCGTTTACATACACACTGTCGATGGTACCGTTCACATAAGTGGCGTTTTCTTCGGCGTATTTGATATCCCACTGATGGGTCCAGGTGGTGATGCCTTGTGTGATGGCGCGAATAACACCTTGCTGGTGACGGTTATTATCGTCGATATAAATACTACTAAATTCAACAGCCATTGGTAAGCCCATAACTTTAGCGAAACCTTTTCCTTTGTACCATCCCTGCCCACCGTTAGGTGCTATTTCGGTAACCGAAACTTCAAATTGTCCGGTTTGAATGATGAGTCCGGGTTTTGCTTTGGCAGAGGGTAAAGGATTGGCAGGTAAAGGATCGTTCAACTGCGTTTGATCGCCGCAATTGTAATTGGGTTCACTTAAAGTCCGGAAGTTCGCTATGCTGCTCCAGTCGCCGGTGTAGCTTGAGTTTTCTCCGCGTACACGAGCTTCGTAATCGGTATCGGGTTCCAGATTAGTTACTTTTTCGGAGGAAGCGGTAGTAGGGTATTCAAACCAATGGGTGGTTCCCGCTTTACGTACCTGTAAGGTGTAATTGCTAAAAATACTATTGCTGTTCCAGATGCATAAGCCCAATCGGTGTGTGATGCCCTGCGCTGTTAAATTTAATTGTATGTTATTACCCAATACGGTAGTGATGCTGCCATACAAAAATGTGCACACCTGACTCCATCCATTGTTTTTAAACCAGTCGCGACCGCTGATATCTTTTGCACGAACGCGCCAAATGTATTTGTTGTAGAGATTAAGCGGCGGTTCGGTGATTCCATAGTTCACTATGGTAAGTTGCGTAGTGGTGCTGTAAATAGGTGCGGTACTTAAAACAATCTGATTGGGATTAACACTCGAGTCGGGTTTTGCTTCCCATAAGGCGAATTCATATTCGGTATTACCGGCGCTTAGAGGCGAGCCCATGTTGCCGGGCACCCATTGAAACACGATGTTTTGCGGTGTTTGAGGCGTAACAACTTTATTGCATAACGGTAAATTTAAAAAGGGCGGATCGCTGTAAGTAAACCAGGCATTGCTGCATGCAGTGTTGCTTACGGTTATTTTATTGGGATTAAAATAATCATAAGCGGTAACGCATATGGAATAAAAACCTTCGGGTAAAGCCATGCGTTGTTCGTACTGACTTTGATTAATGCCAATAAAATCGAGATTGTTACTGTTTAAGTAGGGCGCAAGATCGGAGCCGGTGATGATATAGGGTGCGCCGGGTTGCAGTGTTATGGGAGGAGGATTGTAGAGTTGTTTCGTTACTAAGCTAAAGCCGTTGCCTTTAATTTCCAATTTTAGTTTTACATCGTATTGGGGTTTAGTAAAATCATTAAACTGTAATATGATTTTTAGTTTCTCAGAAGAAGGATCAGCATAATCGGGCAGATAACCGCTATAAGGAGGCACCAGTTGGGTGCTGATTTGAACAGGATAAATTTGTGCTGGAAGGGTGGCGTGTAAAAGACAAATCAAAAGCAGGATAAGTCTTTTACTAATGAAACAATTAAGGATATGCTTTAATTTTTTCACGGTTTTTAAAAGCGCAAAAATAAAAAAGCAAAAGAAATTTTGTAAAAAAAATGTGGATCAAAAAATAAAAATATGGGAATGGAAAAAATGAAAGGTTAGAACGGTTCAGTAACAGTGAGATTGTTATTAGTATTTGAGCAGATAGGATGTTTTTGGTTTATCAGTGTATGCTGCAAGGCGAAAAAAATCCCGACCAGGAGGGTCGGGATTTTTTTTAAGAGTTTGAAATTTTATAAACCTTTTTTGATGTTATGTTTTTTGAACTTATAACGGCTACCTGAACCTGCCCCACCTTCTCTAGAATTGATTTTGTAAACAACGCCGATGGTGTGTTGTAGATAATTTGACCCAGATACAGGGAACATATCTCTTAAACCGAATTTTGCCATACTTTGTAATTGCACGCCCCAGTTATTGTATACCCAAACATTAATACCCAAGCCCAAATTAAATGTCGCGGTATGAGGGAAGCGAGGCATTGAACGATAAGTGTAACCAAGTCCGAATGTACCATAAGGTTGTACAATGTTTTGTCCGTTAAAAATCACTTTATTTAAATCATACAATTTATTAAAATCGTATTTAGCCATAGCATCAAATGAGAAAAAATGCCATACTGTAGTTACTAATTGATACGGTTGATTGTCCGAGCCATCTGTTAGGTGGTTACCAACCCCATAACGATTGTATGCTGCCATCGCTTCCACGCTCCAGCCATCTTTCAAGTATTTTTCACATGTAAGTCGGCTTGGATAAGCCGGAATATTCCATACATCACCTGCGCGGAATAAATGACGAAACCATTTACCGCCATCATCATGAACAACATTCCATCCTAAGCCAAATACCCAAGGCGTTGTTCTGGTTTTAGCGCTAAACTGGTACCACCAGCGGGAAAACTGTGCGTTACTGCTGCCATATCCGGCAATTAATAAAATAACAACTAATGCAGTTTTTAAATTTTTCATACTTCTTAATAATAAATTCATCGGCTAGTTTCTGCCAATGAACTAGCAATAATAATAATTTATACCGAAACAGCCAAAAAAAATCAACCGGCAAAATCGGTACTTTAAATAGATTTAACTTTACAGTACCCAACGTCAATAAAATTTGCATAAATTAATGATTATCAGTATTATAAAATTATTAATTTTACGATGCCTAAATACTAGTTTATGAAATATATTAATTAGTTTTGTGCCATGAGCCTGGAAGAACAAATTAATCAAACCATACGCACGGTTCCCGATTTTCCGAAGCCCGGTATTCAATTTAAGGATATCAGTCCGCTTTTTGAAAATCAGAACTTATGCAGCAATATCGCTCAGGCCTTTATTGATAAAATGGGTCCGAAACCGGATGCCATAATCGGTATTGAGAGTCGCGGTTTTTTATTTGGTTTTTTAATTGCCAATAAACTGAATGTGCCATTTATCATGGTGCGTAAAGCCGGCAAATTACCTGCAAAAACCATTCGTTACCAATACGATTTGGAATATGGCTCCGCTACTATTGAAATTCACGAAGACGCTCTGAAGAAAGATTGGAACGTTATGATTCACGACGATTTGTTGGCTACAGGAGGCACCGCTGAAGCCGCAGCGCATTTGGTAAAACAATCGGGTGCTAATGTTTGCGGTTTTACGTTTGTAGTAGAACTCGGATTTTTAAACGGAAAAGAAAAATTATTAACTCATTCAAATAACATCACATGTCTGGTACAGTATTAGAAAATCACGGCGGCATAAGCTTTATGCAAAATGAAAATCAGCAAATGATTGCTGATATGATTCGTAAATTCGGAAAAGAACACATCTATCCTAAAATGATGGAGTGGGATGAAGCGCAAACGTTTCCGGTTGACGTGTTTAAAAAATTAGGTGAATTAGGTTTAATGGGTGTTTTGGTTCCAACCGAATACGGTGGTTCAGGCCTTAGCTATAACGAATACGTAACCGCTATTATCGAATTAGGAAAAATTTGCGGATCCATCGGTTTATCCATGGCAGCTCACAACTCGTTATGTACCGGTCATATTTTAGCTTTTGGTAACGAAGAGCAAAAGAAAAAATATTTACCAAAATTAGCTACAGCCGAGTGGATTGGCGCATGGGGTTTAACGGAAACAGGAACGGGTTCTGATGCCGGAGGGATGCACACCGTAGCCAAGCGCGAAGGTGATTATTACATCATCAACGGAAGTAAAAACTTTATCACACACGCTATCACAGGAAACGTAGCAGTGGTGATTGTACGTACCGGCGAAAAAGGTGACAGTCATGGTATGAGCGCCTTCATTATCGAAAAAGGTACTCCGGGATTTGCTTCCGGTAAAAAAGAAAATAAATTAGGTATGCGTGCCAGCGAAACGGCAGAATTAATTTTTGATAATTGCCGCGTTCATAAAGATCAGATGTTAGGTAAAGAGGGCGACGGATTTATTCAGGCTATGAAAGTATTGGATGGCGGCCGTATTAGTATCGCTGCATTAAGTTGCGGTATCGCACGCGGCGCTTACGAATGTGCTTTACAGTACAGTAAAGAGCGTCATCAGTTTGGTAAAGCTATTGCTACGTTCCAGGCTATCAGCTTTAAATTAGCGGATATGGCTACCGAATTAGAAGCAGCTGAATTATTAACGTTTAAAGCGGCCGACTTAAAAAACAGAGGTCAGAAAATGACAAAAGAAGGCGCTATTGCAAAATATTACGCTTCGGAAGTGTGTGTTAGAAACAGTACCGAAGCTGTTCAGATTTTTGGCGGATACGGATTTACAAAAGATTTCCCTGCTGAAAAGTACTACCGCGACAGTAAACTTTGCACCATTGGAGAAGGAACAAGTGAGATACAGAAATTGGTGATTTCACGTGAACTGCTAAAGTAGTTTTTGTTTTTAGTTTACATTAGTGTTTGAAAATAGCTGCCTTAATCGGGCAGCTTTTTTTATGTTTAAAAAGTCAGTTGATTAGTGTTTTCTAACCTTTCTTTTGATTAATGATTTATCAAGGAAATTTTCCGGACTCTTCTTTGCGTGGCAGGCAAAGAAAAGAAAATCATGAAGCCTTGTCCCGATAGCTATCGGGACTGGTTCTTTTCTTTCAAGAGAAAAGAACATACGATATCTGCGTCAAGGCAGAAAGTAAGTAATAAATCATTAAGAAAAGAATATCATAAAGTCTGTTAAGGTTTCACTACCTTCAAAATCACCGTTCTTGAAAAGGGTAAAAGTGTAACTGCAGAAAAACGAATACGTCGCTTTTTGTAATACGACAATTCATACGGCGGATACAAAATCAGATAATCAAAATCTTCGAGTCTGGAATCTTCTTTCCATAAATCGCTGGCATCATAGGTGTTTAATCGCTCTCCATTAAATGCGTATTGGTAGTCATCACTTACCTGATAATAATTAATGTATACGCCGTAATGCTCATGACTCATGCCAACTTTTTTGGCGCCTGCTTTCTCCACCAAATCAAACCCGATTTTAGAATCGCTTTGATGATAAAAATCGAAGGTATAATGGGAGTTTACATTTACAGCAAAATTTAATAGCAACAGAAGAGAAAGTCCGGCACCTGCTATCAATGCTGCTTTAGTATTTAATGTGAATTGAATTAAATAAACAAGGAGAATGACAATAACCGGAAAAAAATAAAGACTCGATCGGTAATACGGATATATCACTCCAAATAAAACATGGTTACAAATTACCGCACCCGAAATACATATGAAAATAATGGAGCTGATCTGATACAAATGATTTTGATGGTGTTTAAATTTAAGGATTCCGATGCCTGCCGAAATTAAAACCAATCCGAATAAAACAAGAGAAGGAATAAAATATGCTTCGTAACTATCTCCGTAATTTTTATACAAAAGTCCGTCGATAAAGGAAGCAAAAACGCCTTTTATATAACCGTCTGTTCCCAAGCTGAGATCGTTGGAGCAACGTTTAATAAATAAAAGCGCTCTTAAAACAAGAGCAAGGGCTCCGAGCATCACCGCTACATCCCAATAAAACAATTTGTTTTTTAGAAGTGTTTCTTTTCGTTTGTAGTACAGCCAATAAAAGTAAACCGCACCAAATGCCACAAAAAAATAAAAGAAATTAAAATTGGCAATTCCACTTAGCGCCGCACTGATTAACGCGGCCCGTGCAACGGGTTTTTTACCGGAATGGAGATAGTAAACAAATAAACCAAGTGCCAGCGTTTCAAAAAACAAACCTGAGGCATACCCTCTTGCCAGCGCAAAATAATCGAGGGTAAACGGATTAAGTGCCGCGAGCGTAAAGGCAAGCAGTTTTAAACCGATCGCGTTGATGTTTCTGATCCAAAAATAAAGCAGTACTAAACAGCCCGAAGCTGAAGCAAAGCTCAACCAGCGAAGTGCCCAGGGTTGTTCCAGTCCTAGTAATACAGCCAGTTTCATAGCAGCGCTGTTTAACCAATGCGAATTGGCATTGCATAAAAATTGTACATGCCAGAATTTTTTGATGTTTAAAAAAGAGTAGGCTTCATCGTGCGTGAAGTCGAGTGCCACAACGCGGTAAGCAATGTAAATAAAGACAAAGGCAAGCAAAACAAGTACTAAACGGGATATGTTTTTTGTGTTTTGCATCCATTAAATATAACATTAATACAATTTATTTAAAATAAATGTAAATGAGTATCTTTATTCCCGCGTGAACATTAAGAAACATATTCCCAATACCATTACTTGCGGTAATTTAGTGTGTGGCTGTTTGGCTATTATACAAATCTTTAACGGTAATCTGGTTTTGGCGGCTTATCTTGTTGGATTGGCAGCCATTCTTGATTTTTTCGATGGCTTTGCCGCTCGCTTATTAAAAGTTAGTTCGCCCATCGGTAAAGATTTAGATAGTTTAGCGGATATGGTAACTTTTGGTGTTGTACCGGGATTAATGATGTATAAATTAATTCATATCGGCGCTTTGCAAACATATGCTGCTGAACATCCGGAGTCCGACCCAGGCATGAGTGTTTTTGATGCCTTAAGTTTTACCACACCTTTGTCGTATTTTGCCTTATTGATCCCTGTTTTTTCCGCTTTGCGTCTGGCAAAGTTTAATAACGATACCCGCCAAATCGATTCGTTTATTGGTTTGCCAACGCCTGCCAACGCTATTTTAATTTGTTCCCTTCCACTATTATTGAATATAAAAAGCGGTTTTGCTGAAAGTGTCTTGTACGCGGGTTTAGTTTCGTATTTACATAATACAAAATTTCTTGTTGTATTATGTGTTGTTATGAGTGTGTTGTTGGTAGTCGAACTGCCTCTGATTGCTATCAAGTTTAAAAGTTTCGGATGGAAAGGCAACGAAGTACGTTATGTGTTTTTAATATTGGCAGTATCTTTAGTGGCTATTTTTCAATTAGCAGGTGTGCCTTTGGTAATTATAGCCTATTTGGTAGTTTCGCTTATTAATAATCTCATTAAACGTTAATTCTTAATGAGGTTAACCAGCTCTTAAAATCTTCTTAAAAATCATCTTTTGCAAGTAATACCTAAAGTAGTATATTAGCACCTCAATTAAACTAAAACAATAAAAACAATTTAAACTTTAATATGGGATATTTATTCACCTCCGAATCAGTATCAGAAGGTCACCCGGATAAAGTGGCCGATCAAATTTCTGATGCTTTAATTGATAACTTCTTGGCAATTGATCCTCAAAGTAAGGTTGCTTGTGAAACACTTGTAACAACCGGACAGGTTGTATTGGCAGGTGAAGTGAAATCCAAAGCTTATTTAGATGTTCAGGACATTGCACGTGATGTAATCGCTAAAATTGGATATACCAAAGCGGAATACATGTTTGAAGCTAAATCATGCGGTATCTTATCGGCTATTCACGAACAATCTTCCGATATTAACCAGGGTGTTGATAAGAAGAAGAAAGAAGAGCAGGGTGCAGGTGACCAGGGTATGATGTTTGGTTACGCTACTAACGAAACCGACAATTACATGCCGTTGCCATTAGACTTAGCACACCGTTTATTATTGGAATTAGCTGCTATTCGTAAGGAAGGTAAGCAAATGAAATATTTACGTCCGGATGCTAAATCTCAGGTAACAATCGAATATAACGATAACAACCAACCGGTACGTATCGATACCATTGTGATTTCTACACAGCACGATGATTTCACCAATGGAAATCAAACAAAAATGCAGGAGCAAATCACTAAGGATGTTAAAGCGATTTTAATTCCACGCGTGTTAAAGGGATTAAAAACTTCTTTACATAAATTATTCAACGATAAAATCACCTATCACATTAACCCAACCGGTAACTTTGTTATTGGTGGTCCGCACGGCGATACAGGATTAACAGGTCGTAAAATTATTGTGGATACTTATGGTGGAAAAGGTGCTCACGGTGGTGGCGCGTTTTCAGGAAAAGATCCTTCAAAGGTTGACCGTTCGGCAGCTTATGCAACCCGCCATATCGCTAAAAATTTAGTGGCAGCCGGTGTGTGTGATGAGGTCTTAGTTCAGGTATCTTACGCGATTGGTGTTGCAAAACCTTGTGGTATTTATGTAAACACTTATGGCACTTCAAAAGTTAAAATGAGCGACGGAGAAATCGCGAAAGTAGTGGAGCAGGTATTTGATATGCGTCCTTATTTTATCGAGCAACGTTTAAAATTACGTACGCCAATGTACAGCGAAACTGCTGCATACGGACACATGGGTCGTAAAAACGAAGTGGTTACTAAAACTTTTAAAGTTGGTGGCGGTAAAACCATTACTAAAAAAGTGGAATTATTTACCTGGGAAAAATTAGATTATGTCCCAAAGGTGAAGAAAGCTTTCAAAATCAAGTAATCTCCATTAGATAAATGTTAAAAGCCACGAATCGCGTGGCTTTTTTTATTCGTTAAATGTAAATAAATAGTCGGAGAATGATTAAAAAGCTGTTTTAAAATTGGTTAATTTTGTATAAAACATCCTATCATGAAACATACATTTACATTTATCAAAATGATTGTACTTGTTGTTGTATTCAGTTTTAAACTGAATGCGCAATGTACATTTACCTCCCCTTTTGGTGGCGCAACCGTTACTTCTACCGTTGCGGGTACTTCGGTAACATTATCTACTTGTAATTACGGAGGTGAATATGCTCCCACAACTTTTAGTGTTACAGGCCCTTTTGTATTTGGCTCATCTGTTGCCAGTGATTATATCACGATTACCGATGCTTCCAATAATATATTAGCATTTGGTCCACAACCATTAGCTGCAACCATACCAACTGTTGGTTTGTATTGGGTTCATTTTGCTACCAGCGGACCACCAACCTGCGGTACTCAAAATAACTGCCGTGTAACTACAGTTATGGCAGCATACCCTCCTTGTACAGGTATGCCAAGCGCAGGAACAGTTCCGGCATCTTTTTCTATTTGTCCGAATACATCGGCAGTGATTACATCTACCGGTACAACTGCTGCTTCTGCAATCGTGTACCAATGGCAGCAATCACCAAACGGAACAACGGGTTGGACAAACGTGACAACAGGAAGTGGTTTTAATACGGCTTCTTTATCAACCGCATCTTTAACCGCGCTTACTTATTATCGTTTAGTGGTAACATGTACCACATCCGCTATGTCGGCAACATCATCGGTATTATCAGTAAATCCAAACAAACCGGTTAGTTTGTGCTATTGTGCTACAAACCTAGGCGGAAGTAATTGCTCGGGAGATTTTATTACTAACGTTTCCATTTTAAGTACAGGATTTAATAATACCTCAGCATGTTTAAGCAATACTTTAAACGGTACCTATTCACAATTCCCTCCAAGTGCAACTACTTCTGCATCGTTAATGATAGGAGCTACATACTCTATCAGCATCACCACTAATAATAACAACATTGAATCGTTATGGATTGATTACAATCAAAACGGTATCTACGAAGCTTCAGAGCACACACAGGTTTGTTTAACTTCAACTGCAAGTGTAGCTACTATCGCAACCTTTACCGTTCCGGGAACTGCATTAGCTGGTCAAACCGGAATGCGCGTGCGTTCACGTTTAAATGGTAACCAAAACGGACCAAATGATGCTTGTTTAAATATGGGTTCAGGTGAATGTGAAGATTATGTAGTAACCATTGTTCCGGCAACAGCTTGTACAGGTGTTCCTAATGCAGGTACGGCCATTTCATCATCAACTTTAGTGTGTGCCGGTTCGGTAGTTAATTTATCATTATCAGGTGCAACAGTTTCTTCTGGTTTAACGTATCAATGGCAATCATCTCCGAACGGAACTGCATGGACTGCAATTCCTGGTGCTACAACCGTTCCGGTTAGCAGAACGATTACCGCTGTAACCTATTTCCGTTGTATTGTAAGTTGCGGTACCAATACTGCAACAAGTGTTGCGGTTCAAATCAACATTCAGCCTCCACCTGTAGCAGGTGTAATTTCAGGGCCGAACAACGTTAATTCTACATCAGTTAACAGTTATACCGTTGCTCCTGCAACAGGTAATTTACAATGGTATCGGGGAACATCTTCTAACGGTCCGTGGACTGCTGTAACAGGTGCAACAGCTAATATTTCTTCCATTATCGCAAATCCTCCGGGAGTTCTTTATTACGCGGTAATCGCGTCTTTCCCGGGTTGTTTAAGTGATACTACCAACGCGGCCTATACCGTTACGGTAAATCCTGCTCCCGGCGATAATGTATGTAACGCTATTCCTTTATCTATTGGAACATCAACTGTGTATTATAAATTACAAGGCTGTACAACCCAATCAGGAGAAGTAGTTCCACCGGGTGGAAACTGCCAAACCAGTACAACCTGGTGTAATACCAATTTAGATAATACCCGTTGGTTTACGTTTGTGGCGCCATTATCCGGACATGTAAAAATCCATGCACCTGATTTTGATACGCAAGTTGCCATTTGGAAAGCATCTAACTGTAACGGTTTATTATCTCCATCAACTGCAACATTAATCAGTGCCAATGATGATGATAGTACGTACACAACTAGTGGTGGTGTGATTTATTCATCCTTAGTTTATGCAGCGTGTTTAACACCTGGTGCAACGTATTACATACAGTTAGATTCTTATTCACCGGCAACTGCTGCCGATTCAACACGATTAATGGTAACAGATATGGGAAGTCCGTTAAACGCTTCTTTCACAGGCTTAAATGCTACTTATTGTGTTAATGGTGCTGCAACTACATTAGCACCTGCAACTGCTGGAGGTGTATTTACCATTGGAACCAACACCGTTTCAGGAAACCCAATATTTGTTCCGAGTGCAGCCGGTAACTATACAGTTACTTACGATATCTATGGATGTAAAACGCAATCGACCACTGTGGTATCTGTTTGTACTTCGGTAAGTGAGTTAGATAATACTAACGGAGCATTAACTCTTTATCCGAATCCTGCCGCAGAGGTACTGACCGTTATGGTAAGTAACGAACAGGTATTTGGAACCATTGAAGTGTATGATATCATTGGCAAACGTTTAACGCAAGCGCCAATTAATCAGCGCGAGGTGGTTTTAAATGTAGCTGATTTAGCGAAAGGTGTTTATGTGATCCGCGTAAACAGCAAATCGGGAGAGGTAAGAACCGGCCGATTTGTTAAAAACTAAGATTTAACATTTAAATAATCAGAAAGCCCCTGTACTTAAGCGCAGGGGCTTTCTATTTTACATGTTTTAACATCTAATTATTAAAACCTGTCGAAAATCATAAAAAGGTTAAACAATTATGCTCTAACTTTATCAATTAAATAAAACAACAAGTAATGAAAAAAATAATTTTACACTTATCATCAGTTTTAGTTCTTTTAAGTTTTATCAACTTAAAAGCGCAAGTAACTGCAACATTATCTATTGGTACGGGTTCAAGTACCACTACCGGATTAAACTGGCATCCAATCTACCGTTCAAGCGCAACAAGTACATTTGATTACAGTCGTGCAGCGTATTTGTACGATGCGACAGAATTAGCAGCTGCAGGTATGCCTGCCAATGCAACTATTACCGCTATAGAATGGGACAAAAGCAGTACAGGCGCAACTGCATCCAACACTGCCGCTGTAGTGTTTAATATCTTAATGAAAAACTCAGCAGCTACAGGTTATACCGCTGCAACTACATGGGGTGTTTTAACAACTGGCGCATCGACCGCTTATGCTACTACTTCTCAAAATATCCCGGCTACAATCGGTTATCTGAATTTCGGATTAACCAGTCCTTTTGTTTATACAGGGGGCGCTTTAGAGATTTTGACTGATTGGGATATCTCAGCATTAACTGGTAATCCTTCAACAGCCGGTTTCTCATGGAATGGAGGAGCTGTAACGGGTAAAGTTCTTGGAACTTCTGCTTCTACATCATTAACAGGTGCAACCAGTCTGGGAACTCAGGGATCTCGACCAAATATACGCATTATTTATACGTATGTTCCGCTTCCAACCGATGTTGGAATGCAAAACATTACTAATCCATTAGCATCCGGTTGTTATGGCGCCAGCGAGAATGTGATTGCAACCATAAAAAACTTTGGGACGAATGCTCAATCAAATATTCCTGTTACTGTTGTAGTTTCAGGAGCAGTAAGCCAAACATTAAACACTACTTTTGTCGGTCCATTAGCGGCAGGTGCAACTGCCACCGTAAATTTTGGTACTTTAAATATGACTACTGCCGGTAGCTATACCTTTAATGGATTTACTTCTCAGGCAGGTGATGGTAATATACTAAATGACGCTATGCCTTCAACTACACGCACAGTAATTGCCCCTGTAGCATTGCCGCAAACCGTTAGTTTTACCGGTTATACAGGAGCTAACTTGACTACAGTGTTTCCTTTTTGGTCGGAAGCTACAGGAAGTTTAGTTACGTCAGGTACAACCTCATCATGGACCAGTCAGACAGGTTTAAATGGAGCGGGTAATATCACTGCACGTTTAAATTTGTATACAACTACCAGAAATGAATGGATTGTAGGTCCTAAGTTTACTGCAGCTGCTAATGCGCAGTTAACATTTGATGCAGCTGTAACAGATTGGAACAGTACTACAGTGGCAGATGTAATGGGAAGTGATGATAAAGTACGCGTAATGGTTTCGACCGATTGCGGGGTTTCTTATACTCCTGTTTTAACTATTAATGCAACTAACAGCTTAACAACATCGTTTACAAACTTCACAGTGAATTTAGGCGCATATGCAGGACAGCAAATCATCGTTGCGTTCCTGGGGCAAGATGGTCCTACTGCTGATCTTCAAGATTACGATTTCCATTTAGATAATATTAATATTGTTTCTCCGGTATCAAATGATGTAGGAGCTACGACTATGATTACTCCGGTAACAACAGGCTGTTATGGTGCAACCGAAAACGTGTCAATTGCTATTACTAATTACGGATTAGCATCACAATCTAACATCCCTGTAACAGTTGTTGTGTCGGGTGCTGTTTCACAAACATTGAATACAACTTTTTCCGGACCATTAGCAAGTGGTGCTAGTGCTACTGTTAACTTAGGTACATTAAACATGACTACTGCAGGTACGTATAGTTTTGCAGGATTTACATCTCTTGCAGGTGACGCTGTTTCTGCAAACGATCCTATGCCGGTTGTAACGCTTACCGCTATTGCTCCTGTTACTTTACCAATTTCAAATCCATTTACAGGATTTACAGGTTCTAATTTACCAACGGTGTTTGCAGGTTGGTCGGAAGCTACGGGAAGTTTAGTTCCATCAGGTACAACCTCATTATGGACCAGTCAGACAGGTTTAAATGGCGCAAGTAACATTACTGCGCGTATTAATCTTTACACAACCACCAGAAATGAATGGATTCTTGGTCCTAAATTTACTGCTACAGCAGGAACTAAACTTACATTTGATGCAGCTGTAACAGATTGGAACAGTATTACAGCGGCAGATGTAATGGGAAGTGATGATAAAGTACGCGTAATGGTTTCGACCGATTGCGGGGTTTCTTATACTCCTGTTTTAACTATTAATGCAACTAACAGCTTAACAACATCGTTTACAAACTTCACAGTGAATTTAGGCGCATATGCAGGACAGCAAATCATCGTTGCGTTCCTGGGGCAAGATGGTCCTACTGATGATCCTGAAGATTACGATTTCCATTTAGATAACATCAATATCTGTAATATTCCTTCAGCACCTTCAGCACCTATTGCTGCAGCCATTTGTTCAGGTACGGTTGCTACAATTAATTCAACTACCGTAACCGGTACTCCTTATTGGTATACAGTTTCAACGGGCGGTTCAGTTGTTTCTACATCAACTGTATTTACAACTCCAACTTTAACAGCAAATACAACTTATTACTTAGCTGACTCAACCGGTTGCGGAATCAGTCCACGTACTGCAGTAACAGTAACTGTTAACCCAATACCTACATTAACAGTAGCCTCCACAAGCTCAGCAGTTTGTACAGGTAATGCAGCAACTTTAACTGTTACAGGTGCAACCACATATTCGTGGAGTGGAGTAGGTAGTGGTTCTAGTATTGTTGTTAATCCTACTGTAACATCTACATACACTGTAACAGGTAACAGTTTAGGTTGTGGAGCAACTTCTTCAATCACACAATCGGTAAATCCATTACCATCAGTTAACGCTGTAACATCTACCAGTATTTTATGTACAGGTAATACAGCTACATTATCTGCTACCGGAGCTACTACATATAGTTGGAGTGGAGTAGGAAGCGGAGCATCAATTGCAGTGAACCCTACTGTAACTACTGTTTATACAGTAACAGGAACTGATGCTAATGGTTGTGTGGCTACAATTGCAATAACACAAACCGTTTCGGCATGTACCGGAATTGGCGAGTTAAGCAAGACTGCTTCGTTGATGGTTTACCCAAATCCGGCAACATCTGATGTAACAGTATTTGTTTCTGATTTAAGTAACTCAACAAAAGTTGAAGTAATGGATGCTTTAGGACGAGTAATTATTTCGGCTGAATTAAAAGCAACTTCTACTACGATTTCAGTTTCTGAATTGGCTAACGGTATGTATTCTTACCGTATAGTTAACGAAAATGGGTTGGTAGGATTTGGAAAGTTAGTTAAGGAATAATTATAAATAATAGATTTAAAAGAGCCCTGCAAACAGCGGGGCTTTTTTATTTTCTTAAAAACAACAATGGATTGTATTTAATATATACATTTTTCTTATCGGCAACAAAACTATTAATCGAGGTTTCTACTATGGTGTCATATCCGCTCTTATCATCGGGATTATTAATGATTTTTTGAAACAATGCCGGAATTTGGTTTTCAAATGAAAAAATGCTGCCGTTTTTTTCGATGTGTTTTTTGTAAAATTTCAATTTAGAATCGAGCAAATCGATATTACCTAAGCGGAAATGAGCCACTAATTCGGTT
>JBBAKL010000036.1:0-30986 GCA_040403535.1 Bacteroidia bacterium
CCATCTCCCAAGACAGCAACTACCTGTTGCTCGGGCATAGCAATTTTGGCGCCAATTGCAGCAGGTAATCCAAATCCCATTGTGCCCAATCCGCCTGATGTAACAAACCTTCGTTTTCCTTCAAACTTATAATGACGTGAAGTAATCATTTGATGTTGGCCAACATCGGTTACTACTATGGCTTTGCCAAAAGTTAGTTCTGAAAGTAAGTTAATTACTTCTGCCATTCTTAGTTTTTCAGATACTGGGGTAATAACGTTCTTAATTACTTTGTTGTATTCTACTGTATCGCACACAGAAAATTTCTTCAGCCAGTTTTCATGACTATTAGCATTAATTTTAGGTAAGAGTAATTGAAGCGTTTCTTTTGCATCGCCAATTACTGCAACGTCTACGGGTATGATTTTGTTGATTTCTGAAGCGTCAATATCAAAATGAATAATTTTAGCTTGCTTAGCATATTTGTCAACATTGCCGGTAACGCGATCGTCAAAGCGCATTCCAATAGCAATAAGTAAGTCACATTCGTTGGTTAAAACATTTGGACCATAATTTCCGTGCATACCCAGGTAACCAATATAAAGCGGATTACTTTGCGGAAATGCCGATAAGCCTAGTAACGTGCAAGCAACAGGAATCTGTGCTTTTTCCGCAAGCAGCAGTAATTCATTTTCTGCACCGGAGAGACTAACTCCTTGTCCGCATAATATTAATGGACGCTCGGCTTTATTAATAAGTTCTGCAGCTTCATCAAGTTTTTTAGTGTTTGGTTTAGGAAATGGAAAATAGCTCCGGATGTTTTCGCAATGAGAATAAGTATAAACCGTCTTACCGAGTTGGGCATCCTTTGTTATATCTACCAACACGGGTCCCGGTCTTCCGGATTGTGCAATGTAAAATGCTTTTGCAAGGGCAGGAGCAATATCTTCGGCGCGGGTTACCTGTATATTCCATTTTGTTACGGGCATTGAAATACCAACAACATCTGTTTCCTGAAAAGCGTCACTGCCTAATAAATGCGAATTAACTTGTCCGGTAATACATACCAAAGGAGTTGAATCAATTTGCGCATCTGCTATGCCTGTAATTAAGTTTGTTGCGCCAGGTCCGGAAGTGGCAAATACCACACCGGTTTTTCCGGAGACTCTGGCAAAACCTTGAGCAGCGTGTATGGCACCCTGTTCATGCCTTACAAGAATATGATGAAGTATATCCTGGTAGTCATATAACGAATCATAAACAGGCATTATGGCTCCACCCGGATATCCAAAAACGGTGTCTACTCCCTCATCTAATAATGAAAGTATAACGGTTTCCGAACCACTCACACTGCAATTGTATTTATTATGTTTTTGCATATTATTAATCTGTTATACATCCTTTACTTGCCGAACCAACTTGTTTGGCATACTTGAACAAAACACCGGATTGAACTTTTAATTTTGGTTGTTTCCATTGAGAAAAACGCTCATTCAGTTCAGTGATATTTACATGTAAGTTTATGGCATTAAGATTGGCATCAATCGTTATTACATCATCTTTTTTAACCAAAGCAATTGGTCCGCCCTCGTATGCTTCCGGACAAACATGCCCTACAACAAAGCCGTGTGTTCCACCCGAAAAACGGCCGTCTGTAATCAAAGCAACACTGTTTCCTAATCCGGCACCAATTAATGCAGATGTTGGTTTTAACATTTCAGGCATGCCTGGACCGCCTTTTGGCCCTTCATTACGGATCACAACAACATGCCCTGGCTTTACATTGCCCTTACGTATACCTTCAATGCATTCAAATTCATTTTCAAAAACTATAGCCGGTCCCGTAAATTTATCCCCTTCTTTTCCGGTTATTTTGGCAACAGATCCTTCAGGGGCAAGATTTCCGTATAGAACCCGTAAATGACCATTTGTCTTTATCGGATTTTCTAACGGATAAATCACATCTTGTTTTTCAGGTAATGCAGGTAGGCCGTTTAAATTTTCCGCAATGGTTTTACCTGTAACTGTTAAGCAATCGCCGTGCAGTAAATTTTTGCTAAGCAAGTATTTCATAACGGCCGGTACACCTCCAATTGCAAAAACATCTTCCATGAGATATTTTCCGCTGGGTTTTAGATCAGCCAAAACAGGTGTTTCTTCATTTATTCTGCTTACATCGGTTAAAGTAAAGTCGACATTCGCAGTTTTTGCCATTGCAAGAAGATGAAGTACTGCATTGGTCGATCCACCCAACACAACAACAACTGTTAAGGCATTTTCAAATGATTTCTTTGTGAGGATGTCGGAAGGTTTTATGTTTTTCTCTAAGAGTATTTTAATAAATTTTCCCGCTACTTCACATTCAGCTTTTTTCTCTTTGCTCATTGCAGGATTAGAAGAGCTGAAGGGCAAACTTAAACCTAGAGCTTCAATTGCTGCTGACATGGTGTTAGCCGTGTACATTCCACCACAAGCTCCGGCACCGGGACAAGCGTTTTTGATAATCCCTTTATAATCTTCATCGTTCAGTTTACCCGCATATTTTTCACCCAATGCTTCGAATGCAGAAACAATATTCAGTTTTTTTCCTTTGTAGTTTCCTGATGCAATAGTTCCGCCATATACCATTAAGCTTGGACGGTTTAAACGGATCATGGCCATAGCCATTCCCGGCATGTTTTTATCACAGCCTGCTATCGTAATTAAACCATCATAATAGTGCGCTGCAGTTACAGCCTCAACTGAATCAGCAATTATTTCACGAGAAACTAAAGAATAACGCATTCCTTCTGTTCCGTTTGTAAGACCATCACTTATACCGATAGTATTAAATTGCAAGCCAATCAAATTTTGATCTGCTACACCATTTTTTACAAACGTTGAAAGACCGTTTAAATGCATGTTGCAGGTATTTCCTTCATACCACGTAGAAGCAATTCCTACAAAAGGTTTGTTTAAATCATTTTCACTTAAACCTATTCCATAAAGCATGGCCTGCGAAGCTGGCTGAGAATCGTCTTGTGTTACGGTTTTGCTATATCGATTTAATTCCATGATTGATTTACACTAAAGAAAAATTGCCATATTCATTAAATGCCACACGTCTGGTATATTTAGCTTGTAATAAAGTGCCAAATGAATCTTCCCAATTAAGTTTGAAGGGAACATTGTCAAGAGAGGCTATTCCTGCTACTTCTGCCGCTGTTCCGGTAAAAAATGCACTATCAGCTCCTTTAACATCTTCAGGTGTAAAATGCTTTTCAACCAGTTTTATCCCAAGTTCAGCACAGAGTTCAAATATTGTACTTCTTGTAATGCCCGGTAGTATGTTGCCAAGCGGCGGTGTATAGAGCACTTCTTTTTTTTCATAAAAGAAATTGGCACCTGGACCTTCGGCAACAAAACCATTTGCATCCAGTAAAAGTGCCTCATCAAAACCATTTTGTTTTGCTTCTGTTGTGGCTAAGATGGAATTTACATAATGGCCGGTAACTTTTGCGTCAACAAAGCACGACTTAGGGTTAGGGCGCTGAAAAGAGGAAGTCATAACGTTTAGAAGTTTATCGCCCAGATACCTGTCCCACTTCCATGCGCATAATAATAAATTAGATTTTTGGTTTGAAGTAAGACCCATGCTTAAGTCGGAGTAGACAAGCGGGCGTACATAAGCGTCTGATAAATTATTTTTTTCAAGTAGTAAATAAGTAAATTGTGTTAATTCCTGCACGCTGTAATTTAAATCCAGAAACATTTTCGAAGCAGAGTAATGCAAACGTTCAAAATGTTCTTTAGCTTTAAATATTCTTGTTCCATCAGGCGTAGAATATGATCTGATGCCTTCAAATGCCCCATTACCATAATGTAAAGTTTGTGTATAGGGATTTACGTTTACTTCAGAGGCTTTTAGCCATTCTCCGTTATAAAACACAACGGTATCTTCATTATAATACATATATTTCGTTTTTATAGGTTTTAAAATAAAAAAGCCTTTCTAGTGGGAAAGGCTTCAGTAAAAATTAAAATTCTTCCTTTCCTTAGGTCTTAGGGTAAATAGTAATAATTATAATAGTTGCTGTTTTCATTTTATTTGCTGCACAAAAGTAGTGTGTATTAAAGCTATGTTTAGCGAAATATTTAAATAAATTAGTAAGTCAGAATCTATGTTTTAACAAAGGTCATTTTCCTTGAAAGAAAAGCGGATTTAATTCGTAAGGCAATGAAACAAGATTGATGAATCTTAGTGACTTCGTTTACGTCCATTTCTATTAACTCATTATACGTATACAGTTCAGAATGGCGTAGGATTCTTCTTACTAGTTTAATTTTAGAATAGTTATCTGCCTGTAAATTCAAAACTTTATTGCTTAAAATATTTTTGAACGAATTGTTTTTTGTTTATAGTAATCATGAAGAGGTAGATACCGGAATCCATAAACGGCACAGAAACTTTTTCTAATACGTTTCCTTGTTCGTATTCTTTGCTGGCTTGCAGTACTTTTCTTCCTAACGGATCTATCACTTCTATTTGTAACAAACCACTGTCAAATCCATCAAACTTAATATAAGCTCCCTCACCAGAATCATCCGGAATTAATTGTACATTCTGCTCAGTATTGATATTACATGGATATTCAATTACTGCTGGATTAAAAGCGTTTGTTCTTCCGTTCATGTCTACTTGTTTTAATTGGTAGTATACTACTCCGCTAACCGGATAATAATCTGTAAAGGAATAATTACCATTAAAACCTTTATTTGCCAATAATTCTCCTATTGGTTGATAATGAAGAGCGTCAATTGATCTTTCAATAATGAATTTTTTATTGTTTATTTCTTGGCTGCAATGCCATTGTAATTTTATTTTGTCACTGTGGCAAGACGCATTAAAATAGGTAATACTTACAGGTAATACCAAGGGTGATGTAAAACTTGCAGCCTCTAAAAAGACCGCGCTATCATAGGCCGCATCATTTACGTCAGTTATTATTAAACGAATGTGATACGTTGATCCGGGAATTAAACCTGACTGGCTAGCAGTCAATACTTTTGTGTTTCCATTAAAATTAATACCGTTGATAATACCCTTAAATTCGGCTGTTGAAGTGTTTTGTACCCATGCAGGATTTACAGCCTGACAGTTAGCAGCAGAAGGTGAGCCTCCACTGGAGCCTACAGTTCCGTTGTTCACTGAATTAATTGATACTTCAGATCCATTTGCTAAACGGGCAATGTTAACAGCACTATTTGAGTAGCCATTGGTTCCTGCAATTCCTGGGCCGCTTATCAAAAAGCCGAATTTATCGTTATAGCTTGAGCAATTATAATTAATAAATCCTCCATTGTCACAATATTCTTCGGATCCAAAAACATATCGGAACGCAATGTTGGTATTATTAGTAACAAAATCAAATTCAAGAATAGCTACATTGTAATAGTTATAACCGCCTGAAAGGATATTTAAATCGTTAATTACAGTAGGGCATGTGCCTGTTTTTCTTACTTCGCCGGTAGTACAAGAGACATAACCGGTTGAAATTTGGCCTGTAGAGCCGGGATTGGTTGAAATAGGGTTTAAAGGAATATCAGTTGTGTTGCCTGTTGTTAGGATAATTCCTGAAGAAAACCCAAGATTTGTTGAAACGGTGCCGGCGGCTGTAAATGCGCCAATCTGATACTTAGAACTTTGGTTATATACGCCTTGAAATGACACATTGGATACTGTTACGCCGCCAATACTGGAAACAAGAGTGTTGGTTACAAGTTGCGCAGGCGTATTCCCTGAATTAATGATAGTTAATTGGGCATATGATAATATGCTGATAAAACTAAAGAGTGAAAATAGGTACTTTTTCATGCTATAATGACGTACAAAATTATCCCTCAAGAATAGGAGATTTAATAAAAAACCCTTAATTTTAGTAAGTCTGATAATCCAAATGAAAAGGAACAGTAAAGCTTACACATTGATTAAAAACCTGACCATGTCAGAGAAAAGGTATTTCAAAATCTTTTCGGAAAGGCACACTATTGGAGAGCAAAATAAGTATGTGGTTTTGTTTGATGTGTTGGATGTTTTGACTGAAGAAGATGATCAGGTTGTGAAAAAGGAATTAAGGAAGCACAAAATCAAAACAGATTATTTATCGGCCGACAAAAATTATCTCTACCATCTTATTTTAAGAAGCCTCATTAATTTTCATGATGCTCGTACTTTTAATTTGCAGTTAAAAGAGTTGCTAATGTCGATTGAGATATTATTTCACAAAGGAATGTATTACGAATGTCTGAAATTAATTGAGTATACGGAAGAAATTGCTTCCGAATGCGAAAATTTTCAGTTGATGATAGATGTGCTAATGTGGAAGAAAAAGTGCAGTGGATATTCACTGGGTTTACAAAAGGCATCAGAAATCAATAAGGAAATAGATAGCTATCTGATTTTACTGAATAATTATAAGCGTTTAACTGATTTATACTACGAAAGCAATTTACTTCAAGCGAACTTCGAAAAATATTCAAAAAAGGAAATTATTAAGCAATTCGAATCTTTACTTGCCGTACAGGAGCTCAAGAATGAGAAAAATGCACTTTCCTTTACAGCAAAAATATTTTATCACCTTGTTCATTCTAATTATTATTTTGCCAAGGATGACAAAATAAATGAACTCAAGCATCTGCAAAGCCTTATTGATATTACAAAAACATCAACAACGTATGGCAAAGAGAATCCACTCGATTTTATTTCTCTTATCAACCGTTTGTTAGGTATTAAAAAATATTTTGACAAGAAATCATTTTTTGAAGATATTACTTATTTAAATGAGTTTGGAAAAAATAATTTTATAAAGCAGGAAGTTATGCTAGAGAGGATATTTATTCATTCAACAACACATGAAATTGATTATTATCTTATTCACAGTGATTATTCAGCAGCGTTAAATAAAATAAAGGAAGTGGAGAAACATATTGCGAAATACCAAATAGCAATAGAGCCTTACCATTATATTTATTATTATTATTTGCATGCTATTACTTTGATATTTTCGGACCAGTATAATAAGGCTTTAAAATACGTGAATCTGGCTTTAAATAACTTTAAAATGATGGACAGACCACAGGTTTACTTACGGATAGAGCTATTGAATGCATTAATTCATTATGAATTAAAAAATTATGCGCTGGTTAATTCGGTTGGCGGTAAAATTCTCAGACAAAACAAGAAAACATCTCACCTAATTAGCATTGAAGAATCTTTAATTAAGACCTTAATGAATTTATCATCATACACAGGGTTAAATATAAAAGCAGAGAAAAAGCAATTCACTGATTGGTTACAGGAAACAGAACAATTTAAAGAGAAGCATGGTTCAGCAGTAAATAGTTTAATAAACAATTATGTAAAGTGGGTGTCTTCAAAAATAAAACGACAAACAGTAACGGAATTATTCGGAAAAGTTAATTAACTAAAGTGGTATTGCAAGTAGATTCAAAAGATACATTATCTTTAAAATTCATAAATCTATTATAAAACAATAATCTATGCGACTTCACGACTTAATTAATGAAATACATGAGCTTAGCACTAATACCCCTCGTAAGGCTGCTTTTGATATATATAACATTTTAGAAAACAACAAAACGCTTTTCGCACCTGCTATGGATAGTGACGTGTTTCGCCAGATTTTGAATTCTTTTGAAAAAATGGCTTACGCAAACGCGAGCGAATTTAATTCCACAAGCTATAAAGATGATTTTCATAAAGCGTATAATTTATTGGCCTTTTACTTGGATAGAGTAATTTAGTTATTTATGACTACTTCCTTTTGCTACTGCTGTGGCTGTCCATGGATCTTCCGGCCAGGCATGTTTCGGGTAACGACGTTTCAATTCATTTTTTACTTCAACATAAGTGTTATTCCAAAAGCTTCTTAAATCAGTAGTAACTTGTACGGGTTTGTAACCAGGCGACAATAAATGCATCACTAATGCTATTTTATCATTATTTATTTTAGGTGTGTCGCTTAACCCAAACACTTCTTGCAAACGCACTGCTAATACGGGTGCGGCGTCATTTGAAAAATATTCGATTTTTATTTTTGAACCACTCGGTACTTCAATTTTTTTCGGGGCTAGTATTTCCAACTTCTGCTGTAATTCCCAGTCTAATGAATGTAAGAGAATATTACTTAAGTTTAATTTTTTGAAGTCTTCATTCTTTTTGATATCTTTTAAATACGGACTTAGCCATTTGTAATTAGTATGCAATAAATGATCTGTACTAAAATCAGGCCATTCCTCATTCGAGTTCCATTTTTTTAAACTTAGAATTCTGTTTTGAAGCTGTACCACATCTTCACTAAAATCTAATAATTGTTCACCTTCATTCTTTACAGCTGCACATAATGCTTCTGTAATCTTTTCTTCGGATGGATTTGAGATCGGTTTGCTTTGTAGAGTAATATTCCCAATTCGTAATTCTTTATTGGCAACAATGCCACCTTTGCGTGTATCCCAGGTAATGATTTCTCTTTCTTTTACCAGCGAAATTAAATCTTTGGGATTTAAAGGAGCCGCCAGAAAAATTTTACCTAAGCCATCGCGTAAATCCATATGCGCAACCGCTAACCAGCTTTCGTGTGATAAATCGTCTTTATGGCCTACCGCGGCAATCTTACCGTTAGCTAATTGAAACTGCGCGTTGTTACCCGGACGGGCAGAGGCGATACGCTCAGGATAAGCGTAAGCCAGCAATACACCTGTTTCGTACGGATCAAAGGAGTCATTGCTTACAGGGATATTCAACATCTTTCTGTATGAAGCCGCAATTTTTTCCATGCGGGAGAATCTTCCTCCGGGTGATTGGTTACTTCTTGCTCTTCTTAAGGCTTCTATTCGCAAATTAATATCAATGCCGCTGTCTTTTGTTAATGGATCACGTTCTTCTATAATAGAAGCAATATCTGTAGCAAGTGCTTTGCTTAAATCGTTTTCTGCCAACAATAACATGTGTGCAATCCGTGGGTGACACGCCAGTTTGTGTATTTCTTTTCCGTGCGCTGTTATTTTTCCATTCTCGGTGGCACTAATGTTTTCTAAAATATCGTTAGCTTGTGCTACGGAGGCTTTTGGAGGAGGGCTGAGCCACGTTAGTTGATTGATATCTTGCACACCCCACTGAGCCATTTCTAAAACCAGAGAAGCTAAATCAGCTTCCATAATTTCAGGTATACGATGCGCTGCCAAACGTTCGTGGGTGGCTTTGGTCCACATCCGTATACAAACACCACTGCTTAATCGTCCGGCGCGTCCGGCACGTTGATCGGCAGAATCTTTGGAGATACGTACCGTTTCTAATTTCGTTAATCCCGAGCGTGTATCGAAGCGTGAAATTTTTCCGAAACCTGTATCCACCACAATTTTTATTCCTTCAATGGTTAAACTAGTTTCTGCAATTGAGGTAGCTAATACAACTTTGCGTTTTCCGTTTCTATTAGGAAGAATAGCGGCTATTTGCTGATTTTTCGGTAACTGTCCGTATAAGGCATGAATAGAAAATTCAGGTAATTCATTTAATAAGATCTCTTCACATTTTCTTATATCCGCTTCGCCCGGAAAAAGCACCAATACATCTCCTTCATATTTTTTGGAAGCCAGTACAACTTCTCTTGCGGCCAATTCGGGTAACATGCGTTCGTCGGCATCGTTGGAATAAAGAATTTCTACAGGATATTGCCGGCCTTCACTTTGTATCACTTTACATTTAAGTAAACCGCTTAATTCAGGAACATTTAATGTGGCCGACATAACCAATATCCGTAAGTCGGGACGTAATACCTGTTGTGATTCGCGACATAAAGCCAATGCTAAATCCGCATTCAAACTGCGCTCGTGAAATTCATCAAAAATTACCATGCCCACCTCTTCCAACGCATTATCACTTTGAAGCATGCGCGTTAAAATTCCTTCAGTAACAACTTCAATTTTGGTTGCGGTACTTACCCGTGTTTCAAAACGAATTCTGAAACCAACTTCTTTACCAACTTCACTCTCTAATAAATCCGACATGCGTTCTGCAATACTTCGCGCGGCTAAACGTCGCGGCTCAAGCATGATGATTTTTTTGCCATTCAAAAAGGCTTCGTCCATTAAAACAAGCGGCAACAACGTACTCTTACCTGCACCGGGAGGAGCCGTTACAATTAAAGTGTTTTCGTTTGCTAAATGTTGTTTTACATCAGTAATAATGTTTGCAACAGGAAGGTCAATATGCAGTGGATCGAAGCTCAAACTAGTGTGTGCCGCAAAGGTAATGAATTTGTGGTTGGACGAATTAAATAATAAAGTTAAATTAGCTCAAGCTTAATACGATTATGCAATTACAAAGTAAACTACCAGATGTTGGTACCACTATATTTACAGTGATGAGCGCTTTGGCGCGCGAACACAACGCGATTAATTTATCACAAGGCTTTCCTGATTTCGGGTGCTCGCCTAAGTTATTAGAGCTGGCACAAAAGCACATGAATGCCGGTTTTAATCAGTATGCACCTATGCAAGGTGTAATTCAGTTGCGCGAACGTATTGCCCAAATTATTTCTAACTGTTACAACGCGAACTATAATCCGGATACTGAAATTACCATTACTGCCGGAGCTACTCAGGGTATTTATACTTCTATTGCTGCTTTTATCAATAAAGGCGATGAGGTTGTTGTTTTTGAGCCCGCATACGATTGTTACATTCCGGCTATTGAAGTACATGGTGGCGTTGCTGTTCCAATACAATTAAACTATCCCGGCTTTACAATCAATTGGGATGAGGTGAAGAAAAAAGTGAATGACAAAACAAAAATGATCATCATTAATACACCTCATAATCCAAGCGGCACGGTTATAAACGAAAATGATTTAAAGCAACTGGAGCAGTTAGTAGCAGGAAAAAATATTTTTGTGATTAGTGATGAAGTTTATGAGCACATGGCTTTCGACAACAAACCGCATCAAAGTGTGGCGCGCTTTTCTTCTTTACGTCAGCAATCCATTATTATTTCGTCATTCGGAAAAACGGTTCACACAACAGGATGGAAAATTGGTTATGTAGCAGCGCCTGCCGAACTGATGACGGAGTTCAGAAAAGTACATCAGTTTTTAGTGTTTGCCGTTAATCATCCCTTTCAGTTAGCGCTGGCTGATTATTTAGCCGACACTTCCACCTATCTTGAGCTAAAAGATTTCTATCAGAAGAAAAGAGATTTGTTCAGGAGCTTAATTTCAGGTTCTCGTTTCACTTTGGAAACCTGCACCGGAACGTACTTCCAGCTGCTCGGATATAAAAATATTACCGATGAAAAGGACACCGATTTTGCGATTCGGTTAACGAAGGAAAAAAAGTTGGCAAGCGTTCCTTTATCTGTTTTTTATACGCAGCCTAAAGATGATAAACTACTTCGTTTTTGTTTTGCCAAAAAAAACGAAACATTACAGCAGGCGGCTGAGGTAATAAATAAAATTTAATACTATTTCGTGCTAGATTTGTTTATTCCTAAAAGCTGATTTTGTGAGTAGTAAACTCCATGAATAATAGTTCCTTCTACTTGTTTAATGTTCTCAATGTTTTCAAGGGGATTTGCGCGCAATAAAACCAAATCGGCACGTTTACCCTGTTCAACAGTTCCTGCAGTTTTCTCATGGCCTAAAAAAACAGCAGCATTTAACGTAGCGCATTTTAAAATCTGATAATTATCTAAACCTGCTTCCTTGTATAATTTCATTTCTTCAGCCATAGCGAAACCGGGCACATTAAATGCGCCGTCATCAGGACTGATTAAAAGATTGACGTTGTTATCAGCCATTTGTTTAAGCGCTAAATTAAACTCGGAAAACTTCTTCTTGTAGGCTTCTACGTAATTGGTTTCAAAAGCATCCTTCATTTGTTCTTTAGTTGCGTTAAGCGCTTCGTTAAATTCTCTTTGCCATTTGCTTCTTACATCTCCGCTTAAATATTCCATTCCGTTACGTGCCTGCAATTCGACTTCCGTATAGGCAAAAGAAAATACTTTGTAAAATGAAAGGGTGGGACAGATGGAAGTGTTTTTCTGTTTTATTTTTTTAATCACCTTCTCAAATTCGGCTGTATTATTGTTGTAAGCAGCAAGTACGGGTTGAAAATGTTCAACAGATACAAAGTCGTTTTCAATTGATTCATCCAGGCTTTTATTAAACGCGTGACCTGCTAAAGGAATCTTATAGCTGTAACAGGCTGCAGATAAAAACTCCATGCGTTTTTGTTTTAATCCGCCAAGATATTTGATGAAGTCGAATTTTTTAATTTTTGCATCAAATATAATCGCTTCAATTTTATCTTTGGTTAAAACAGAATCCACCTGAGGAAAAACATACGACACATGCAATTCCGGTCCTACCTTTAGTTTGCTTGAAATACTGTCACGTAATTTAATTTGTGCCCCATTGCCACGCATGCTGCGAACACTAATTACACCGGAAGCTAATTGCAATTTTAAATACAGGTCGGTACTAATCAAACTTCCGCTGTCGGGTAAATGACCGTGCATATCATACATTCCCGGAATGAGGTATTTTCCTTTGCCATCGATGCTTTTATAATCTTTAAATGGTAATTTGGTTCCACCGGTTACAATTTTATCAATAACGCCATTGGTGATGTACACATTCATGTTAGTAAGCACGGTGTTGGTATAAACGGGAATGATGTCAACGTTGGTAACAACAAGGTTTTGACTCTTTAACCCGAAGGAGATAAGGCATAAAAAGATGATTTTTCTCATGATGAACATTTTAATCCCAACGAAAGTAATAGAAAAACAAGAATATTCGTTTAGAATTTCTACTTTAAATAGTATGAAATTTATATGTTCATTCATTCTCCTGTTTTGTCTGCAGCTAAACGCGCAAGACACCTTGTGTTTTAGGAATGGAGATGTTAAAACTGAAAAGGTAACAGAGATTGCACCAAGCGAAATTAAGTATTACAGAAATCTTTATGGAGATGGGCCGCTTTATGTGGTTTATAAAAGCAATGTGGCAGAAATTTCCTATGCGAGCGGACAAAAAGATGTGTTTAACTCTGTAAGTAAATCGCCAACTCAAGTAAGTCCAATGCAGTCACAGCAACCGGTTGTGAATTACATACCTGCTAATAAACTTGAAATTACGGACAAAAAAGTTTACCTGAATGGAAGGGCAGTTGAAGAGACACGTATGCAGCGGATGATTTTCGCATTGGATGATATGGATAAAAAAGCGCGATTGCAAAAGAAGCTCAACGAAATGAAAGGTTATAAAAAGAAACAATATGCATTCGGTTTTTCAGGAATTGGCGCGGCAGTAGGAAGTGTTTATGCCGGAATGATGATGATGGTGTTAAGCTATGAACCCGTATATTTTGTGGGAGGATTTGTGGGAGGTGTGGCTTTTGGTGTTACAGGAGGCATACTGGCTAAAACTTTTAAAGACAAACGCATAAAAGCATTTCTCGAGACAGCCAAACTTTATAACGAATAAAACATGATCGGTAAAAGATTAGTGATTATACTAGCGGTGTTAGTGACAAAGTTGTCGGCACAAGACACTATTTATAAAAAAGACGGTTCTGTTCTTGGCGCGAAGATAATTGAGATTAATATTTCCGATGTAAAGTACAAAAGTTCATCAAATCCCGATGCCCCCTCTATTCGCTCTATAAAACGGATATTTTACGTATCCGGTATCAAAATGGCATGACCGATACTTTTTCTGTTGCGCCTAAACATATAACCCACGCACTGGATCATGAATCAGTAAAGCCGGTTGTAAAATCGCCATGTAAACTATTTAAAAAAGGCGTATCGTATTATTGTAACGATACACGTTTAAATAAGGTAGAAATGCAGATGATAGTTCGCAATCACGCCACGGTAACCGCCAATAAGGATTTAACAGACACGTATAATAGTTATCGCCTGAATAAAGGCTTACATACCGGACTTTCTGTAGGCGCTATTCCGGTTTTTGTTGCAGGCAGTTTGTTTTATGTTTTGGGCACGATTGTGGATGATTTAGGAGGGGGTTCCGTTATCAAATAAAGAGGTTTTATTTTTTTAGCTTTGGGTGGAGCGATTGAGATAGGCGCCATCACCGCTTTTGTAAACAAGAACATTCGGTTTAATCAGTGTGTAGAAAAATACAATAAGAGTATTCCTTAGTTATTTTTTTCCCGGGCACTTTTTGCAGCGGTCCCCTTTTTTAAAGCTTTTGCAACATTTCTTTCCTTTTTTACAGGTATCTGAAAATGGCATTAATGGATGGTTTAGCGTCCATTTTTTTGAGGTAGTGCAGAATTCGATGATCATGGTTCAAAGATGCGCTTTTATCAGCAAAACAGTAATACCATAAAACGGGTATTTTAAGGGTAATGACGAAAATCAATTTTTTGGAGATGGGCATAATAAACCCGAAATTTATAGGACGAAAATGACCATTTCTCCTCTTCATAACTGGATTATAAAGGATAAAGAACCGCTGATTATTGCCGGTCCGTGCGGTGCCGAGACCCGTGAACAGGTCATGACCATTGCTGAAGGAATTTCTAAAATTCCGATGGTGAAATTGTTCCGCGCCGGTATTTGGAAGCCGCGTACCCGTCCTAATAGTTTTGAAGGTGTTGGAGAGGAAGGACTAAAATGGCTTAACGAGGTACAAGAAGTTTATGGACTGAAAACAGCCGTTGAAGTGGCCAACGCACAGCATGTTGATTTGGCGTTGAAGTACAAAGTGGATGTTTTGTGGGTTGGAGCGCGCACTACGGTTAATCCGTTTAGTGTACAGGAAATTGCCGATGCGATTAAAGGAACAGATATTCCGGTAATGGTTAAAAATCCGGTTCATGCCGATTTGCATTTATGGATAGGCGCATTGGAACGCATCAATAATGCGGGCATAAAAAACATAGCAGCTATTCACCGTGGATTTCATACGGCCGGAAAAAGCAAATACCGCAATAAACCCATGTGGGAAATTGCCATCGAATTAAAAACACTTTTTCCGGATTTACCCATCATTTGCGACCCAAGCCACATTGGAGGCAAGCGTGATTTAATTGAAGGGATTTCACAAAAAGCATTAAACATGGGCTTTAACGGATTAATGATTGAAACACATCCGTATCCCGAAAAAGCATGGAGTGATGCCGCTCAGCAGATAACGCCTGACGAATTGGGCGAATTACTCAATCGTTTACATTTCCCGGATACAAGCACTACCGATGTGGAATTTACCAATAAATTAAAATCGTTACGCCTAATGGTAGATGAAGTGGATGACGAGCTCATTAATTTGCTGGCAAAACGCTTACAGGTTATTGAAGAAATGGCCTTGTATAAAAAAGAACAAAAAATTACTACTTTTCAATTAGAGCGTTGGCAGGAAATTTTACGCACGCGCACACAATGGGCAGAGAAGTTAGGTATATCCCGACACCATATCGAAAAAATTTGTCAGCTCTTACACGAAGAATCCATTCGAGTTCAGAATGATGTTATCAATAAAAAAACGGCAGATGAATAATCTGCCGTTTTTTTGTATAGATGTTTTTTGTGTTTAATCTAGTTTAAGTGTGGTAGACCCAACGATTACCTTATCGCAGGTTACCTCAATAATATAATTGCCCGGAACTAAAGGCGAATTTCCTTCGCAATACGTAACACCTGCAATCTCAACATTGGCATAATTTAAAGCCGTTTTTCCCGCGTAATAGCCTGTTGAATTGTCAAAGGTAAATTTGAAAGAGTCGTCGTAATTTTTAGCCATTTCTTTACCATCCGGCGTAATGATGCGGACGTAAACGGTTTTTTCACCCGGCTTGGCAATTTTATTTTCACCTAACGAGAAAGACACTTTTATTTTATCGGCACGTTTGGCTTTTGAAGTTTCCGATTCTTTTTTTCCTCCGTTTTTTAATTTAACCGCTACCGCTTTCACATTAAAGCAGGTTAAAACGGATCCTTTTTCGATGGTGGCTTTTAACTCGTCTTTTTCTTTATTTAAAGTGGTGATTTTACCTTTTTCGTTATCCAGTTCTTTCAGAACATTTTGTTTTTCTACAATCAGATTTTTATTTAAGGTTCCTAAAGAGTCGATGGTGTGTACATAGCCAATCATGATCTGACGAAGGGTTTCTGTTTCTTTTTTCAGTTTAGCAATGATGTAGCTGTCGTCTTTGTGTTTTTCGGCTTCTTTTAATAATTGTTCGATATAGGCTTTTTTCTCGTCAATTTCTTTTTGCAGCGCCGCATCATTTGTTTTTAAGTTATCGTATTCGTGCTGTAAGGCTAATAAATCGCTTTTAATGTTATTTCGTTCTACTACTACCTTTTCGGTAACAACAATTTGTTCGGCGGCTTTATTTCTTTCCTGCAGGTAAAGCCAGATGGTAATTAGGTTACTGCCTAACAACAAGGCAATAATGATCCACAATAATCTACCGCGTTTTTTTTCTTCTTTCTGAATATCGTTTTGTTGTTCTGTCATGGTCAATCGCTTCTTTTAGGGCAAAATTATGTATTTTAGGCCCGTCTTAAGGGCTAATAATTCTTAAATCTTAACACCAATTTGTGAATTGATGGGTTTTTTGAAGGACTTCATATCTCTTGTCTATCCGCGGTTGTGCGTATGTTGCGATAGTTTGTTACTGAAAGACGAAGACTATTTGTGCAATTACTGCTTTGTTAATCTGCCTAAAAGTCATTTTGAAAAAGATCCGGATTCGGAACTGGATAAAGTATTTTACGGAAGAGTGCCGGTACAAAAAGCAGCAAGCTATTTGTTGTTTGAGACGAGCGGAAAAGTTCAGCGCATTTTACATAACATTAAATACAAGGGTAACAAAACGCTAGGGTATAAAATGGGCGAGTGGTATGGCCAAACCTTAAAAAATAACGAGGTCTTTACGGATTACGATGTAATCATTCCGGTGCCTTTACATTTAAAGAAATTGCGCCAGAGAGGATTTAATCAAAGCGAAGCGTTTTCAAGAGGTTTAGGCAAATCGCTGGGACTTGCTGTAAATGATGGAGTATTAAAAAGAGCGGAATATACTTCCACACAAACGCGTAAAACACGCGCCGAGCGTTGGGAAAATGTAAAAGGAGTTTTTGAGGTAATAAACCCTGAAAGTATCAAAAACAGAAAAGTTTTGCTCGTCGACGATGTGATAACCACCGGTGCTACATTAGAAGCTTGTTATGCTGCTCTTGAAAATGTGGAAATCGATAAACTATCAGTGGTGAGTTTGGCTTATGCTAAGCGCGATTAATTCAATTAAAAGATTAATACTAGTATTTAAACGCAAATCCCACCCTAATTCAGGGTGGGTTTTTGTTTTAAAGGGAAGTATTAATTAAACTTAAAAAAGAAATACACCACAGCCGCCCATTCTTTTTTTACGCCTTTTGCATGGCCAATGGTGCTGTGCGATTTGTTTTCTACGGTGCCATCATCTTTTATGTAACCAATCGTACTGTGTGATGAATTCTCTACCGTGCCGTCTTTCTTTACATATCCCACCGTGCTATGTGATGCGTTTTCAATGGTGCCATTGTCTTTAATGTAACCAATGGTGCTGTGCGATGAATTCTCAATGGTTCCGTTACTTTTGATATAACCTTTGGTGCTATGGCTGCTGTTTTCGATGGTGCCATCCGGCTTAATGTACCCGGTAGTAGAATGGTTGCTTGCTTCTATGGTTTGTGCGCTTGCTGCAAACACGAAGCTTAAAAAGGTTAGTACTAATATTTTTTTCATGTTGTTAGTTTTATCTAACTAAGATAAATAAATTTGTTACATGGCCGAAGACTTAAAAATTACCGCAACCGGTAAAAAAGAAAAATATCTGGAATTAATTCCTCAAATTAAAGCTTTACTGGAAGAAGAGAATGATAATATTGCTAATATGGCTAACATTTGTGCCGCTTTAAAATTTGGCATGAATTTCTTCTGGGTTGGTTTTTATTTGGTAAAGGATAATCAGTTGGTGCTTGGTCCGTTTCAGGGTCCTGTAGCGTGTACACGCATCAATAAAGGTAAAGGCGTGTGCGGAACTTCGTGGGAGCGGGGCGAGGTGATTGTTGTAGAGGATGTGGATCAGTTCCCCGGTCATATTGCCTGTAGTTCATTATCCAAATCAGAAATCGTTTTACCGGTATACAATTCCAAAAAAGAAATTATCGGGGTGTTGGATGTGGATAGTGATGAATATTCCACTTTTGATAAAACGGACGAGGGCTTTCTCCAGCAAATTTTAGAACTGCTTGTTAAAAAAGCTTAAGCCATGGTTTTCGGCAAATAATTTGTCGCAGTACTATGAAACGAATTATTTGTACGTTTAATTAAACTAATCATTTATGAAGAAAACAATTTTAGATGATGGCACTTGTTATTGCCGCGAGCAGTTTTACATTAGCCCAAAAAGAGAAGAAGTACGAAAAACTTTATTATAAAAACGTTAAGCAGGATCTAGAAAAATATTCTGTTGAAGTAGATAATGCCGTATCTACACCCGGCGAAACCAAATTCAAATTAAAAATCACGAAAAAAAAGCGGATTACATTATTTTTAAACCGGAAGAATGTACCTTTATTGTTAATGGTAAAACCACGGCTCCAAAGGAAAAATGGTTAGTTGTTAAACCTTTTTCAAAATTGCTTTTGAGTTTATTAATTTAAAAGGTCCGGATTATGACAAAGTGAAAAGTTATTCGTTTGCCGTGGACGGTATTTATACCGCTTCGCCTAAGGGAACCGATTTTAAAGCCGATGATTTTAGATTGCCGCCTTCAAAAAATGATTTTACAGTCGGCCCGTTTAACTGCACCATCGATAAATTATCGAGAGAAACAGATAGAACCGATGTGAAGTTTAAAGTGACTTATGTAGGAGGTAAAGTTGCTTTTGTGAATCCTGCTAAACCCGCAGCCAAAATGCCTGATGGTAATGAGTACGCTGCTAAATATTTGACTGCTATATTCAGAAATAGTTCACCCTTAATGTTAATGGGTGGCGATAAGGATTCGTTTATTATCAGCTGGGAGCGTATGGAAGGTGCCAGTAAAATGGATATGCAATTGGTAGAGATGATTTTTATAAGGCACGAAACCTTTACAGAAGCGCCTTTAGTTAAGGAAAATGGCACTACTGTTAATTTGGAGTTTGATCAGGCGATAAGCGACGGGAAGAATTAATTAAAATTTATGTATTCAAGTAAAGCTGCCTCAACAGGCAGCTTTTTTTATTCTGTCACGTCGAGCTGAGTTGAAACGCGACTGTTGAACTAAGTTTTCGTAAAAAGTTCTCAACTACTCCGGATAGCAATCGGGACGAAAAAACAATTACTTTACGTAAAATAAGAAAAATTATTCCTGTACATAAACTCGTTTTACCCGACTTGATATGGAGGTGAGTACCTCATAAGGAATGGTGTTCATGGCTTTGGCTAATGCTGTAATCTGATTGAAATTTTCGAAAAATAGTACTTCGTCTCCTTCTCTGCAATCTACACCGCTAATGTCTACCATGCACATATCCATGCAAATATTACCAACTGTATTACAGGCTTTACCATTAATATACACTGCAAATTTTCCATTGCCCAAGTCTCTTCTGAAACCATCTGCATACCCAATAGGAATGGTTGCTATGGTCATCGCATGTTCTACTTTTCCGTTTTTGTTGTAACCAACGGTCTGCCCCTTACTCACGTGTTTTATTTGTGAAATGCGGGTTTTTAGTATGCTAACATCTTGCAGCTTCTTTTGTTCTTCAGCATTTACGCCTATACCATACATGCCAATTCCCAATCGCACCATGCTGTAATGAGCTTGTTTAAATCGGCTAATGCCTCCCGAATTACATATGTGCTTTAAGAATCCGTAACCTATTTTATTTTCGATAAGCGTAAAGGCTTTTTCAAATAACACGATTTGTTCATTCGTAAATTCATCCAATGAAGGATTGTCGGAACCAACTAAATGCGAAAACACACTCTTTACTTTTAACTGCGGGTGATTTTGTAACAGATTAGCCAAAGCTTCAAAATCTTTTTCCTCAAAACCCAGTCGATGCATTCCGGTATCTAATTTAATGTGCACCGGGTAAGGTTCGGAAACGCCGTTTTTACTGAGCTGACGGCAAAACATTTCCAGGATACGAAAAGAATAGATTTCAGGCTCTAAATTGTGGTTGATGATATCTTCCAGCGAATCTTCTTCCGGACTCATCACCATAATCGGTAAATGAATTTGCGCATTGCGTAGTTCAACACCTTCGTCGGCATAAGCTACCGCCAGATAATTTATTCCCATATGCTGCAAGGTGCGTGCTATTTCAGCGCTTCCGCTTCCATAACCCATTGCTTTTACCATGCACATAATGCCGGTTCCGGGGGCAAGTAAACTTTTATAATAATTGATATTATCGGTAAGTCTGTTGAGGTTAATTTCTAAAACAGTATCATGACTTTTTAACTGCAGCAATTGTGAAATGGCTTCAAAACCAAAACGGCGCGCACCTTTTAATAAAATCGTGGTGTTGTGAAAGAAAATTCTTCCCTCATTAAGAGCACGCAATAAATCGTTGGTGTCCTCAAAAAAATATTTTTCTCCGCCAAAGAAACTTTTATGCAGAGAAATATTTTTACCTACTCCAACTAAACGATCTATCTGATTTTGCTTTAAGAGCGCCGAAATTTGCCGGTACAATTCTTTAGGCTCAATGCCTGACTGCTCAATATCGGATAGAATCACTGTTCGTGATTGATTTCTTTTATGTTGATGCAGCGAATTAAGTGCTATTTGCAATGAATCAAGATCAGAGTTGTAATAATCGTTTATTAAAACACAGTTTCCGGTTCCGTTTTTAATTTCTAAACGTAAGGCAACTGGTGATAAATTTTCAAAAAGCGGTAAATAATCGCTGATGTTCAATTTTAATGCCAGCAATACACCAAAACACGTTACGGCATTGCTGATGGAAGCGTCGTCGAGAAAAGGAATCACAAGCGTGTATTCCGATTCGTTGTGTTTTAATTTAATTTCAGTTTGGTGATTGCCGGGACTAATGCTTGTAATTCTAATATCACCGTCATCCGCAATACGGATACAATTTTTAACAGCGCATCCTGCTGGGATTTGTTGCGCAGATAATCCATTAATCACTAATGTATCGCAATGTTCAAACAAGTTAAATTTTTCAAGAATTTTTTCTTCCTGGCTCACAAAGCCCTCACGGTGCGCGGCTCCAATTCCTGTAAATACACCAATGTTTGGCTGTATGATTTGCTGCAGTTTTTGCATTTCTCCTTTCTGAGAAATGCCAGCTTCAAATAGCGCGAGATTATGACGGTCGTTCAAATTCCAAACGGAAAGCGGCACACCGATTTGCGAATTATAACTTTTCGGACTTCTGCAAATATGATAACGTTGTTTGAGTATCTGATACAACCATTCTTTAACAATTGTTTTTCCATTACTGCCTGTAATGCCGATAACAGGCAATTGAAATTTTTCGCGATGCTGGCGTGCAGTTTGCTGAAGCGCTTGTAATGTGTTTTCTACAATAATTAAGGAACAATCAGGTCCGGGCATTTCGGTTGTTTCGGAAACCACAAAGCAACGAACACCTTTATTATAAAGTTCATGAATAAAACGATGGCCATTATTTCGCTCACTCACCAGAGCAAAAAACACACTCTCCGGATAATCAGTAATGGTTCGGCTATCGGTTAAAAGGTGTTTAATAACAACGTGACCGGTGCCAATTAATTTGGCATTACATATTTCTGCTATATGGTGCGGAGTAATCACTTATTGCTTGCTTTATTGTAACAATCGCGGCACAATGGCTCGTAGCTGTCGGTTTCACCAAGCACAACTAGTTTATCGTTTATAATGGTTCGATGCGAAACGTAAGCCAAACTTCCACAATGCATACATATAGCGTGTACTTTGGTAACGTATTCGGCTGTTGCCAGTAAATTAGGAATTGGCCCGAATGGTTTCCCTAGATAATCTAAGTCCAGTCCGGCAACAATAACACGTACACCCATGTCCGCTAATTGCTTGCAAACATTTGGAAGTTCATCATCAAAAAACTGCGCCTCATCAATACCAACTACATCCACATCATTCACCATTAATAAAATATTGGAACTGGAAGGAACCGGTGTACTGTGGATTTCGTTACCCTGATGCGAAACTACTTTTACTTCATCATAACGGGTATCAATTTGCGGCTTAAATATTTCAACTTTTTGTTTAGCAAACTGCGCGCGCTTTAAACGTCGGATTAATTCTTCTGTTTTTCCGGAAAACATACTTCCGCAAATGACCTCAATCCATCCGCGACGTTGTGAAGGTGTAGTGTTTTCTAAAAACATTGTTTAAAAGGCGTTAATAATAAAGTTTAAATGTAAAGTTAAATGGCTTATTTTTAGTTTTAAAATTATTCACAAATAATAACAAATGACTACAGATAAAGCATTTGAACGATTAAAACTGGCTGCCCTTGACGTAAAAGGTGCTTTAATTGATATCGACGAAAATATTCACCCTTCTGTTAATGAAGTGGAGAAATTGTGTCAGGTTGTAGATCATCTGAAAGAACAACTGATTATTTATAGATATCTGAAGACTCAGAAGGAACTTTCGCCAAGTTTGAACATCCACTTAAAAGTAATGGAACAGGCACAACCAAAAGAAGAAGTTGTTCCGGTTACCAACGATTTAGCTGATGGAAATAGTTCAGCCGATCCGATGCCTGAAGTAAAAACAGAAATAGAAGATAAACCAGCATCAAAAGCTGTAAAGCGTATAGAGTTGGGATTAAATGATAAATTCAGAATTATTAATGAGTTATTTGCTCAAAATTCAACTGAGTTTAATCTCGCCATCGATCAGTTAAACACCATCGATTCTTTTGAGAAAAGCGAACTGTACTTGAGCGAGCTGAAGAATTTATACAAATGGAAAGACGACAATGAATTAACGATTCGTCTATTTCAATTAAATCAAAAACGATTTATGTAAACTTTATATGCGTAAAGTTATACTGTTTTTTTTAATTCAAATCCTGTTTTTACCGGTTATTTACGCGCAAGATTCTTTGTATGCGCGCACCATTATAAAGGAACTTACTTCTAAAAAATGTTACGGACGTGGTTATTTAAATAACGGTTTAGATGCCGCGGCAAAAACAATAACAGAACAGCTTACACGATACAAAACACAACCTCTTTTTTCTACAGGGTATTATCAATGGTTCGATTTTGACGTAAATACTTTTCCTGGCAATGTAATTGTAAAATTGAACGGAAAATTATTAAAAACAGGAAACGATTATATTCTTAATCCTCAAAGCGGCAGCATAAAAGGAAAATTCTCATTAAAGCAGCAGGACAGTATTACCTATCTTGCTATTGATGCGTCTGCCCCTGTTCTGCTAAGACTGAAACGTAAATTAACATTTAGTGTTGCAACCGGGTCAGTGGCAGGATGCGAGGTAGAATTGCTTAATAAAAATCAGTATAAGGAATTTAAAACACTGGAGCTAAATATCGAAAGTAAAGTGTTAACCAAATACATTAACAAGAACATCTGCGCGTATATACCCGGTACTGTTTCTAACGACACGGCCATTTATTTAACTGCGCATTATGATCATTTGGGAGGCTTAGGGAAGAAAACTTATTTTCCCGGTGCTAACGATAATGCCAGCGGTGTTAGTATGCTCTTAAATTTTGTAAAGTACTTCAAGGAGCATCCGCCAAAATATAAAACTGTATTTGTATTTTTTGCGGGTGAGGAAGCGGGCTTACGCGGCTCCAAATATTTTGTCGAGAAAAGCGGTATTGACTTAAAAGCAATAAAGTTTTTAATTAATCTAGATTTGGTTGGCACGGGCGATGATGGTATTATGATTACCAACGGAGCGGTTTTAACGTCTGAATTTGATAAGCTGAATAAAATAAATTCAAACAGAAATTATGTAAAAGAAATTAAAAAAAGAGGTAAGGCTCAAAACAGCGACCATTATTGGTTCACCGAGAAAGGAGTCCCTGCCTTTTTTATCTATACTCTGGGCGGCATTAAAGCTTACCACGACGTAGACGATGTGGAAAAAACCTTACCCTTAACCGATTACGGTGATGTTTTCCGTTTGTTGCGTGACTTTATCAGGCAATTTTAAATCCCCAAAAACTCTCTTTTTTATTAAAAATCCGTACCTTTAAAGCTTAAGCCATGAGTTTAAAAAGGTTTTTGCGCATCACTCTTGTTGCGCTGCTAATTTTAACAAGGAAGTCGTACGCCCAGTTTTATTACGGGATGCAAATGGACTTTGGCAAAAACCGCTTACAGTATCAAAATTTTAACTGGACTTATTTTGAATACGATCGTTACCGTGTGTATTTATATCAGGGCGGAAAGGAAATAGCACAATACGTTTCTGTTTCGGTTGATAAAATACTCCCAATGTTAGAGAAACGTTTGGATTATCAGATTGAAGATAAGGTATTAGTACTGGTGTACAATAACCAAAACGATTTTAAACAAAGTAATTTAGGTCTCTCTTCCGAGGAGGAAACAAATGTTGGTGGTGTTACACACATCATTGGAGATAAAATCAGTATTTTTTTTAACGGCAGTCATGCGGATCTCGACCGCCAGATACGCGCTGCACTTACTGATTTAATTATAAGCAAAATGATGTATGGAGGTCGTGCCCGGGATATGGTGCGAAATTCCACACTTTTAGTATTACCGGATTGGTTTAAGCAAGGTTTGGTACGCTACATGTCTGAGGGCTGGCATACGCATGCCGATAATCAATTAATGGACGCTATTAAGAGCGATCGCTTTTACAAATTCAATCGTTTGTCAGGCAAAGATGCTTATATGGGTGGGCATGCATTGTGGTATTACATTGCCGAAACTTACGGTGAGGCCGTTATCCCCAATATTCTTTACATGACGAAGGTTGCACGTAGTCCGGATAACGCGCTGCTCTTTATTTTGGGTACTTCTTTAAATAATTTGATTTATGAAATGACGGAAGTGTTCAATAAACGCTATTATAACTATAAGGACACTTTAAGAAGTTTGCCACTAACGCCTAACGTTTTAACGAAGCAAAAGAAAACCACTCATTATTACGAATTGAAAGTTAGTCCCGATGGTCAAAAAGCGGTTTACGCTACCAACGAACTCGGACAATTTAAAGTTTGGCTTCATGATTTAAACGGTCAGGAAAAAAATAAACGCTTACTGAAGTTTGGTCCTAAAGTGGAGCGAATGGATGATTATAATTATCCTCTGTTGGCATTCCATCCAAATAACGAAATTGTGGCCATGTTGTATGAACGAAAAGATCAGTTGATTTTACACACCTATAACATCACTACAAAAGAAAAGTTTAAAAGAAACATTACCGGATTCGAAAAAATAAACAGTTTTGCTTTTAGTCACGACGGAAAGAAACTGGTGATGAGTGGTGTTAAAAAAGGTAAAGGTCAGTCTGACATATTTGTGTTTATTTTGAACAGTGGCGGGATTGAGCAATTAACCAATGATATCTGGGACGATAACCATCCGGTTTTTGTAAAAAACAGTAAAGGTATTGTGTTTGAAAGTAATCGTGTTTCTGATACCATTAAATGGAGTGAAGATGCTAAGGTGTTTAATAAAATTACCCGTAACAACGACTTGTTTTATTTAAGCTACGCGCCTAAATCACAAATAGCCATTCGGGTAACGAATACGCCTAATGTAAATGAAGCGCTTCCTCAAGAGTATTCTAAAGACTTAGTGGCGTATGTCAGCGAAAGAAACGGTATATATAACCGCTATGTAGCGCAGTTTGATAGTAGCATTGCGTTTGTTGATACGGTTGAACATTACCGCTACTTTTTTAACTCAAAACCCATAAGCAATTACAGTCATAACATTGTTGAACAACACATTAATTCGCGATTTACAAAAAAAGCGGAGGTGTTTTATAATTCAGGACAGTATTTTCTAACGGTGAGCGACTTAACCAAACCATCTGAAATCCAAAAAGCAGAATTAAAAGACACCTGGCTAAAAGCAACTGAACTTCCATCTGTATTTGATCCTGAAAAGATTATTTTGATACCGCCAAAAAAGAGCGAAGAACAGCCGCAAACGGTTGTTAAAGACACCACTGTTAAAAAGAAAAACGGAATTGATTTTGATAATTATAAACTTTCAGGCGAAAAGGATAATCCGCAAAACAAACAATTGGTAAAAGATACCGATCGGCCTCTTGTAACGGATACGGTTGGTAACAAAAGCTCTGTTGCCCAAAACGAATTCCGCTTTCCGATACAACAAAATTATTTCACCGCATTTTATACGGATTATGTAGTTACGCAATTGGATAATTCTTATTTGAGCACTACTTATCAGCGATTTACCGGCGGATCTAATCCGATTTATTTAAACCCTGGTTTAAATGCGCTCTTTAAAATCGGATTAAGCGATTTGTTTGAAGACAGAAGAATAATAGCTGGCTTTCGAATAGCAGGCTCATTGGATAATGAGTATATGCTAAGTTTTGAAAACAGAAAGCGCCTGGTTGATCATCAGGTTTTATTGCACCGCCAGTCGTTTTTAAAAGTAGCAGGGTATTATGGCGAGCTTGCTAAAATTCAAACGCATGATGTTCGTTATTCTGTAAAGTTGCCGTTTAGTGAAGTGAGCGCAACCCGATTTTCGATTCTGTACCGTAACGACAGAACAGTTTTCGCCTCTGTAGGAGATTTCTCCTTGCCTAAAAAGAATCAATACGATAATTATGCGGGCGCACGTTTAGAATATATTTTTGATAACACACGTAAGAGAGGTCTTAATTTATATAACGGTGTTCGCGCAAAGGTATGGACCGAATACTGGCGATTAATTAAAAACGATCAACATGACTTAATTACCTTTGGCTTTGATATCCGTGCTTATAAAAAAGTACACCGTGAACTTATATGGTGTAATCGTTTAGCCGGCGGATCGTCATTAGGAACCGATCGTTTGATTTATTATATGGGAGGTGTGGATGCTTGGTTTAATCCTTCTTTCGATCAAACAATAAATGTTGTGTATCCCGAGCAATATCAGTTCCAGACTTTGGCAACGAACATGCGTGGTTTTAAACAGAACATTCGCAATGGTAATAATTTTGTGGTATTCAATTCGGAAATGCGATGGCCAATTTTCAGATACCTGCTTAATAGGCCAATTCGTTCCGACTTTGTGAATAATTTTCAGATTATAGCATTTGGTGATTTAGGCATGGCATGGTATGGCAGCAATCCGTTAAGCGAAGACAATACCTTAAATAAAAACACCTATTACAGTAATCCGATATTGTTAACCGTTTATAACCAGAAAAATCCTTTAGTTGGCGGTTATGGTTTAGGGGTAAGGTCACGACTGTTAGGTTATTTTATCCGCTTTGATTTGGCATGGGGGGTTGACGACATGCAAATTCAGAAATCAATGACGTATTTATCTTTCACAACAGATTTCTAATGAATAGTATTTATATATTGCTTTTGGTTGGATTATTTGCAGGAATACTGAGCGGATTAGTTGGCATTGGAGGAGGAATCATAATTGTTCCTGTTTTAGTTTATTTTTTGCATTACACACAGCAACAGGCGCAAGGGACAACATTATTTATGTTTCTTTTACCAATTGGGATTTTAGGAGTGATGAATTATTACAAGGCCGGCTATGTTGAATTTAAAACGGCATTAATAATCGCATCTACATTTGTTATAGGAAGTTATTTCGGAAGTAAATGGGCTATTGCCTTAGATCAAAAAACCGTTAAACAAATATTTGGGGTAATAATAGTTTTACTCGGACTTAGAATGATTTTTTGGAAGTAATATGATTACGGTTCAACATATTAAGAAATTGGCTGAAAAGAATTTTTCGAGAACGCTTGAAATTCGTCGGCACATCCATCAGAATCCGGAATTATCGTTTAAGGAATTTGAAACAAGCAAATTTGTTGCCTCGGTATTGGATGCGTTAGGAATAGAATACATTACCGGAGTTGTAAATACAGGAATAGTTGCGCTGATAAAGGGCAAAAATCCGGATAAAAAAGTAGTTTTATTACGAGCAGATTTAGACGCTCTTCCCATTCAAGAGCAAAATAAAACGGATTATATTTCAAAGAATCCCGGTATTATGCATGCCTGTGGTCATGATGTTCACAGCGCCAGTTTACTTGGAGCGGCTGCTATTTTACAAGAACTAAGATCAGAATTTGAAGGCACCGTTAAACTGATTTTTCAGCCGGGGGAAGAAGTTTTACCGGGCGGAGCCTCTCTAATGATAAAAGAAGGGGTTCTCAAAAATCCGGAGGTTTCATTAGCCATTGCACAACACGTTCATCCGAGTATGGAAACCGGAAAAGTGGGCTTCAGAAGCGGAATGTATATGGCTAGTACAGATGAAATATATTTAACGATCACAGGTAAAGGCGGTCATGCTGCCATGCCCGCAGATTATAATAATCCCTTATTAATTGCATCTGAAGTTCTGCTGGAGTTAAAGAAAAAATTTCCTAATGATGGTAAAGGCGAAATCCCAACTGTATTAGCCTTTGGAAAAATAGAAGGAAAAGGAGCTACGAATGTTATTCCTGAAAAAGTAGAATTAGAAGGAACCTTTAGAACAATGAATGAAACGTGGAGAAAAGAAGCCCATGCCGAAATTCAACGTATTGTTAACGAAGTTTGTACCCGTACAAATTCTAAGGCGCAATTACGTATCGAAATTGGATATCCATTTTTGGTGAATGATATTAATACTACTGAATTGTGTCGGAAATCTGCTCAGGAATATTTGGGATTGGAAAATGTCGAAGAACTACCCCTTCGAATGACGGCAGAAGACTTTGCTTTTTTTTCGCAGCAATTGCCGGTATGTTTTTACCGACTGGGTACAGGTAATAAAGCTAAAGGAATTACATCCGGCGTACATACATCTACTTTTGATATTGATGAGGATGCACTCAAGATTGGTTCGGGTCTTATGGCTTGGTTAACCGTTAAAAGCCTTGCGGGCCAATAAATTAAAGCCTTCTATAAAATTGGATTTTTAGCAATTTTATCCCGAAAAATATACTATTTTTACTGTCTTTACGTTATAGGATAACTTGCGATTTCAAGCACATATATTACTGATTTTACCGGCTTTGTTTTTATGGTCATGCAGTACCAAAAAAAACACAATCGTGCACCGAGGCTTTCATAACCTTACGGCTCGTTTTAACGGTTATTACTGGAGTTCAGAGGCTATTAAAGAAGGAGTTTTTAAGATTGAAAGCGCTAACAAAGAAAATTACGAAAAAGTACTTCCTGTTTTTGTTGTTCCCAATAACGAGAATGCAAAAGCAACTTTTCCTGATTTCGATAAGGCAATAAAAAAATCATCTCTGGTTATTCAGCGTCATACGATAAAAGACAAAAAAGATAACGAGATACCAACAGCAGGAAAGTGGATTGATAATAACTGGATAAATATTGGAATTTCCCGTTATTATAAGCGTGAGTTTTTCTCAGGGATAGAAGCTTTTGATTATGTAATCAGAACTTACAAATCAAAAGACAAATACACAGCATTGTTGTGGGCAGCTAAATGCTATAACGAAATTGGGGCTGTTTCTCAATCCGACCCGATGATTAGCATCCTTAAGAATGACAAAAACACACCTAAGAAAATTCAACGTGAACTATTGCCGGTTCGGGCCGATTACTACATTAAACGGGGTTTAAATAAAGAGGCTATACAGGTTTTAACGGAAGCTTCCGCTCAAAAAGGATGGTTTGGTAAAGGAATTAAGAAAAAGTACCGTGCCCGTTACGCATTTATAGCGGCTCAATTATACGAGGAATTAAACGACAAAAAGAAAGCGCGCCAGTTTTACACAAAAACAATTGGTTTAAAACCGGGTTACGACATGGTTTTTTATTCCAGCATTAAATTGGCGCGATTGGTTGACAAAAAAAACGGAGGATCTGAGAAGGCTAAAGCGAAGTTGATTAAGATGTCGAAAGACGAAAAGAACAAAGAGTATTTGGATGTGATTTATTTTACTTTAGGTGAAATAGAAGAGAATGAGGGAAAGACCGACAATGCGATTACTTATTATAAAAAATCGGCACAAAACAGTATCTCCAACACCAATCAAAAATCGGCATCTTTCTTGAAGTTGGGTGAAATTTATTTTGAGAAGGCTAGTTATTCCTTATCCGAAGCTTATTACGACAGTACAGTTGCGGTGCTTCCAAAAGATCACCCGAACTACGAAAAGATTGTGAACAGAAAAACTACACTTTCTACACTGGTTGGATACATAAAAACCATACAACGTGAAGATAGTTTGCAAAAGCTGGCACGTTTATCGGAGTCAGAAAGAAATAAATTAATTGATAAATACATTGAAAAATTAACGGAATATGAAGATCGTCAGCGCGAAGAATTGGAGCGCTTAAAGTCACAAAACCAAAACCCAATTAATAACGGTCCAAATACAATAGGCGCACCAAATAGTGAAATTGCAGCCGTTGGAGGAAAAGGTAATTGGTATTTCTATAATCCAACCACCATAAGTTTTGGTATTTCAGATTTTGCTAAGAAATGGGGTAATCGTAAGCTGGAAGATAACTGGCGTAGAAGTCAGAAAGGCATGACAATTGATAATAATGAGCCGAATAATTCAGATGATAATACTGTTGCCGATAACAAAGGAAGTGGGAAACCGAAAACTTCCGATCCGCGAAAATCGCGTGAATACTACATTAAACAGTTACCGCTTACCGATACTTTAATGAAAATTTCACATAGTAAAATTGTTGAATCAGATTATCTTTTAGGCGCTACTTACAAGGAAGAACTTAATAATAACCGTAAGGCCA
>JBBAKL010000037.1:0-30565 GCA_040403535.1 Bacteroidia bacterium
TCCAGATAGTATTTGTATCCACATCATAAGCATATAAGCAACTGATGCAATGCGCGGCTTTGTTTTTGTCGGTAAAACATACAGTAGCTACACGGTTTTCGCTTATAAATTTTTTTATTTCTTCCTGTAATTCCATTTAACCTCCTATCATTATCATACTCCTATTTTCCTCTGCCTTCACCCTACCCTCTTCGTTGGTAAAATCAGTTATTCCACCCAGGTTTTGCTTTTTATTCCAAATAGATTCAATAATTAATCGCTCAACATCTTCGCCGTTACGCAATGCAGTCAGTAAGTCTGTTTCCGAGCTTGAAAACAAACAATTTTTGATTCGTCCGTTTGCCGTTAAGCGGATGCGATTGCAACTGTCGCAAAACGGATTACTTACCGTTGAAATAAAACCAAAAGCTCCTTTAAAACCTTTTATTGCGTATTTGCGGGAGGTATCATTGGCCGCGTCTTGTATTTTTAAAATATTTTCCTCTTCAAAATGCCTCTGTGCCATTTGTAATATTGCTTCGGAACTAACGGTCTGCGAACTGTCCCACTTATTGCCATGAAATGGCATAAACTCTATAAACTGAATAGTGGTGGCTTTATCTTTTGTTAAGTGAATGAAGTCGATCAACTCATCATCGTTCACGTTCTTCATCACCACCACATTTAATTTCGGATGAAATCCGTTTTCAAACAGTAAGTCAATATTGCGCATGACCTTTTCAAATGAATTACGGCGAGTAATGCTCTCGAACTTGCTCTTGTTTAACGTATCAATGCTGACATTGATTTTTTGTATACCCGCCTGTTTAATGGTATCCAGATAGCGATCCAGTAAAATACCGTTAGTAGTAATGGCTAATTCAATGTTTAGTTTGGATAAGAGTAGGGCAATATCTTCAAAATCTTCACGTACCAAAGGCTCGCCGCCTGTTAAACGGATTTTATTAACGCCCAGCTTTACAAATGTTTTGGCAAGACTTTCAATCTCAGCGGCAGTCATAATGGAATGCTTCGGACTTAACTGAACACCGTCTGCCGGCATGCAATAGGTACAACGCAAATTGCAGCGTTCCGTAAGGGAAATTCGCAGGTAATTGTGTGTTCGGTTAAATTGATCGCGCAGCATTTTCTGTTTCCGTTTTTCAAGCGCGAATTATTTCAATTGAAATAGAGCGACTTACTTAAACAAATATAATGAAATATGACCAAAAGCGAAGCGCGCCACTTTTAAATTTACCCCACAAAACTGCCGAAAAACGCTAGTAATTCTTTTTGCAATTCGCATAAAAGAAACTTAATTTAGGCATAGTAGTAGCACGTATAAATCACATGATATCAGTCAGCGAAGCCCGATCATTAATTTTGAAAGAAGCCAAAGGTTTCAAATTGAAAAGTGCTGTTTTGCCGCTTCAAAAAACCCTCTGTTGTGTGGCTGCTGCTCCTGTCAAATCTAAATGCGATTCGCCGCCGTTTCATCAATCGGCCATGGATGGTTACGCGCTGCGCTTTGAAGATATCTCCAACGGAAAGCCAATTGTTTTTGATAAAGATTCGGAGAACAGCGCCGGTGCTTCATCTATTTCAAAAATAAAAAACGGAACGGCCATCCGCATTTTTACGGGTGCAAAAGTACCTGCGAATGCCAATGTGGTCATTCCCCAGGAAAATGTCAGCATTCGTGATGGCTCCGTATTAGAAACGGATCGTTCACGCGTTCAGCACATGGATAATATCCGCACCAAAGGTTCGCAATTTAAAAAAGCAGAAATTATTTTAAATAAAGGGGATGTGATGAATGCGCCCCGCATTGCTTTAGCGGCTTCAGCGGGTTTCGATAAAATTCAGGTATACACGGCGCCCACTGTTTCGGTAATTGTAAGCGGCAATGAATTAATTGCTCCCGGAAAAAAATTAAGTGGTGACGCGATTTACGAGAGTAATTCGCTCATGCTGGCAGCGGTTTTAGAAGAACATCGTATTAAAGTGAACGGCATTTATTACGTGAAGGACTCGTTAAAGTCGATCAAAAGCACCTTAATAAAAGCTTTTAAAAAATCAGATCTTGTTTTAATCAGCGGCGGAATTTCCGTTGGTAAATACGATATGGTAAAAACCGCTCTGGAAGAGTTAAACACAACAACCATATTTCATAAAATAAAACAAAAGCCCGGTAAGCCTTTGTACTTCGGTAAAAACAAATCCAAGTATGTATTTGGTTTACCCGGCAATCCTGCTGCTTCACTTACCTGCTATTACGAATACGTTATGCCATTTATTCAACTCATCTCAGGTAAAACCACAGCGCTTGATGAATTGAAAAGCGGAACACTTACCAATGCGTTTACAAAAAAAGCAGGACTTACTCATTTCCTGAAAGGATTCACCAATCTGCAAACCGTAACAATATTACCCGATCAGGAATCGTATAAACTTACTTCCTTCGCTCCGGCCAATTGCCTGGTGGTTATTCCGGAAGATGTAACTGAATTAAAAGCCGGTGATACGGTACATTATCATTTAATTCAATGAGTTTACACAACAACATAACCGTTTTTATTTTAGCCGGCGGAAAAAGCAGTCGTATGGGCAGCGATAAGGGATTGGTTCCTTTTAAAGGAAAAAAAATGATTGAACACATCATCGCTACATGTAAAAGTTTAACGAACAACATTGGCATCGTTACCAATAATCCGGATTATAATTTTACCGGATTAACTTTAGTAGCGGATGTCATTAAAGATAATGGTCCACTGGCAGGTATCTACTCAGCCTTGCTGAACAGCAAAACTAACTACAATTTGGTAATTAGCTGCGATATGCCGCTGCTTAATGTGGAGATACTTGATTTTTTACTTCAACAATGCGACAATAATCATCAGGCCTTTGTCATAAAACACAACGGCCAGACAGAACCGCTTTGTGCGGTTTACACAAGTGATTGCCGGGATGTATTTAAAAAACGCATCGAAGCTGAACAATTAGGCGTGTATCATGCGTTGAAAGATGTGAAGTGCAAATACGTTGATGTCAGTAATGAACCTTTTTATTCGGAACAAGCTTTTAGTAATGTCAATTCACCTGATGAACTCAAACAATTAGAGGAGGTGAGGCATGACTAATGTGAATGTAACTTTTTACGGCGTACTTGCCGAACTGGCGCAAAAGCCTAGCATCAGTCTGCACGGTGTAAGCGATACCGATGAATTGAAACAGCAACTGTTGCAACAGTATCCGGATATGGCTAAACATAATTTTATTGTGGCGGTAAACAATCAGTTAATTAATAAAAATACTTCAATTACTAACGGTGATCAAATAGCGGTGATGCCGCCTTTTTCGGGAGGATGATGTTAAGTAAGGACGAAATAAACAGATACGAAAAACAGATCCGTGTTAACAGCATCGGATACGAAGGTCAGCAAAAGCTGAAGCAAGGCCGTGTACTTGTTATCGGAGCAGGCGGACTAGGCTGCGCGTGTCTGCAATACCTCACCGCCGCCGGCGTTGGTCACCTAATTATTATTGACGGAGATGTTGTTTCTGAATCCAATTTACAGCGTCAAACTTTATATCATACAGATGATATAGGTTTACCAAAGGCGGAAACCATTGCGGCTAAATTAAAAAAGCAAAATCCGTTTTCTGAAATCCGTTTTCTCAATGAATTTTTATCAGTCAACAAGGCCATTGAATTGATCCCGCAGTTTGATCTGATCATCGACTGCAGTGATAATTTTGGTACGCGCTACCTGATTAACGATGTATGCGTGGCCTTTCAAAAAGCATTTATATCCGCCGCTCTCTTTCAAACAGAAGGGCAACTAGGAGTTTTTAACCTCCGTCTTGATAATAATTTCAGCGCGAATTACCGTGATGTATTTCCGGAAAGTGATAAAAGCAATTCCGCGCTTGATTGCCATGCGGCAGGTGTTCTGGCAACTTTGCCCGGCCTGTTCGGAATAATGCAGGCTAACGAAGCCATAAAATATTTTGTTTCACCTTCAACCTGTCTGATAAATGAACTGCTTATTTTAAATGCGGTGAGCATGCAGCAATTCCGATTAAAACTTACTTCAGCTACAGGCGTGGTGGTGCCGCTCGATCGTATTCAGGAATACAGATACAATTTGCCTTGCGCCAAACAGGATAATACGGAAATGAATGAAACACAGATTAGCCTCGTGCTAAACGGCAACTGGGCTATCATTGATGTTCGCGATTCAAACGAAGAACCGTCCTTAAAGAATTCGCAAATACAAAACTATCCTTTGCAAAAAGTATTGAGTAACCACGAGGGCTTGAAACAACATCAAAATATGCTGATGGTTTGCCGGTCGGGACAACGAAGCCGTCAGGCGGCAGGCTATTTACGGGAAGTATATCCGGATAAAAACATATACAGCTACAAGCACGGGATTGAACATTTACTCGAAGTATTGAATCATGTCAAATAATGAACCATACAGTTTTACTTTTTTTGAAGGAGCAATTACACCAATAACGGTTAGCACCTTGCTGCAATCCTGCTCTTCCGACCAATCGGCAGGAGCCTACTCTGTTTTTTTTGGGCAAGTAAGAGCGGATGAAATCGACATGAAAAAAGTGACAGCCATTGACTATAGCGCTAACAGGGAATTATCTGCGGCCATCATGCGTCAGATTGGTACAGACGCGTTTAAAGAACATAACGCACATTCGGTACACGTTGTGCACAGTCTTGGTGAGGTAAAAGCGGGTGAGCTTTGCCTGATGGTGATGGTAACCTGCGGACATCGCAAAGAAAGTTTCGCGGCCTGTGAATACGTAGTAGAACGACTAAAAAAAGAATTACCGGTATGGGGTAAAGAATTATTATCAGACGCCTCCTATAGCTGGAAAATAAATAAGTAATTATGGTAGATATACTCTCTAAAATAAGCACGCATCGCAAGGCAATTGCACAGGCTACTTTAAGCGTTAGCGCCCAGTCGACCATTGATGCAATCGTCAACAAACAGGTTCCGAAAGGCGATGTATTTGAAATGTCGAAAACAGCAGGATTGTTTGCTGTAAAAAAAACAAGTGATGTTATTCCGGATTGTCATCCGCTGCCAATTGAGTTGACGAATATTTCACACGAAGTGGATGGCTTGCAAATACACATTAAAGTGGAAGTTCATACCATTTACAAAACAGGTGTGGAAGTGGAAGCCATGTACGGCGCCTCTGTTGTGGCCATGACGATGTACGACATGTTAAAGCCCATCGACAAAGGCATCACTATCAATAACATTTGTCTGCTTGAGAAAGAAGGCGGAAAAAGCGATTTCAAAAAAGATACAGGTGAGGGTTATCAGTCGGCAGTAATTATCATATCCGACTCCATTTACTCCGGAAAAAAAGAAGACAGCGGAGGAAAATTAATTCGAGACGTGTTGAAGAAAAACAAACTCAACAATATCGCTTATGAAATTATTCCGGATGACCCTGCTCAACTCACCGAAAAAGTAAAAACACTTGCTCCAAAAGTTGATTTACTGATTGTGAGCGGAGGAACCGGTTTTTCAGAAAAAGATAAAACACCGGAAACGTTAAAAGCCTTGATCACAACAGAAATCCCCGGCATTATGGAATGGGCGCGCAATTACGGACAAAGCCGCACTCCCTACTCTATGTTTTCGCGTGGATTTGCAGGAGCTATTAACGATACCTTATTGTTAAACATTCCTGGTTCAACAAGCGGTGTAAAAGATACCATGGACGCTTTATTTCCTTACGTGTTGCACAGTTTTAAAATGCTGAAGTATAAAAAACCATGAGCAAGGAAATTAAAATAGGTATTGTTACCATCTCCGATCGCGCCAGCGCCGGTGTATATGAAGATTTGTCGGGAAAAGCAATTGAAGAAACACTTTCATCTTACATAAAAGGTGATTGGAAAAAAGTTTACCGACTAATCCCGGATGAACAACAATTAATTGAAAGCACGCTGATTGAATTAGCGGACAATGACCATTGTTGCCTTATTGTTACGACTGGCGGAACCGGTCCTGCACTGCGCGACGTAACACCCGAAGCTACCGAAAACGTTTGCACAAAAATGCTTCCGGGATTTGGGGAATTGATGCGTGCCGAAAGTTTAAAATTTGTACCTACAGCTATTTTATCCCGACAAACGGCAGGCATAAGAGGAGAAAGCTTAATTGTGAATTTACCGGGTAAACCTAAATCCATAAAAGAGTGTTTGGACGCGATATTCCCTGCTATACCCTATTGTGTCGATTTAATTGGCGGACCGTTTATTGAAGTGAATGAAACCGTCATCAAAGCGTTCCGGCCTAAAGCTTAAGATTGTTAGTGAAACAGCGCATCCAGAAAAATAAATTTCAATCCTGCGCTTAATAAAATCACAAATAGACAATAAAGAATCAAACGGTTATTGAACTTTTTTGTTCCGAGATAAGATCCGAATAGTGCCCCTGCAATGACAGCCATCACATAATATAACGAAGCGGGTTCCACTTTATTTAAAGAACTTATATGACCCAACAAGCCTGATACGGAATTAAATAAAATAAACAGGGCAGAAATACCCGCTACTTTTTTTATTTCAGTCCAGTTTAAAAGCAAAAGCAAAGGCGTTAAAAAAATACCGCCACCTACTCCGATAATTCCTGAAAAAAATCCAATGAGTGTTCCGAACACCGAAGTCATTAACCAGAAATTAGTCATGTTTTCGGTTTCAGTTTCGTTTTTATGTTTTCTCAGCAGCAGGAATACGGCAGATATTACAAGAAAACACCCGGCAAGAATTTTAAAATAAAATGGCGGCAATTGAATATAGCCTCCGATAAAAGCGGCCGGCAATGAAAATAACACAAAACCGAAAAATATTTTTTTATCGAAGTAACCCATTGAAATAAAACGATATGCAGCAATGGCAGCTACAAGAATATTTAACACCAGTGATGTAGGTTTAATGCTTTCGGGAGGGAAAGACAAAAGCGCCATAACTGCTAGATAACCGGAAGCGCCGGCATGACCCACCGATGAATACAGAGCCGCCACTATAAAAAAAAGTAAAACAGCAAATATTATCAGGGAAATACTCATTAATAGGTAACTAAAGTAATAAAAACTTTTTTCGTTAAAGATTAAAATTGCAACTTTTAAGCTTAAGTCTTACCTTAGAATGATAAAGTAAGTATGAAAAATAAACTATTAATATCCTTTGCGTTGATTGGCGGAATGACAATAGCGCAAAACAAACACATTAATTTTGAAACCGGAAATCTTGCTTCGGTTTTTGAAAAAGCAAAAAAAGAGAATAAGCTCATATTTGTTGACGCGTTTACTGTGTGGTGCGGTCCATGTAAATACATGGCCAAAACAATTTTCACCAATGATACAGTTGCTGATTATTACAATTCAACTTTTGTGAATCTGAAACTGGACATGGAAAAAGGAGAAGGTTTGGATTTCGCGAAAAAATACGGCGTGAATTGTTATCCTATGTTGATGTTTCTTGATGGTGACGGAAATGTTGTTCACCGCATGGCAGGATCTACTTCTGCCTCCGGTTTTATTGAACTCGGAAAAAACAGTTTAATACCTGAAAAAACATATTCCTACAAAAAGAAAGAACTGGAAAAAAATCCGTTGAGCGAAAAAACCATACTTGCTTATGTGGAGCTTCTTGCTGGTAATTGTATGGATCCCTCTTCTAAAATCACCGAATATTTTAAATCGGTTAGTGAGCAGGATTTAATGAAACGTACCAACTGGTATCTGATGCGGGATTACGTTTACGATTATAAGTCAAAAGAGATGCAATACTTCATCAATAATATTTCATCTTACGAAAAGGCTTTTGGCACTGATACAATAGAAAGCAAAATATTACAATTAGGCGGCAGTTACTTCTCGCCCTATACACGTGCCGAAAAATTTGATAAAATTGCCTTTGAAAAAGCAAAAGCCGACTTCAGGAATTTAAAATGGCCTAAAACCGACGACATCATTTTTAGCGCCGATTTAATGGCTTACAGTCGCTTTGATAAAACAAAATATTATGACTTAATGGCTAAAAGTCATCTTGAAAAAAATTACAACAATGCCCGATCGCTTAATAATGTGGCGTGGGATTTTTACGAGAATGTAAGCGATAAAAAACAACTGGAAGCTGCTCTTAAAATGGCGAAGCGTGCCTGTGAATTAGAAAACGTGTATATGCATCTTGATACTTACGCAGCGGTTCTTTACAAATACGGTAATTACAAAGAGGCGGAAGTGATTGCTGCAAAAGCAATAGAAAAAGCCAAAGAAGAAAAATTAACTTCAGAAGATTATAAGGAAACCTCATCTTTATTAGATAAGATCAAAGAAAAGAACAAATCGAAATAAACAAAAAGCCCCGCAAATTGCGTGGCTTTTTTATTTAGTGTTGCTTAATTATTTTACTCTCGAAGGTTTGATCACCCGCTGTTATTTTATAGAAATAAATTCCGTTTGGTAAATCGTTTCCTTTCTCGTCTTTTCCGTTCCAGTTAAACTCGTTGATGCCCTCAGCTTGTTTTCCTGTGTGATAGGTTGCAATGGTTCGCCCGAGCAAATCAGTAAATTCAAATGTAACATTTACGTTTTGATACAAAGCGTATTTAATGGACACCTGATTTGAAAATGGATTTGGAAAAGCAATTGCCTGCAAATTATTTTTTCCGCTATATTTTTCCTTTACATTGGTTACAAATAAAGAATCGCCTTTCATCATCGATTCAATATCCAGTAATTCATCGCCTGGTTTATATTGCATGGCCATAATTCCGTCAAACAACATTTCGTTATTCGTTCCGAATCCGGCGGTAGTATTAACAGGAACCGGATTATTTACATTTGCCGTTGTATTATCATAAACATGCTTTGCAAACAAGCGGTAACCTGCAGGAACTTTTACTAATTTTTTATACACGTAATAATCCTGCCATTTAAAATCCCATTGATTAATTCGAATCATTGGTATGGTATCAATACCCGACTTCACCGCGTATAAAAGCATACTCTTGCCTAATAAATGCGCGTGAGGGAATACACCAAATAATGAAAGTGAATCCGTCAATGTTCCGGATGTAGGGTAATAAGCGGTGAATGTTTGTGTAGTATTAGCGGGAATTGACATACTCCAGTTTTGCAAAGGAGTGGTTACATAAATCGGACGAATGTTAGGTGTGCCAACCGGATAGTAATACAATCGGATTTTTGTACTGTCTAATTGCCCGGCGCTTCCTTTAGGGTAATGCATTTGAATGGCTACTTTAGAACCTGCTTTTATGCGTATTCCTGTGCGTAACTGTGGTGTGTTAGGAAAAACAGTGGCCATGGTTCCCGGCGCAAATGTTCCAATTTCATAATCACCCGGTATACTAAAACAATTACCTGATAAATTACTGGTATATGTTCCGGTTGAATCAACTGCCACTACGGCGTGATGCACAATCGCTTTATTACCTGGCACAATTTCAAATGCACGGATATAACGGTCTTGTGTTAATCCGGTTGGTAATGCGAAACAAACATAGATATCGCTGGAAGTAGCGGTACTTGTAAATGTTGGTATTTGTAAATTCGCATCCGCATTTCCTTTTAACTGATATTTTGGAGGATATATGGGCGCTGCAGGAGCCTGAGTAGTATCACCTTTTAAAGCTCCTCCTACAATCCAATTAATGATTTGATTTTTTTCAGAGGCAGTAATGATGCGCTCGTGCTGAAATCTTTTATATGCTGTGTCGGCCTTCCATGGCGGCATTATGTTGTTTACTAAATCATACTGAATCAAATTTTTCATTTGATTAACACCGGTATAATTCATAAACGAATAATGATTTGCTCCGGTATGATGACAAGAAGTACAACGGGCATAAAATATTCCTGCTACATCTTTGTAAAAGATTTGAGCAGTAACAAAGCATTGAAATGAAATCACTAATAATACAGTGAATAGTATATTTTTTCTCATGTTCTAAATATATAAATAATATTGAATAATTCCATACAAACGGATAGGTTTAACAATAAAATGACCGTAAAAAGCAGGCATTTTATTAAAACTCATTGTTTACCGGGAGATTACAATTTTCTTTTGAATGATGTTATCATCAGAGGTAATGATTAATAGGTAAGATCCGTTAATCATATCCGCTGAATTTTTTTCAATACCGAATGTTTCTGCAGATTAACATTGCTCATACTCCGAACAACACGTCCTATCGCGTCCAGTATTCTTACATCCGCATTTAATAATTCGTTCCGCGAAACAACATCAATCTCGTTAATTGCCGGAATTGGAAATACACTGACATCCGATTCGGATTTCGAACAGGTAGCGTATACCAGTTGATCTAAATAGTGTTTTGTTTTGTGATTATCCACCTCAACCTGTTTGTAATAATAATACCTGTCGGGTTCAACCATAGCATCTACAAACTTATACCCATGCTTTTGGTAGGAAGTACCGTGTGCTTTGACCGTCCCAATGGTTTCAAAAGTAATCCCATCCGGCGAAAGTCTTATTTCATAATAATCACAATCTTTCTCCAGCGACGTATCCCAATCAACCGAAACAGCATTTATGCCTACACAATGTGCCAAATAATTAGTGAGTTCAATTGGCAATACACACGGATTTACGGTAATCGATATCTGAACGTGTGCCCAGCAACCGTTAGTAGAGAAAAAATAAAAATAATAAATAACTGAAGAAGTAGTTTGCGCATTGGTAATGGTTGGTGTCGTGGTTGTACTGAAGTTCCACCAGGTCCAATTCACATTATACCAGTACGACCAGGAAAGAGCGGTAAAACTGGTTGTAGCATTTAACTGTATGGTTTGTCCAATACAATATGGTCCGGTATTTGAAACTGTAGCCGTTGGTTGTGCAGGCATTACTAAATTAACGGTACTCGTGGTTGCACACCCGAAATTATTTACCGTTAAGGTATAAATCCCTTGACTGGTTGTTTGAAAATTACTAATGGTGGTTGTTCCTCCTGCAGCAGCTGAATAACTGTTAGGACCTTTCCACGATAAAGAACCCGGACCGCCTGTAGCAATTAAGGTGGCGGAATTTCCCGCACAGGCAGGTGCTGTTCCGCTGGCAGCGGTGATAGTTGGTGTTGGATTAACTACTATTACCAAAGAGGCTGCCGTTGTACAACCCGATGAATTAACAGTATGAGTTACGGTATAAGTGCCGGGGGGCTGTAAAACTAACCGGTCCGTAGTTGGCAACGTTACCTGTAGCAGGGGCGCCGGCCGTTGGACTAAAATTATAAGTATGTGTTCCGGCAGTAGTTGTTGCGTTAAACGTAAACGAGTTTCTGCTCAGACACCCGCTAAACGAAGGTGGTGCCGCAAACGCAGGAGAAGGCCGGCGGGAGTTGTGATGACTTGCTAGGTGGTAGTGTGAAATCCGGCAGCATTGCTAATGGTTTGATAAATAGTGTACGTTGTTGAAGGTGCGAAATTGACGACGCTTGTAGGAGATGTTGTTGTAAATGATGGAGGCGCACCGGGTCCGGCAAATGAATACGATTGAACCTCTGGAGATGCAGATCCTGTATTGGTTAATGTGTAAGTAGTACAATTATTCGGTAGTGTAAAACCAACGTTAGGATAATTACTAAATGATAAACTTAATGTTTTTGTAATTGGCGCACAGATACCCGGAGGATTCATTGTTAGCGTGTAATAACCCGCCTTTGTTGTATTTACTGCCTAATTGGTATTGCTGGTCACGCCGCTTCCTGCAGGGCCGTTCCAAACGTATGGTCCCATTCCGGATGGTGCTTGCAAAGACGCTGTAGTAACTCCGCATGCCACAAAAGCAATAAGCGGTCTACCTGCAGGGAAAGTTAAATTATTTACACCAACTGTCATTGGTTAATACTGACGGTCATAGAAAGCATAACCATAATGCGCCCAGCCATCACAGTCACCAACGGTAACTTTAATGGTAACACAAGTTCCTAAATAAGGCGATAAGTCAATTGATTTGATAACCCATGCAGGTGTGTAAGCAATACTTCCGCTGGTTGCCCACCCTGCTGTTGTAACTGTTGAACAACTTGGACCGGGAGGAATCACATCTACTTTCGGACAGTTTAAAATATTATTCATACAATCCATAACCTCTACCCGCATATAAGGCTGATCGCAACATGGGTGACCGGATACGTCCATTGCTGCACGGTAACAAAACTGAAACAAAGCGTTGGTGGATGTAGCCGGAAATGTTTGTTGAATACGAACAACTTCACCTTTTAAAGTAAGGTTATCATTCATTTGCAAAACTTTTGTTTCTCCGAATGGAGATGCGGCAATTACACCTAATGGCGCAGGCGCTGTCCACGGGGTAGAACGCACCCACATATCTGTACTACCTATATTCAAGCAACAACCGGTTTTTAAACAAGAGCCATTGACACCGATATTTTGTCCCCAGGAGGCTGTCCAACCCGCTAAAGAAGTACCAATGGTTCCAACTGTACTGGTAGATGTTGTTGAAGGCGATGCTTCAAAATCTTCAATTACACACGGAGCAGGATTAATAACATTGGGAACACCTTTAATTACCTGATTGTAATTCGGAATTGAATAGCCGTATTTAGCATTAATAAAATCACGTTTCATTTTATACATCATCACTTTGTACTCGATACCAAAATAATGATGAGCGAGAATAGTACTATCTACTTGTTCAGCTCTGAATCCGGCAAGCGAATCCTGTGGAAAAACATAATCCAGATAATTTAACGGATTAGAAGGATCTTTCAATAAAACATGTGATGATAAATTATAGATACACGGAACTGAAAAAAACGCTAGTAAGAGTTTTTTCATGGGATGTTTAGTAAATGGGATTAAGCTAATGTATAATAAAATTTCAAAGATCCAAATGGCTGTGCGCCAATAGTTAATGAAATTACAGATAGTTAATTCTATAAAACCCTTTAGCTATTGGTTTAACCTTCCGTATTTAAATTGTACTTTTGTAATCTAAAATTATCCAATGAAAAAAATCATTAAAGTAGGAAACATTGAATGTGGTGCCAACGATTTATTTTTAATCTCAGGTCCATGTGTAATCGAAGAAGAAGCCATTATGATGAAAACCGCCGAGAAACTGAGAGAAGTTTCAGAGCGTTTAAAAATAAAAGTGATTTATAAATCATCATTTCAAAAAGATAACCGCAGTAGTTTAAAATATTATGACGGCCCGGGTTTAAGCAAAGGCGTAGCCATGTTAGCGAAAGTAAAAGAGCAATTTGGTTTTCCTGTTTTAACTGATATACATTACCCCGATCAAGCGGCTGCCGCTGGTGAAGTGGTTGATGTATTGCAGATTCCGGCTTATTTATGTATGCAAAGCACCTTATTGGTTGCAGCTGCTAAAACCGGAAAGGTTGTTAATATTAAACACGGACAATTTTTAGCGCCTGATAATATGAAGCATCCGTTAAACAAGTGCATTGAAACCGGAAATGATCAAGTGATTTTAACCGAGCGTGGATATACTTTTGGATACAATGATTTAATTGTTGATCCAAGAAGTTTTTATCACTTAAACAACTTAGGTTACCCTGTGGTTTTCGACGTAACGCATTGTGTACGTAAATACGGTATTCCGAGTTCTGATGCAAAAGGCGGTGCCCGTGAATTTTTACCTGTATTATCGCGTGCGGGTGTTGCAAGCGGAGTTGACGGAATTTTTATTGAAACACACCCTGAACCGGAAAAAGCATTATGTGATGCTGCTTCTCAATTATGTGTTTACGACTTAGAAGAGTTTTTGAAACCGCTCATCGAATTGCACGCAGTAGTAAGAAAATTCCAATAATGAATTATTTTTTGTCCGCTTCATAAATAGCGGCAATTCCCATTGATAAGGATTGAAAATTTGCGGCTGAATAGCCGCATTTTTTTAATATGGCTACAAAGTTTTCATTATCCGGAAATGCTTTCACGCTTTCTGGTAAATATGAATACGCTCTGCTGTCTTTTGAAAAGATTTTCCCTAATACAGGAGTAACATAGCTGAAATAAAAATTATAGAATTGCTTTACCGGAAACTTGCGCGGGTACGAAAATTCCAGAACAATCAGTTTTCCTCCCGGTTTTAGTATCCGATACAGATTAATTAATCCCTTTTCAAGATTCTCAAAATTTCTTACTCCAAATCCAACAACGATCGCATCGAAAGAATTATCCGGAAAATTTACAGTTTCGGCATCACCCTTTTCAAGAGTAATAAGCGTGCCGAGATTCATTTTCTTTAATTTCTCGCGACCAAACTTCATCATGCCTTCTGAAATATCAATTCCCACAATTTTTTCGGGGTTTAGTTTTGCGCACGCAATGGCGAAATCGCCGGTACCGGTAGCCACATCGAGAATTGTTTTAGGCTGTAACTTTTCCAGTTTTTTGACGCATTTCTTTCGCCAGCCTTTATGAATGCCAAGCGATAATAAACTGTTTAAAAAATCGTAGCGAAAAGCGATGTTGTCAAACATCTGCTCTACTTCTTCCTTCTTGGCCGCGCCTGTATTATATGGGGTAATTTTACTCAAAATGATTTTCTTACTTCACAAAATCTAAATCCAATGCTTCTTTTAAAAGCGTTTCTTTATTAATCGGAACTACTCCTACTTCCTGACAAACCAATCCTCCAGCTAAATTAGCTAATGCCGCTGTAAATACCGGATTACAATCTAACGCTCTGCAGAGTGAGGCAACACTGATTACTGTATCACCTGCGCCGGAAACATCAGCGATATTGCGCAAATGCGCTTCAATATGTTCCTTTACACTGCGTGAGTTAGTAATAACACCCTTATCTGCCAAAGTAACCAAAGCTGTTTCTAATTTTTGCTTAACACGGAAACTGCTTACAGCACGTTGTAATTCGTTGATATTATCACCGTCAACATCCAGTTTTAATCCTTCACGCAGTTCTTTTAAATTCGGCTTAAACAAGGTTACGCCTTTGTACGCGTTGAAATTTTTCTTTTTTGGATCCACACAAGTTGGAATTCCTTTACTCTTGGCCAACTCCACAACCTTCTGAATCAATTTTGGGGTAATTAATCCTTTATTGTAATCTTCAAAAATGATCACATCAATTTTATCGTGCCCAATAATGTATGAAATAAGTGTAATCAGGTTTTGAGTCTCGTCTGAGGTAATGTCATCTTCGGTTTCCTCATCTACACGAACCAATTGAGAATTATTTCCGATAACACGCGTTTTTACAGTTGTAATTCTGTCGCGTGATTTCAAAATCCCTTTCTGACTTAATTTTTGCTGACGTAATAAATCCAGGAAAGCCATTCCTTCATAATCAACACCAATTACCGAACAAAGTATCGGATTAGCGCCTAATGCCTGAATATTTAATGCTACGTTAGCGGCACCTCCTAAACGACGTTCTTTTTTGTTTACCGCAACGATGGGCACAGGAGCCTCCGGAGAAATGCGATTCACTTTACCCCACATGTAGCTATCCACCATCACGTCGCCAATAATTAATACATTCAAATTATTGAACGAACGAAAAATTTCACGTACATGTTCTTTTTTAATAGAAAACTTCTTCATTTTATTTAAGCTTTGCTAAAGCGTCTTTCATTCGTGTTAAGGCTTTTCTTAAATTATCTTCGGATGTAGCGTAAGAAAAACGTATGTAATTATCGTCACCAAAAGCTGCACCCGGAACTAATGCCACAAATGCTTCTTCCAATAAAAACATGGAAAGATCAGTGGCGTTGTTAATGATTTTACCATTGTAGGATTTACCAAAATAGTAGCTTACTTCAGGGAATACGTAAAACGCACCTTGAGGAATATTGGTTTTTAAACCCGGAATATCTTTCATTAATTCTAAAACCAAATCACGTCGCTTTAAAAACGCATCGCGCATCGGTTTTATATACGTATCAAAATCTAATTCCATGGCCTTATGCATGGCTTTTTGTGTGATGCTGCAGGTAGCGGAAGTAAATTGTCCTTGCATTTTATCACAAGCCTGAGCTAACCATTTTGGAGCCGCCATTATTCCACCTCTCCAGCCGGTCATAGCAAACCCTTTAGATACACCATTTATAACCACTACACGATCTTTTACATGAGGGAATTGCGCTAAACATTCGTGTCCGCCAACAAAGTTAATATGCTCGTAAATTTCATCACTAATCACATACAGATCCTCGTGCTTAACTACAACATCCGCCATTGCTTTAAGCTCGGCTTTCGAATAAACCGAACCGGTAGGATTACACGGCGTACTGAAGATTATTAAACGTGTTTTTGGAGTTATGTGTTTCTCTAATTGTTCAGGAGTTACTTTAAAGTCCGACTCAATTGTAGTATTGATGATGACAGGTTTTGCACCTGCCAGTTTTAAAATTTCCAAATAGCTTACCCAAAACGGAGAAGGCACAATTACCTCATCTCCTTCATTTACCAAACACAATACAGAATTGGCAATGCTTTGTTTTGCTCCTGTTGAAACAACTATTTCATCAGGTGTGTATTCAACCTTATTATCGCGTTTAAATTTATCGCAGATAGCCTGACGTAACTCCACATAACCCGAAACATGGGTGTAATAACTAAAATTATCGTCGATTGCTTTTTTAGCGGCATCTTTAATAATTTGTGGTGTAGGAAAATCCGGTTCGCCCAAACTTAAGCTGATAATATCAACACCCTGAGCTTTTAACTCGCGGCTTTTTCTGGCCATTGCAATCGTTTGCGATTCAGCAATGTCTTTTACGCGTTGTGAGAGGTATGGCATAAAATTATATTGAGAACAAATCTATAAAATAGTTTTATGCAAAGGGGCTTTTTTGCCGAAAATTTTGAGGTAAGGCCCTAAATAAAAAAAGCCCCTTATTTAGGAGCTTTTAAAGAGAACAATTCAGATTATTGAGTAATTACTAATCGCTGAGCGGCTTGCTGACCATTTAACGAGAATTTCATCATATAAACACCTTTACTTAAATCGCTTGGTAAAGTCGCGTTAATGGTATGTAAACCGTTATTTTGGTTTTCATTGACAAACTCTGCGATTTCTTTACCCTGCAAGTCGTACAATGCCACATGCACAGTACCACTCTCCATTAAGCTGTAATTAAATTTGAAATCGGATTTAATGGGATTTGGGAAAATATTAATGGAAGCAATTTGGCTAACATTTTCACTTACTGATGCTCCGGTTGAAGCGGTTAATGAAAGAGAAGCGGAGCTAACGGCGTCTCCGGCAGAATTACCATTATTGTTAACAGCATTTCCCGCTGCATAAATACCAACTTGACCGGAAGCCGGAGCTACCCATTCGAATTGAAAAGTTGCAAAACCTGTACCGGCTTTTTTTGCAGTATGTGTGGCATTTTTTCTGCCACCTACGGTGTTCAAGAATTGAACACCCGTTCCTGCATTTTGCATTGTACCGGCATTGGTATTGGAACCATTTAAAATCTCACACCCGAATCCAAAATTACTATTAGTTAAAGATCCAACACCTACAGTAATCGTATAGGTTTGTCCCGGCACATATTGATTACCTGTAAACGCAGGCGTAGCAGAAATAGTGGTTCCGGATACACCAGTAGAAGATGCATGACAAAATGTACATGTGCTCTCACCCGGAGCACCTGTGTACCCGGCGATTCCAGTGCTGTAGTTAGCAATAAATGCCGATGTTGCTATTGCCACACTGGTAATTCCAATAATTGTAAGTAAACGTTTTTTCATAGATTTAATATTAATTTTTCTAAATTACAATTTATATGTTCAAACATCAATTTTTTTCCTAATTCAATCGTATATTTAACTTTGTTTTAAGACATGTTCACTCGTTATATCCATATATTTTTGTTTTTAACCCTTGCAATAGCGGGGTTTTCACAACAAAAAAACGATTATAAGGGCAACTCGGAATTTGACCTGAAGAATTACAAAAACGACCCCCGCGACCGAATCATTTTTGAGTTGAATTATACCAATTGGTTAAACACTCCTAAGGACATTACTTCCGACTGGAAATGCATTGGCATTAATTTTTCGTTGATGTTTGATAAACCCATTAAAAATTCGCATTTCAGCATTGGATATGGTATAGGTATTTACACACATAATTACAGTTCGAACGCTAATTTTAAATATCAGCTGGACAGCACTAACAATAAGGTTCAAACCCTGCTTGAGCCAAGAAAAGATTCGTATTCTGCCAATCGCTACAACGAAAAATCAGTTGAAATTCCACTGGAAATCCGATTCCGTTCAAAAACCGAGCACATGTTTAAAGTGATGCTGGGTGCCAAAATAGGTTATGTGTTTTCAAATTACAAGAAGACGAATGATGCCGATGGTGAAGTTCGCCGTTATAATATCAAAAACATCAATCCGCTCAGATACGGCGTTCATTTCCGAATCGGCGTTGAACAAATCTCTCTAACCGCTTGTTATTATTTAAGCGAAGCGTTTACTTCAAATGGTACAAAAGGCATTCATCCGTTTTCGGTTGGAATTGCGATAATCCCTTATTAATATGCTGGAAGCAGTTAATTTACACAACGAACTTTTTAAAATGCGTAAAACAATACGCAAAGAGGAAGATGTGTTGATGGATGAAGTTAAGAGTATTTTAAATGCCGATCTGTTGAAAGAAAACAAAATTCTAAATCACCTCAAATTTTACAATAAGGCATTTGAGCTCATTGATGAAAGTGATGTGAACCAACAGTTTGTTTTTTCCCTAAATGAAATAAAAAAAGTGTGCGTTAATAACCGTTTACGGTTTTTAGATAGTCAGATTTATAAAAAAGAAATTCCTTACGAAGCTGTTCTTAAAATCAAAGATTTAAATACCCTTTATCACAAAGACTTAAAAAGCTTTAAAATTTTAGCTCCTGCCGAAGCATTTAAAGACAGCACTAACAATTTACCTTGTTTGCTATTCGCGAAAACCATCAATGATAATTATTATTTAATTCATGCCTGGGGTGAGGATTTAAAGTGGTATCGTAAATTAAAATATTTTCCGTTGAGAAGCATTGAAACCATGTTTCTAAGCTTAGCGGTGTTTACACTACTTGTGGATATTTCACTGCCTGTTGAACTGATTACGCTTGACAAAAGCGCTCCTTACTGGTGCGGCTACCGGGTGGCAACCTATTTTCATTTATTGATTTTTTTTAGTGGCTTTACCACTTACGCCACATTCGCATTTCACAGAAACTTTTCGGGCAGCGACTGGAATAACACCAGGGTTTAATTAATCTTTTTTAGATTTATACAAAGGAACTGTACTGCAGGGTTCGCCATACATAATGCTTTTAGCAAACGGCTTTACTGAAGCGGTAAGTTTAACAAACGCGTTAGTAGGAACCGGCTTTTTACTGCAGCCTTTGATAACAATACGCGCATCCTTAAATTGGGAATAATCGATTTTATTAAGCGCCTCTTCAAACAATACGTTCTCCAACTGTTCCAGATTTCCAAATACAATTTTCTTTGCAAAAGGTTCTAACGACAAACTAATAAGCATGTATGCCCAGGTTGGAACAATGGCATCGCTGGTGCAAGTTACCGCTACAAATTTTCCTTTGTACTCTGACCAATCTTTATTTTTTACAAAATCACGAAATTCTTTTTCCTTTAAAATTAACTCCTGAAACAATAAGGGTTTTATATCAAACAGCACACGTTCTCCTTCCTGAAAATATTCCTCCAGATCAATGGTAACAATTCCGCTGTTGGCTACTTTATTTACAATCTCTTCGCTCATATTACATAAAACCTAATTCCAATTGCGCTACTTCACTCATCATTTCTTTCGTCCAGGTTGGCTCGAAAGTCAATTTCAGCTCTGCAGATTTTATTCCGGGTAATAACTTACATTTATTTTCCACTTCGGCAGGCAAACTTTCGGCAGCCGGACAATTAGGTGAGGTTAATGTCATGGTGATTTTTAAATGATTTTCATCGTTTAATTCTAACTCATAAATTAAACCTAATTCCCAAACATCAACCGGGATTTCAGGATCGAAACAGGTTTTAATTTCATCAATAACCCGTTGCATCAACTCGGTATTTTTAGTGATAATAATTGCTGCCATTTTACTTTTTACTAAGTGCTAAAGCGTCCAACTTCATTTGTTTAATCATACTCACCAATCCGTTTGCCCGGGTTGGCGATAAGTGTTCCTTTAATCCGATTTTATCTATAAAGCTTAAATCAGCGTTTATAATTTCTTCAGGTTTGTGTCCGCTTAAAACCCGAATCATCAAAGCAACCATTCCTTTTGTAATAATCGCATCGCTGTCGGCGGTAAAAATAATTTTACCGTCATTTAAATCCGAATGCAACCAAACTTTACTCTGACATCCTTTGATAATTCTGTCATCTGTTTTATACTCTTCCTTTATTTTCGGCAATGATTTTCCCAAGTCAATAATATGCTCGTACTTTCCCTCCCAATCGTCGCCAAATAATTCAAACTCGTCAATTATTTCTTGTTCAATTTCCTTAATAGTCATTTTAACTCAGCATCTTTATGCTTTTCTGCAAAGCCTCAATAAAAACATTTATTTCTTCTAATGTATTATACATTCCAAATGAAACACGTACTGTTCCCGGAATTTTATAACGCGCCATTAATGGTTGTGTACAATGATGGCCGGTTCTTACCGCGATTCCGTATTTATCCAATAAAGTGCCAACATCAAAAGGATGAGCGCCCTTAACGTTAAAAGAAATTACCGCGGCCTTATCAAAATGATTCGCATATATTTCAACTTCCGGTATTTCATTTAACTTTTCAGTGGCATACTTTAACAAGGTATGTTCGTGTTTTGAAATTTTTTCAATTCCAACTGCACTTATGTAATTGATTGCCGAAGCTAAGCCGATAACGCCTTCAATATTTGGCGTTCCGGGCTCAAAGCGCAAAGCACCTTCTACGTAATCCGTTTTATCATATGTAACAGTTTTTATTGTTCCGCCACCGCTGCGTGACAGTTGTAGTTTATTCAACCATTTTTTGTCCATCCACAACACCCCTGTTCCCGTTGGAGCATATAGCTTATGTCCGCTAAATACAAAAAAATCAGCTCCCAATTCCTTCACATCAATTTTCAGATGCGTTACCGACTGAGCGCCATCGATCAAAACAATTAAACCGTATTGCTTAGCTATTTTTATAAGCGCATCAATAGGATTAATTACACCCAGAGTGTTTGATACATGTGCAACAGCTAAAACCTTAGTATGAGATGTAATAAGTGATTCTAAAAGCCCCACATCCAACATACCATCGTCTTCAACAGGAATTACTTTAAGTTTTCCTTTATTTTTTTCGCACCACAATTGCCATGGTAAAATATTAGAATGGTGTTCCATTTCGGTAATGATGATTTCACTACCCTCCGGCAAGTTTAAGCCTGAAGCTACTATATTAATACTATCCGTTGTGCCGGCCGTAAAAACAATCTCCTCCTCATTGGCATTAATAAATGATGCAACCGTTTTACGCGCTTCTTCAAACAAAACAGTGGCCTCACGACTTAAAGTGTGTACCCCACGGTGAATGTTGGCGTTATGCTCACTGTAATATTTCACAATAGAATCAATTACCTGTTTAGGCTTTTGCGTAGTAGCTCCATTGTCGAAATAAATCAACGGTTTTCCGTTAACCTTTCGGTTAAGAATGGGGAAATCGTTTCTTATTTTATTAACATCAATCACTATAAATTCTTTTCAAATAATTTAACTACACGTGCTTGTAATTCTTCCTGCTCAATTTTATCAATCACTTCCTGAGCAAAAGCCTGTAATAATAATTTTCTTCCGCTCTCTTCACCAATTCCGCGCGCTTTTAGATAAAACAAAGCTTGCTCATCTACTTTTCCGGTAGAAGTACCGTGAGAGCACTTTACATCATCGGCATAAATTTCAAGCTGAGGCTTGGTATTAATAGTTGCGTCGTCACTAAGCAAAATGTTTTTACTGCTTTGGTAAGCGTTTGTTTTTTGCGCATCTTTTCGTACATAAATCTTACCGTTAAAAATTCCGGTTGATTTATCTTTTGCAATACCTTTATACAATTCGTTACTCTGGCAATTCGGCATTTGGTGATCAACCAAGGTATGGTTATCAATTAATTGATTTCCCTTAGAAACAAATAATCCGTTCAGATGTGCTTCACAAGCATCACTCGCAAGCACAACGTTTAAATTATTCCGAACCACAGCGCCGCCAAACGTGAAAGTATTGGTATCGTAATTAGCATATCGGTTTACCATTACCTGAGTTGTATTTATCTGGTAAGACAAGGAATCCTCGTCTTGCAGCCGGTACGATTTTAACTTGGAATTTTCTTCCAGCACCACTTCGCTCACATGATTTTGAAACAGGTTTGCTTTATTGCCATCCGACACGAAGGTTTCTATTATTGTAGCCTCAGCATTTTTATCAATAACAAAAAGCTGACGCGGATTAATAAATGAATTTTCTGTTGCCGAGCTAATATTAATGATGTGAATAGATTTTGTAACACTGTTTTTTACATAAATAAAAAGACCCTGTTCACTAAATGCGGTGTTTACAGCAATTAGCGCATCACTTGTGACCTCAGCCAAGCGGGTAATGTAATTTTTACATTTGGAATTATCTAACGTGCTTAATTCAAATCCTTCGTGATTATCAGAAAGAGATTCAGAATAATTTCCGTTTATGACAACAATATTAAAACAATCCTTTAATTTAAATTGGTCTACAGAAACATAAGGATTGAACTGATTTTTAACTGTTTTAAATTCTTTTCTAAGAATAGCTTCAACATTGCAGTATTTATAATCCTCGTGCTTGTTATTGGGAAATCCGTTTTCATCAATATAGCGGATCGCATTTACTAGAGCCTGATCCGGAATAAATGCAATTTTATTGCCGGATTTGCCGAGAGCATCCAATATATTTTGAGTCACCGAACTTTTTGAATCTACTATACTCATCTTTTCTTACTATGCGTTTTCAAATTGCTTCTTAATTTCATCGTATCCTTTTGCTTCCAGTTCTAAAGCCAACTCCTTACCACCCGATTTTACAATCTTTCCTTTGTAAAGAATGTGCACAAAATCAGGAACGATATAATCCAATAATCGCTGATAGTGCGTAATGACGATAGTAGCATTATCCTTATTTCGTAATTTATTAACGCCGTTGGCAACAATGCGCAGCGCATCAATATCCAAACCGCTGTCTGTTTCATCCAATATAGCCAACTTTGGTTCTAACATCGCCATCTGAAAAATTTCGTTACGTTTTTTCTCACCGCCACTGAAACCTTCGTTAACGCTTCTGTTAGCCAGCTTAGCATCCAATTCTACTAACTTTTGTTTTTCTTTTACCAGCGCTAAAAAATCTTTTGCAGATATTTCTTCCTTGCCATGGTAAGTTCTTACTTCGTTTAAAGCTGTTTTCAGAAAATTAATGTTGCTTACACCGGGAATTTCTACCGGATACTGAAACGCCAAAAACAATCCTTCACGGGCACGGTCTTCAGGAGACATTTCCAGTAAATTTTTACCGTTAAAAATCACTTCACCTTCCGTAACATCATAATCTTCTTTACCGGCTAATACACCCGATAAGGTTGATTTACCGGAACCATTTGGGCCCATAATCGCATGCACTTCTCCTGCTTTTATTTCGAGGTTAATGCCTTTTAAAATTTCCTTATCGCCAACATTGGCATGCAAGTTTTTTATTGTTATCATGATTGTTCGTTGTAATTATAATTGTATACTTCTACTTTAAAATCGTCAATGTAAAATTCCTTTTTTTCTTTGTTCCACACATAAACAAAAAGTTTATCATTCGGTTCAATTTTACCATCCATAGTTACGGCGTATTGATAGGCTTTCCAGTCACAACATTGTTGAGCTGGGGTTTCATTAAGCTTGTACACCTGGTAATTTTTTCTGTTTTTCTTCTCATCTTCAATTGAAAACACCAATAGCGCATTCTCCGAATTATTTAATACTGTTTCTTTACGCTTAAATTCAACCGTAACATATACTTTACTGGATGCAAATCCTAATTGCGGAATTTGATATTCTAATCCAAAATCATTTCCTCCATAATTGAAATAATTGGTCGCATCGAAATTGTTTTGGTATTTAAAAGCCGGCTCCGGATGTTTTTTTGCATACGGACGAATATCATTACATCCTCCTAACACCCCCGCATATTTAGTATCGGTTTTAAAAAGCACGTATTTAAATTTTTCAAAATTCATTCCTGCAGGAGAAATAATTCCTGCTTTATACTGGTAACAAATCATCAGGTTAAATAATGCAGTTAAGCTAACGGCCGATAAACCCACCGCTTTCCATTTTACCTCACCTAACTTTTTAAACAACGCTACTCCCGGTAAAGCCAACACCGGTAAAAAATCTACCATCGCGCGTATGCTTAATCCATCGAAATAAGTGTAAGCCCAATGACTGGAAAGAATATAAAACGTAAATAAAATAAAGACGATTAGTACAACAAACTGATAACGCTGCTCTTTAAACATGGGCGCCAGGCCTAACAATAATAACAAACAAAGCGGGGTGTAAATAAACAAACCCGAGTTAAATCCGAATAGCATTTTAACAGGACTAGGATTGAAAAAATACATGCCGTTATCTTTGTAGGTCCATTGCATGAACTTACCGTTTTGTAAAAACCAAATTACTGATTGAATAGAAACAGTTAATTTAAACAAGGTTCCTGCATAAAACATTTTTAGTTTGTTGTCAAATAAAATGTCTTTCATACGGTAAATAAACTCCCTCCATGAAGAAGACCAAAGAGGAACGATTAATAGGATAATAATATTACTAGGTCTTACCAAAAAGATTAATCCCAATAATAAACCAGAAAAAACAAAATATTTTACCTTATAGGTATTAAATACTCTGTACGATGTATACATGAATAGTGCTATTAAAGCAAAAGAATATACATGCGACATGCTGGGCTCATTTATCGAATAATTTAAAAGATGTGTTCCGAAAAAAATAAAGAGCAATGTAAGGGCGATGTTTTTTTCAGAGTAGTCGAGCTTCAGAAGCAATTTACGTGTAAAATATAAACCCAGCAGCGCGTAAAACAATGCGCCTATACTCACCATCTTTTGAAATGGCTCGCTAATGCCATTTACATCATAACCACCAAAATTTGCCCAGGCATAACCGATTAAAAAAAAAGGCAATAACAATAACGAAACGCCAACGAAATGTACATTGATTGTTCCGGTAGGTGTTTGTATCACGTACCATGGACTTGTATCCTGTTGACCCAGATTTTTATCAATGAAAACTGACATCAGGTAAGAATAATAATCATGCCCATCGCCACCAATTACTGAGCCATATCCTAAGGCATCTGTGCGCCAAATAAAGAAATAGATAAGTACCAGACTTAAACATCCAATGAGGTACAAACTGTACTTCGAATAATTATTTTCTAATACGATCACTTTTAATTATCCAACGCTGCCTTCTAAACTAATAGCCAGTAATTTTTGTGCTTCCACTGCAAATTCCATTGGTAATTTATTTAAAACCTCCTTGCAGTATCCGTTTACAATCAATCCGATTGCTTTTTCGGTATCAATTCCCCTCTGATTACAATAAAAGATTTGATCTTCTCCGATTTTGCTGGTAGTTGCTTCGTGTTCAACTATTGCTGTTTTATCTTTTATCTCGATGTAGGGAAATGTGTGTGCGCCGCACTTATCACCCATCAACAAACTATCACACTGAGAAAAATTACGGGCGTTTATTGCGCCTTTTCGTATCTGAACCAAGCCACGGTAACTATTATTACTGTAACCGGCTGAAATACCTTTTGATATAATAGTTGAGCGTGTGTTTTTACCAATGTGAATCATTTTAGTTCCGGTATCCGCTTGCTGATAATTATTTGTTACCGCTACCGAATAAAATTCACCGATACTATTATCACCTTTTAGGATAACAGAAGGATATTTCCAGGTTACTGCTGAACCTGTTTCTACCTGTGTCCAGCTGATTTTAGAATTTTCCTCTAAACAAATTCCGCGCTTGGTTACGAAATTATAAACGCCGCCTTTGCCGTCTTTATCTCCGGGATACCAGTTTTGCACGGTGCTGTATTTTACCTCAGCATTTTTATGCGCGATAATTTCTACCACTGCTGCGTGCAATTGATTCTCGTCACGCGATGGCGCAGTACAACCTTCGAGATAAGAAACGTATGAATCTTCATCGGCAACTATTAAAGTCCGTTCGAACTGACCCGTACCTGCTGAGTTAATTCGGAAATAAGTAGAAAGCTCCATTGGGCAGCGTACGCCTTTTGGAATGTAACAAAAGGATCCGTCGCTAAATACAGCCGCGTTAAGTGCTGCGTAAAAATTATCGGTATGTGGCACTACCATGCCCATGTATTTTTTGATGAGCTCAGGATGTTCCTGCACTGCTTCACTAAATGAACAGAAAATAACACCTTTCTCAGCTAAAGTTTCTCTGAAAGTAGTTTTTACAGAAACGCTGTCGAAAACAGCATCCACGGCAATATTACTTTGTACGCCAGATAAACGCTTTTGTTCTTCGAGGGAAATACCCAGTTTTTCGAATGTTTTTAATAGTTCGGGATCTACCTGATCTAAACTCTCGAGCGTAGGTTTAACTTTTGGTGCAGAGTAATAAATAATATCCTGAAAATCGGGTTTAGTATAATTAACGTGTGCCCAATTTGGCTCTGTCATGTTTTTCCAGTGCTTATACGCTTTTAGGCGATACTCCAATAACCACTCCGGTTCATTTTTTTTAGCAGAAATAAATCGGATAATATCTTCATTTAAGCCCTTGGGTGCAGTTTCGGCGTCGATGTTGGTAGTGAATCCCCACTTGTACTCACTATTAATATGTTCTTCTAAGATTTCGTTGCTCATGATTATTAATTATTTCTGGTTACTTGTTTCTTGTTGCAGCTAACCAGAAACAAGAAATAATAAATATTAAACTGAAAATGATTCTCCGCAACCGCAAGTGCGCGACGCGTTTGGATTTTTAAACACAAAACCTTTACCGTTTAATCCGCCCGAATATTCTAACTCGGTACCAACTAAATACAAGAAGCTTTTGCGGTCAACTACAATTTTTATCCCTTTGTCTTCAAAAGTTTGATCTCCTTCTTTCATGTTATTATCAAACTCTAACATATACGATAAACCTGAGCATCCGCCACCTTCAACGCCAACACGTATAAAAGTACCTTCCGGTTTGTTTTCGTCCTTCATTAATTTTAGGGCATGTTCTTTTGCTGCATCCGATACTGTAATCATAACTAATTGATTATAAATTAATTATTTAATTTTCTTATTTAGAATTAATCTAATTCTACCGCAAATATACCATATTTAAGGTATACAAAAAAGCGTTTTAATGGTTTTTTTGGGTCATATTATTTACCTACTACAATTTAATTACTTATTTGTTTACGACTTATTATAGGCTTTTCACATCATTTATAAAATGAATGAATAAATTTTACTTTTGCATTAATTATGATAGCCATCGGAAACACTTTAATATCGGACGATTTACTGGACAAAAAATTTGTATGCGACCTCAACGCCTGTAAGGGCGAATGTTGTGTGGCCGGTGATAGCGGAGCGCCGTTGGATAAAGAAGAACTACCCATCTTAGAAGAGGTTTTTGAAAAAGTAAAACCTTACATGACCAAAAAAGGCATTAAAGTGGTGGAGAAGAATGGTCCGTGGATAAAAGACAGCGATGGCGATTATACAACAACTTTAGTAAGCAAAGGTGGCGAATGTGCCTTTGTTTATTTTGACGAAAAGAAAATTGCCAAATGTGCTATTGAAGCCGCCTACCTCGATAAAAAAATAAAATGGCGTAAACCCATTTCGTGCTATTTATATCCGGTGCGAATTGACAAGCATAAAACCTACGATGCCGTTAACTATCACCGCTGGAATATTTGCAAACCTGCCTGCGAATGCGGTGCCAAATTAAATGTTCCGATATTTATGTTTTTAAAAGAACCGCTAACTGCAAAATACGGCAAAGCATGGTTCAATGAATTGCTAAAGGTTTATAAGTTGCGGAAGGTGTAGTGTTTTTGAAATCATTTTTTAATCTAACTGATTTTAGATTAATCTTTCAAGATTTTTCTGTAAAATCGAATCCCGTCTTTTTCGAGAAACAAGGTGTAATATCCGGGCTCTAAGGAAGAAATGTTTATTTGTTGCTTTACATCATTGAACTGCATAACTGACCTACCTACGGCGTCTACAATACTTAAAGAAGTAATTACTCCAAGTGACTTAATATTTAAGACATCTTTCACGGGAACCGGAAATATTTGTATTTGACTATTAGATGAGATTTCTTGAATACCAACAGTTTTTGCGTTTATAAACCATCTTAGAGTATCAATCAGCCACGCCGCATTTTGCCGCCACATATGCACTTCCAGATATCCATTACCTTCAATATGGTTAGGATTAACAGAGAGCTGTATATAATATTCTTCGCCTGGCTTTAACGAATCCAAGTTCCAATTACCCCAACTGATACCTCCCAAACAATTATATGAATCGCATACACTTGCTGCCCAGCCACTCGGAAAATTAAAAGAGTAATTCTTGTAGATCAAATTACACGCCGTTGTGGTATTGTTTTTAAATGAAATAGGCGCTATTGTAGCACTAGAAGTAACTATGTTGGCTGTATAAGTTTTAGACGGGTTGTATATTAAGGTTTGAGCCTTAAATAAACCAACGAATGAGATTAATACTAATACTATTATTTTTTGTTTCATTCCTATTGCTAATATATGAAATCAATCGTTAGTCACAATAGCGTTTGTTCATTTTCCTTATGATTTCCTTCTGCTTCTTCTAATCAACCAAACAATAAACCACCAGATTGCTGCGCGAATCAACCACAATGGCCAAAGCTGAACAACAATAATAATAAACCACAAAAATCCGGTTCCGCCATTCATTACCGCATCGCCTAACTTACCTCCAAAATTAAATCCGCTTGTTCGTTTTTCGTAATAATGAATTTTAAGCGTGCTGTAACTCACCTGACTTCTTAAATATTTTAATCTGCCTTCGGTCGATTCAATGTCTTCACGGATATAACTGATTTCTTTTTCTATTCTTAATATATCATCCATGTTATCAGCCTTTTCCAGCAATTCCTGATATTTTGCTTCCTATTGTTTTTTGTTTTTTAAACGCGCTTCCATATCCACAAACTCTTCACTCACATCCTCTATATCAATATTTTTTGAGTCGAGCTCGTCAACCCCTTCCAGTATTTTATTCAAAAAAGCGTCGAAATTTTTTGCCGACACACGTACTGTTGAATTCTCGGAGGGGTTTTCACTGTAATCGTATGCGTTTTCTTTGGCAATATAACCACCGCTGTCTTTAACGCTTCGGTAATTTGCTTCTTCGTATCGCTTAAACTTTTGGTTTTAAACGACACATCACCGGTTTTGATGAGCTTTCGTTCAAAAACCGCTTCCGGCATTTTATCAACTGCCGATCCAGCCTTCTCGTTTTTCTGTCCTTCGTCCGTTGGGGGCGCTTCAGGTGAGGATAATCTGGCTTGATCTTTAGCCAGGGCAGACTCACTAAACGGACTGCTTTCTTTATTGGCGCCGCAGGAAAATAATAATAGTACTGCTGCCACTGCAAATACTTTGCTGTAGTTTTTCATAGGATAATGGTTTTGGGGTTGATACTTATTCATTCCGCTTTTAATTTTTGGTAACCTTAAGCTTTAATTGGCTTTAACTTTTATTAAGATGGGCGTAATATTGTCTTTCCATAATGTACTTAAAAATATTTCTTGTACTACAAAACATTTTTTGTCACTTTTTTCTACTTTTTTTCATTCAAGTCTGCAGCCTTTGACTATCAAGCTATTCAGGGTTTTTCAACTTTTATCGGTTAATTTCTCAGTGTTAAAAAGTAGGCACAGGATGTTAATTTGTTGTTTCGTTTCCCCACGCTTTATTTTCAATATTTGTAATCGGGTACTTCGCTTAAACGGCGACTTAAACCAATAAAATAAGATAATTATTTAAATTATATATAAAAGCACTATGAACGAACCCTTACTAGCCGAAAACAAAGATCGCTTTGTGTTATTCCCGATTAAACACAAAGACATTTGGGAGATGTATAAAAAAGCTGAAGCCAGTTTCTGGACAGCAGAAGAAATTGATTTAGCTTCTGATATTACCGACTGGAATAATAAATTGAACGATAATGAACGTCATTTTATTAAACATGTATTAGCGTTTTTTGCGGCTAGCGACGGAATTGTAAACGAAAACTTAGCGGTAAACTTCTTAAACGAAGTACAATCGCCCGAGGCACGTTGCTTTTATGGTTTTCAGGTTATGATGGAAAATATCCACTCTGAAACGTATTCGTTATTAATTGATACTTAT
>JBBAKL010000038.1:0-29942 GCA_040403535.1 Bacteroidia bacterium
TTGACCGAAATTGTGAAGTCGGCAAAAGATTGGGATATAGGCATCATTGTTGGTGTTCCGGCTTGGGTTCAGATTTTAATGGAGAAAGTTATTGAGCATTATAAAGTGCAAACCATTCATGATGTTTGGCCTAACTTACGCATTTATGTTCATGCAGGCGTATCTATTGCTCCTTACATGAAAAGTATAAGTAAGCTTACCAGATTCCCTCTTATTTTTTCCGATACTTATTTAGCATCAGAAGGTTTAATTGCTTTTCAGGAACGACCAAATCCGGAGCAAGGTATGCGTTTATTATTGGATGGAGGTTTGTTTTATGAATTTGTACCGTTTAACGAAAACAATTTTGATTCAGAGGGAAACATGAAGCAAAATGTGGAAGCGTTTTGTATTAAAGATGTGGAAGAAGGTAAAGAGTATGCTTTACTTTTGTCAACTTGTAGTGGCGCATGGCGTTATCTGATTGGTGATGTTGTGAAATTCACAAGCAAGGAACATTCTGAAATTGTTATTACAGGTCGTACGAAGCATTTCTTGAGTTTATGCGGTGAGCATTTGTCAGTTGAAAATATGAGTAAAGCCATTAGCTTAACTGCAGAGGAATTAGAAATTGAAATTAATGAATTTGCAGTAGCAGGTATTCCGTATGGTACTTTGTTTGCCCATCACTGGTATATAGGTTCAAATGTTCCGGTTAGCGCGGATGTTTTAAGAACTAAGATTGACGAACATCTGAAAGTAATTAATGATGATTATCGTGTTGAGCGCACATCTGCTTTAAAGGAAGTTTTAGTAACTGTTTTGCCTGATCAGGCATTTATTGACTTTTTAGGAAGCAAAGGTAAATTAGGATCAGCATTTAAGTTTCCGCGTGTTATGAAAGGAAAACTATTAGAAGAGTGGCAAGAATTTATTAAGAAGTATAAAATTTAGTAAAAATGATCGCCTTAATTTCACAAACTATCCTTATTGTTCTTTTACTAACCTTCTCGTTTGGCCCGGCATTTTTCGCTTTAATAAATACCGGCATTAAACATGGTTATAAGCCGGGCGCATTATTAGCAACAGGAGTGGTTTTAAGTGATCTTTTTCTTTGTGTAGGAATCATCTTTCTAGTTCATTTCGGCGCCATTAATTTTTTAGAGGATGAAAAGAATCAGCGCTTTGCCGGAATTTTGGCCGGAATAATTTTAATTGTTTTTGGCGCGTTCTATTTTAAAAAGCCTATAAAAAAATCCGATGAAAGCATTGAGCTTAAAGCACCATCTTATGTGGGCTTATTGTTTAAAGGTTTTTTTATGAATCTGTTTAATCCCGCCGTTTGGTTTTTGTGGCTGGGAAATGTTACTGCCGTTGGTAAGACTTTCAATTACTCTGCTGTGAAGATGATCGTGTATTTTTCGGTAGTATTAGGGTTGGTATTGTTGGTGGAATTATTTAAGGTTTTTTTGGCCGGAAAAATTAAACATTTTTTAACCGATAAGATTATGCATATTGTCAATTATGTGACCGGCAGTTTGCTTGTTATTTTTGGACTTGTTTTAATCTATAATCATTATTTTGAACGCTAATGGGTAAGGTAAATTTTGACGATTTAAGAAAAAAGCTAAACGAAACACAGACTTATCCTACAGTGTATATGTTTAAGTTCATTATGGGCGCGGAGCACCGAAAGATAGCGCTTGTAGAAAACTTATTCGGCGAGGACGCAGAAATATATACTAAGGAAAGTGATAAAGGAAAATACATCAGCATTACTGTTAAGGAAGTAATGATGAATACAGATGAAATTATTGATATTTACACTAAAGCATCCGAGATAGAAGGAGTTATCTTTTTGTGATGGCTGTTTATTCAATCAAAAATAATTGTATTGAAGTAAAGGTTAATTCTAAGGGCGCTGAATTAAATTCGTTGCTGACTTCTGAGGGAACAGAGTTGTTGTGGCAGGCAAGTAAGGATGTTTGGCCACGTTATGCTCCTGTATTGTTCCCTATTGTTGGACGATTAAAAAACAACTTATACAATTATAAGGATAACAATTATTCATTAAGTCAGCATGGTTTTGCCCGAGATAAAGAATTTATTTTAGTTGAGCACTCAGATAATACCTTAAAATTTGAACTCACAGCAGATGAATCAAAATTGGAATTATATCCATTTCATTTCTCTCTAATAATTTCCTATACCTTAAATGAAAACGTTCTGGATGTTACTTATCAGGTTTTTAATCCGGATAATAAAGAGTTGTTGTTTAGTATTGGAGCACATCCAGGGTTTTCAACTTGCCGAAAATCAAACGAGACATTAGGTGATTTTATTTTGGAATTCCCGAATAAAACCAGATTAATCGCCGAGCGATTGGATGATGGATTGTTAAGTGGTCACACTTACGAAATACAACTTAACAGTGGTTGTTTACCACTCAGTACAGAATTATTTAATAATGATGCGCTGGTTTTTAAAAATTCGCAAATAGAAAAAGTACTGTTGAAATCAAAAAAGACTAAAGAGGTTATCGAACTTTCCTGTAAAAATTGGCCTTATTTCGGAATATGGACCAAAAAGGGAAGTGATGAATTTGTTTGTTTGGAGCCATGGTTTGGAATTACAGATTCTGCTATAGAATCAGGGATTCTAAGTAACAAAGAAGGAATTATTGTTTTGGAACCTAAAAAGCAAATTCAATTCAATTATAGTCTATCATTTCTGTAAATCAAATTTGAAAATCCGCTTGCGGTATTGTATCTTGGTTGGGGCTTATTAATTACTGTAATACATGCCGGATAAACTAGCAATCAAAATAGAAAGACTTGAGAGAGAGTTAAAATCTCTTCGGGAAGAGAAAGCGCGTCTTAAGTCGGCTATTGAATCCGATGAAAATAAACATAAAGTAAAAGCGCCAAAGCAGTTTCAATCGATTTTTGATATGGCTGAAAAAACGGTTGGCGAATACTTTCGGAATCTTAAATTTTCTCCTTCAGAAGGAACGATAGAAATTAACGATCAGCGTTATGTGTTAGTGCGCGCATCGGCATTGTCTTATGAATTTTTAAATTCATTTATCAATTTGTATGCTAATCGTGGTGAGGAGGAGGCTATTGGTATAGCGAAAAATATATTATTTGATCTGGCTCATTTAATTGGAATGGAGGACGCCCGTAATTTTCATAAGAAAATGAAATTGAAAGATCCAATCAGTAAATTATCGGCAGGACCTGTTCATTTCGCTTATTCCGGCTGGGCATTTGTAGAGATACTTCCGGAAAGTAATCCAAGCCCTGATGATAATTTCTTTTTAAAATTTAACCATCCATTTTCTTTTGAAGCTGACAGCTGGTTGCGTGCCGGTAAAAAATCAAAAACCCCGGTCTGCATTATGAATTCCGGTTATTCTAGCGGGTGGTGTCAAGAAAGTTTTGGCGTTCCCTTAACATCCGTTGAAATAACATGTAAGGCAAAAGGTGATATGAATTGTACTTTTATTATGGCACCGCCAGACAAGATTGATTCGTATCTGAAAAAAAATAAAAGCGCTAAAAACAACACTTCAATTGCCGTTCCTGCATTTTTGGAAAGAAAAGAAGCAGAGGAAAAATTAAAATCATCTCTTAGTGAAAAAGAGTATTTAATTAAAGAAATACATCATCGGGTAAAAAATAATCTTCAGATTGTATCCAGCCTTCTTAATTTACAGGCAGATAAAATAAAAGATTCCGAAGCTAGAGAAAAATATACCGAAAGTATAGGCCGCATTAAGTCCATGGCCATCATTCATGAATTATTGTATCGCTCAAAAAACCTTTCTAAAATCAATATTAAGGACTATCTGGAAGAGTTGGTTCGCTTTATTTCTTCAACCTATTCTGTCAATAAGGATATTAAAGTAAATTTAAAAATATTGGTTACGGATAAATATATAGAAATTGATAAAGCAATACCTTGCGGAATTATTATCAATGAGCTTTTATCTAATTCTTATAAGCACGCTTTTAATGAATTAAAAAAAGGAAGGGTTGATATTCTTTTTGATAATACAAAAAAGAACGATTATCAGTTTTTGCTTAAAGTATCTGATAATGGAAGTGGTATAAAAGAGAAAATTAATTTTAGTAACCCATCTACACTGGGACTACAATTAATTAGCGCATTAACCCATCAGTTGGATGGAAAATTATCGGTAGAAACAAAAAAAGGAACATCTTTCACATTTACCTTTTAAACTAAGCTGTTAATAGGCGTGCAAACTCTGTTTTCACACACATAACATTTTAAACGGTCGTTGGCAACTTATAGTGTTATTGAATATATCGGTTCAAATGTTGAGTTGCTTACACCATATTTCGCGAATGCCAATGGTATTGATTATATGATTCGTTATAATAAGCTTTTTCCTTTCTCCACAATTTTCAGCAAATATGGATCTTCATATTGTGGACAAACTGCAATTAAAGAAAACGAGAAGCAACGATTTACAATTTATCCCAATCCATCAGGTAAAAAAATCGCAATAATAAGGTGTTGATGAAGTGAATCGCATTCAGATTTTTGATTGCATTGGTAGGTTAGTTCTCGAAAGTGAGAAAAGTAAAGAAATAGATGTTTACGATCTATGCCAAGGAGTATACACAGTAAATGTCTTCTTAAGTGATAATAGTATTAAAAAGCAGAGGTTTATAAAGGAATAAAGTTCTATACCAATTTTAACTTTATTTAAAAATCAAATAATTATGTATAATATTGATTATCAATACATTATTTAATTTTATAATTCCAACAAATTTCCTATTTTTGCACCCCTATATTATTAATTATGAACGAGAATGTAATTTATCTGATTCCTTTATTAGGAATTGTTGGTTTGTTAGTAATGGCTGTAAAGTCGGCATGGGTTAGTAAACAAGATGCCGGTGATGCCAATATGAAAGAACTTGCAGGTTATATTGCTGCAGGTGCTATGGCTTTTTTAAAAGCTGAATGGAAAGTATTAGGTTATTTCGTGGTTGTTGCTGCCATACTTTTGGGTTGGAGCGGTACAATTCATGAAGTTAATGGCCGCGAAATCCACTCACACTGGATTATTGCAGTAGCATTTATTATTGGTGCTGTATTCTCTGCAACCGCAGGGTATATTGGTATGAAAGTAGCTACTAAAGCTAACGTGCGTACAACACAAGCTGCTCGTACCAGCTTAGCGCAAGCATTAAAAGTATCATTTACAGGTGGTACTGTAATGGGCTTAGGTGTTGCTGGTTTAGCTGTATTCGGCTTAGGCGGTTTATTCATAGTATTCTACGGAATGTTTGTTGATAGCGTAAGCGGAGAAGGAATGCAGCGTGCTATTGAAGTATTAACCGGATTCTCATTAGGTGCTGAGTCAATCGCTTTATTTGCGCGTGTTGGTGGTGGTATTTATACTAAAGCTGCCGACGTTGGAGCTGACTTAGTAGGTAAAGTAGAAGCAGGTATTCCTGAAGATGACGTTCGTAATCCTGCAACAATTGCTGATAACGTAGGTGATAACGTAGGTGACGTAGCAGGTATGGGTGCCGATTTATTCGGTTCTTATGTGGCTACAATATTAGCTACAATGGTATTAGGTCAGGAAATTGACGCTAAAGGTGATAAATTCAATGGTTTATCTCCAATCTTATTACCAATGTTAATTGCCGGATTAGGTATTATTTTCTCTATTATCGGTACAATGTTTGTTCGTGTTAAAGGCGAGAAAGATTCTGTTCAGAATGCCTTAAACTTGGGTAACATTATTTCAATCGTGTTAACAGTTGTGGCTTCTTACCCATTAGTAAAATGGATGTTGCCAGATACATTAAACTTAAGAGGATACGAATTCACAAGTACAAATGTATTTATTGCTATATTAATCGGTTCTATTGTTGGTGCTATTATGAGCTGGATAACCGAATATTACACCGCAATGGGTAAGCGTCCGGTTCTTTCAATTATTCAAAAATCGGCAACCGGTCATGCTACTAATATTATTGGTGGTTTATCAGTAGGCATGGAATCTACTGTAGTTCCAACTATCGTGTTAGCAGGTGGTATCATGAGTTCATATTATTTTGCAGGTTTATACGGTGTGGCTATTGCCGCTGCCGGTATGATGGCAACTGCTGCTATGCAACTAGCTATTGACGCTTTCGGTCCGATTGCTGATAACGCAGGTGGTATTGCGGAGATGAGTCAGTTACCTCCTGAAGTTCGTGAGCGTACCGATAATTTAGATGCTGTAGGTAACACTACCGCAGCTACAGGTAAAGGTTTTGCTATTGCTTCAGCAGCGTTAACATCATTGGCATTATTTGCAGCATTCGTTGGTGTAGCAGGTATTAGCGCTATCGATATTTATAAAGCAAACGTATTAGCAGGTTTATTTGTTGGTGCTATGATTCCATTTATCTTCTCGGCTTTAGCAATTGCTGCTGTAGGTCGCGCTGCGATGGATATGGTACAAGAGGTACGTCGTCAGTTCCGCGAAATTCCGGGTATTATGGAATACAAAGCGAAGCCTGAATATGAAAAATGCGTTGCTATTTCTACAAAAGCATCTATCCGCGAGATGATGATGCCGGGTGCAATTGCTTTAATTACTCCTGTTATCGTTGGATTTGTTTTTGGTCCTGAGGTATTAGGTGGTTTATTAGCCGGTGTAACTGTATCAGGGGTATTATTAGGTATCTTCCAAAACAACGCTGGTGGCGCTTGGGATAATGCAAAAAAATCATTTGAAAAAGGTGTAGTTATTAATGGCGAAACTTTCTATAAAAAATCAGAACCACACAAGGCTTCTGTAACAGGAGATACAGTTGGTGATCCATTTAAAGACACATCAGGTCCTTCAATGAACATCTTAATTAAGTTAATGAGTATCGTTTCGTTAGTTATTGCTCCTTACATCGCTGTTACAGGTGGTGAAGAAGGCGGATGCTGCGAAAAAGGTATGGTAACTGAAGAGATTATTAAGTGTAACATTAACGGTCAAGAATACACTTGTACAAGCAAAGAACAATGTGATAGTATCATGAACGCTAACAAGAAATCAATTGATGAATTAGTTGGTGCTTATGAAGTAGATGCTGCTCACAGTTCAATTGCATTCAGTGTACGTAACGTTGTAACAGATGTTAAAGGATCTATCCAAATTGATAGCGGTTATGTTAACTTCCAAAATACTACAGGTCCTAAAGTTTATATCTTGATGAATATGGAGTCAATCAATACTCAGAATTCATATCGTGATGGACATTTAAGAGAGAAGCCTGAATTGTTTGATGTAGCGAAATATAAAACAGCAGTATTTGAAGCTACTGATGTTGTTAAAGACGAAGAAGCAGGTGCTGAATTCGCTTATATCGCTAAGGGTAAATTAACCATGAAAGGTGTGACTAAAGACGTTGATTTATATTTTAATTACGTTGGTGCACAAGTTCAGGATGCTGGTGAACACGGAAAGTATAATGTTGCAGGTTTTGAAGCGCGTACAGCTATCAGCCGTGGCGAATTTAATATCGGTGGCGGTTTAACTGTAGGTGAAAACGTACAATTAAACATTACCGTTGAAGCTGCTCAGCCGGTAAAATAATTCAATTTATAAGGTATTTAAAAAGCGGGTTTAGGCCCGCTTTTTTATTTTATAGCATTGACTAATGTCATAAACAATTTTAATAAAGGATAGTAAATTTGAATTTTTAATTAGAATGAGTTCAAATCAAAATATAGAATTAATGTCGCCTGCAGGTTCTTACGAATCGTTAATGGCAGCCATTAAAGCGGGATGTAATTCGGTTTACTTTGGAGTGGAGCAGCTAAACATGCGAGCACGTTCTGCAAATAATTTCACATTAGATGATTTAAGAAATATTGCAAAGATTGGTAAAGAGAACAATATTAAAACCTATTTAACTCTGAATACTGTTTTATATGACCATGACATTGCTTTAATGAAAAACATTGTCAACGCCGCAAAAGAAAGCGGAATTACAGCAATCATTGCTTCTGATCATGCGGTTTTAAATTACGCAAAGAAAGAAGGAGTGGAAGTGCATATCTCAACCCAGGCAAACATTTCCAACATCGATACTATCGAATTCTATTCTAATTTTGCTGACGTGGTTGTTTTGGCTCGCGAATTAAGTTTAAAGCAAGTAGCTGAAATCACACGAGAAATAAAACGCCGAAATATTACCGGTCCTGCCGGAAAGTTAATTGAAGTGGAAATTTTCGCGCATGGAGCCTTGTGTATGGCTGTCTCCGGAAAGTGTTATCTCAGCTTACATTCCAATTATGCCTCCGCTAACCGAGGAGCCTGTATTCAAAATTGCCGTAAAAGTTATATTGTTACCGATAAAGAAGATGGCGTAGAATTTGAAGTGGATAATGAATACATTATGTCGGCAAAGGATTTATGTACTATTGATTTTTTGGATCAGATTTTAGATGCAGGTGTTTCTGTTTTAAAAATTGAAGGTCGCGGCCGCTCTGCCGATTACGTATACACTGTTACAAAATGTTATCGTGAAGCCATTGACGCCTATAACAACGGAGCATATACTCAAGAAAAAATTGCAGACTGGAAAGAACGACTAGCAACTGTTTTTAATCGCGGTTTTTGGGATGGTTATTATCTGGGTAAGAAGATGGGCGAGTGGAATAAAGAGTATGGAAGTAACGCCACTAAGCGTAAAATTTATATTGGTCGCGGATTAAAATATTTTGAAAAATCTGCTATTGGTGAGTTCAAATTAGAATCGCATAGCCTGGAAGTAGGTGATGAAATTATGATTACCGGTCCAACTACCGGTTATGTTGAGACAAAAGTTTCTGAATTACGTCTGGATGATAAAGCAGTTGAGAAAGTTAATAAAGGCGATGTGTTTACATTGCCGGTAGCAGAAAAGGTACGTCCATCTGATAAATTATACAAAGTGGTAGATGCGTAATGGTACGTATTATTCAACAAAGAGATAAATGTATAGGTTGTAATGCCTGTGTGGAGGCAGCATTTGATCGTTGGCGTGTTTCCAGAAAAGATGGTAAATGCACCTTGGTTGGCGGCGTTAATAAAAAAGGTTTTTATCAGGTTTTGGTGAACGATCATGAATACGAAGATAATCTGAGAGCTGCTATCAATTGTCCTGTGAAGATCATTCAGGTGAGTAAAATCTAGTACTTTACTTTTTCATCATATTTGCTTAGTTTTAGGTATGGCAAATAAAGAACTTTTTTTTACGCAGGAATATATCCCCCTTCTTAAAAAACTGAATGGAAACGAAAAAGGTAATTGGGGTGTTTTATCGCCACAAGGGATGATAGAACACATAACAGACTCTATAGCTATTGCCTGGAAAAGAATTGAACATCCAATGCAAACACCTGAAAACATATTAGAGAAAGTAAGAAGTTTTGCTTTAAGCGATAAAGAGTTTAAGCCGGGAACCAAAAATTCTCTAATGACAGAAGAGGCTGCTCCTTTACGTAATTTAAGCATTGAAGCCGCCATCATTGAATTGGATAGTGAGATAAAATCATTTATTGAATTTTATAAAAATAATCCGAATACAATAGTTACCAATCCTTTTTTCGGAGACCTGAATTATCAGGAATGGTTACACTTACTGCATAAACACGCTACACACCACTTAAAACAATTTAATTTACAGGGATAATTTTATGCAGAAACAATTGGCACTCATATCTTTTATTTTTGTTAGTATCTTGATAAATGCTCAGGCACCTAATTGGCTTTGGGCTAAAAGTCACGGTAGCAGTGCTGCAGAAAATATTTCCGGATTAGCAGTTGATAATATAGGGCAATCTTACGCGTGCGGTTATTATTTTAGTTCTGCATTTACAATTGGTACAAACACATTAACCAATAACGGTAATTACGATTCCTATATCGCAAAATTTGACCTGAATGGAAATCCATCATGGGCAAAAAGCTTTGGCGGAACATTTGACGATAACGCAACAGCCGCCGCTTATCATGGTCCAAATAGTTTATATGTGGTGGGCAGTTTTATAAGTCCGACAATGGTATGTGGTACAACTACATTAACTAATTCGGCATTTGGCGATATGTTTGTTGTGAAGCTTGATGCTAACGGTAATTTTATATGGGCAAAGAATTTTGGTGATGGAGGCAGTAATCATGCTACTTCGGTTGTGGTGGATCAAAACGGCAATGTTTTAGTTACCGGTTATTTTAATAGCGCTACTTTAACCATGGGTACTTACACTTTAAATGGCAATGGTAACGATGATGTTTTTATTGCTAAGTTAGATGCAAACGGGAATGTATTATGGGCAACTAATTTTGGAGACAACTTAGCCGAAAATGCAAACGGAATCACAGTTGATGCAACTGGGAATTCCTATATTACCGGTTTTTATAAAAGCGCAAATTTGGTAGCGGGTACTCAAACACTAGTTAACGTTGCACCAACCAGCGCCGATATTTTTTTAATAAAATTAAATCCTTCAGGAAATGTATTAAACGCCGCTTCATTTGGTGATATGCTGGATGAAGTAGGAACCGGTATTACCAGCGATATAAACGGAAATATTATTTTAACCGGATATTATTTTAGCCCAACACTAACGGTCGGCACCACCTCTTTAACTAACTATGGAAATCGTGATGTTATTATTGTTAAAACAAACCAAAGCTGTGCGCCTATTTGGGCCCAAGGAGGTGGTGGTAATAATGACGATTATGGTTATGGAATCATGTCAGATAATTCAGGAAGAATTTTCGTAAATGGACATAACCATAGTTTTATGGCAGCATTTGGAACATACACGTTGAATTTCGGAGGAGTTGGCGATTGTTTTATAGCTGCTTTCGATTCATTTGGAACGCCTTTGTGGGCAGATGGCGTAGGAGGGGGCAGTGATGACGGCTGGAATGTTTTAAGCAGAGATGTGTCAGGAAATATTTATTGTGGAGGTTATTTTTCCAGCGCGTCAGTTACGCTAGGTGCAACCAACTTAAATTGTAATGGCAGCGGTGATTTATTAATTGCAAAAATGGTAAATACAACCGGATTGGCGACTGCAGGTTTAGCAGACAATGATTTTATTCTGTATCCTAACCCCAGTGCCGGAGAGATTAATTTGAAATCGTTGGCGAATAGAACTTTTGATTTAGAGTTGTACGATGCATTAGGGGCTTTACAGTTCAGTTTTAAAGGTCAGCCAAGCCAAATAACTCTTGATTTAAGTAATTATCCAAAAGGAATGTATTTTGTTCGTATACTAAGTGGAGAAATTATGCTTACCAAAATACTCGTTTTAAATTAAATTTTAATAAGTACCTTTACCTCAACATGAATGAAGGTACACTCATATTTGGAATCCGAGCAATTATAGAAGCAATCAGCGCCGGAAAAGCTATTGATAAAATTTTATTACAAAAAGGTTTGTCTAACGAATTGTTCAACCAGTTGCGTCAGGCTTTACGCGGTTCTGAAATTCCGTTTCAGTTTGTACCTCCCGAAAAATTGAAACGCCTTACCGATAAAAACCATCAGGGAGCAATCGCCTTTATAGCGGAGGTAAATTACTACAGTACTGAAGATTTATTGGCTGAGGTCTTTGAAGCAGGAAAAACTCCATTGGTGTTAATTTTAGACAGAGTAACGGATGTGCGTAATTTTGGTGCCATTGCCCGCAGTGCCGAATGTGCAGGTGTTGATTTTATTATCATACCAAGTCGTGGTGCCGCGCAAATCAATGGAGACGCCATTAAAACCAGCGCCGGTGCTTTACACCGTTTAAAAGTATGCAGAGAAGATAATCTGAAGAATACCATCGAGTACTTGAAGGAATATGGCCTGCAAATTGTAGCTTGTCATGAAAAGACTGATAAATTAATTTATGACGCGGATTTCAAAAAGCCTACTGCCATCATTATGGGTTCCGAAGAGAATGGTATTAGTGGAGAGTATGTAAAACGCAGCGACATTCAGGTTAAAATTCCAATGACAGGAAACATTGCTTCATTAAACGTATCGGTAGCAACCGGAATTGTTTTGTTTGAAGTGGTTCACCAGCGTTTATAGTTTGTCGGCGCGATCTAACATATTAAATCATTTTTTTGATTTTGTAGGTTTTTCCAATTTATTTCTTGCTTTTGTTGTTTTTGCTTCTACTCTGCAAGCCGGATTTGTATTTAGTGAAGTTACTTCATCTTCCATAGCCTTTTCAATTATTAATTTTGTTTCAGCATTTTTTTTATATAATCTTCAGCGAATTTATCAAAGTACTCAGCCTACAATAGACACACGTTTATTGTGGTACCGAAAAAACAAAAAATGGATTTTCACAATAGCATTGTTATTGGTATTAGTCTTTTCCAATGTTATAATGGAGATTATGGTTCAATATTACCAGGGGATGATTGTTTACGGTTTTTGTGGGTTAGTTAGCCTATTTTATTTTCTTCCGCCTTTTCAATTTCGAAAAGTTAAATACATAAAGCAGTTTGCTATTGCTTGTATTTGGGTTGTGGTGTGTACTGTTATTCCTTTCATGTATTCTGAAAACACATATGTTGGTTTAAACAATTTAACAAGAGATAAATGGCTCTATATTATGTCTCAATTTTGTTTCATTAGCGCGCTCTGTATCCCTTTTGATATACGCGATATGGTGAAAGATAAAAACGAAAGAACTATGTCATTACCGATTGTGCTTGGAATTAAAAAGAGTAAAACGATAGCAATAGTGTTAATTATCTTTTATTTTATACTTACTTTTTTTGCGCTTGAAAGAAGCTTAATTGTTATCAGACTGTTAATTGGATTGCTGAGTATAATTCTTATTTATTACGCTAATGAAAAACGCTACCGGTATTATTTTATTTTTCTAACCGATGGCGTTATATTGCTGCAATCTTTATTGCTTTATTTTTTATAATGCTTCGCTAAATGCTTTAATGGTTGCTGTGATGTCTTCATCTGTGTGCGCCTCACTCATAAATCCAACTTCATAGCCTGAAGGCCCCATGTAAATACCTTTTTCTAAAAGCTTATGGTATAAGCTTCGGAAATGTTGCATGCTATCTGCATCAATTTCTTCCGCTGTTTGAATTTTGTCTTTGTCAGTAAAAGCAATCCAGAAAATAGAACCAACTGAAAACACTTTGAAGTTGTTGTTTTTAAATTGCGATAATCCGCTAAGTAATTTCTGAGTTTTGCTTTCCAGTTTCTTATAGAAATTAGGTTTAAGACATTCGCTAAGCTGTGCAAAACCTGCGCTCATGGCAACTGGGTTACCGCTTAATGTTCCTGCCTGATAAACGCCTCCTTCCGGAGAAATTTTACTCATAATATCTTTATTAGCACCATAAGCGCCTACCGGAAATCCGCCGCCAATAATTTTACCATACGTAATTATATCGGGTTTAATGCCATAATAACCTGCGGCGCCGGTAAATCCAACACGGAATCCACTGATCACTTCATCAAACAACAATAAGGTTCCGTTTTTTGTGCAGATATCACGTAAAAACTGTAAGTAATCTTTATCCTGTAATAATAGTCCGTTGTTAGCCGGAATCGGTTCGATGATGACACAGGCAATCTGATTGTGAAATTGCGCGAAGGCTTCTTCTACGGCATTTTTGTTATTTAATGAAACAACGATTGTTTCATTCACAAAACTTTCGGGTACCCCGGCAGAAGAAGTATTTCCAAAGGTAACAAGTCCTGATCCTGCTTTCACTAAAAGTGAATCGCTGTGGCCATGATAACATCCTTCAAACTTTAGGATTTTATTTCTACCGGTATAACCTCTTGCCAAACGAATAGCACTCATTACTGCTTCAGTGCCACTGCTCACAAATCGGATTTTTTCTATATACGGGTTGTTGCCTAAAATCAATTCAGCTAATTCATTTTCTAGTCGGGTTGGTGCACCAAATGAAGTTCCATTGCGCATAGTTTTTTCAACCGCGTTTAAAACTTTGTCGTTCGCATGACCTAAAATTAACGGCCCCCAACTGCAGCAATAATCAACAAATTCATTACCGTCTGCATCCCAAATATGTGAACCTTTACCCTTTTCAATAAATATAGGGTTGCCGCCAACACTTCGGAAAGCTCTTACAGGAGAATTTACCCCGCCCGGGAAGTAATTTTTTGCTTTTTCAAATAATTGGGTTGAATAGATATTTTTCATAATAGTTCTGTAAAATTCAGGTACAAAGATATATCTTTGAAAGGTTACAAAACACTAAGTTTTATGAATTTTGTTAATAGTTTGGAATTTGCTCAGCAAAGTGATAAGGCAGATAAGCTGAGCGCTTACCGTCAGAAATTTTTATTTCCTCAGCATAATGGCAGCGATGTGGTTTACTTCACCGGTAATTCTTTAGGACTGCAACCTAAAACAACACAATTGTACATTCAACAAGAACTGGAAGACTGGGCGAAATATGGAGTGGAGGGACATTTTCTGGCGAAGCATCCGTGGATGCCGTATCACGAATTTCTGACTGAAAAAATGGCAAAAATAGTTGGCGCGCTTCCGGAAGAAACGGTGATGATGAATCAACTTACCGTTAATTTGCATTTGCTAATGGTTTCATTCTATCGCCCAACTAAACAACGTTATAAAATTTTATGTGAAGCAAAGGCCTTTCCGAGCGATCAGTATGCGTTACAATCGCAAATAAAATTTCATGGTTACTCCATTGATGATGCGTTAATTGAAATATCACCACGAGAGGGAGAATACACCATTCGTCATGAGGATATCTATGATTCTATCGAAAAAAACAAAGACAGTTTAGCTTTAGTGATGATTGGTGGTGTGAATTATTTTACAGGACAGGTTTTCGATATGAAAGCGATTACCGAGGCGGGACACAAAGCAGGTGCTATTGTTGGTTTTGATTTGGCACACGGCGCAGGTAATTTAAAATTGGCTCTGCACGATTGGAATGTGGATTTTGCTGCGTGGTGCAGTTATAAATATTTGAATAGCGGTCCCGGTAGTGTTGCCGGCGCATTTGTACATCAAAAGCATTTAAAGAATACCGAATTGCCAATGTTTGCAGGTTGGTGGGGACATGATAAGAAAACACGTTTCTTAATGGATAAGACTTTTGTGCCAATGCAAACTGCTGAAAGATGGCAAATGAGCAACGCGCCTATTTTTGCAATGGCGGCCTGTCGTGCATCTTTGGATATTTTCGATGAAGTTGGCATGGATGCTTTAGTAGAGCGAAGCAAACGTTTAACAGCATATCTGGAGTTTATTGTAGGAGAAGTAAACAAGCAAAAAAATAATTGTTTGGAGATTATTACGCCAAAAGAAAACCGCGGTTGTCAGATTTCTATTGTTGCTAATGGATACGGAAAACCATTATATAATAAGTTAATTGAAAATGGCGTAATTCCGGATTGGCGAGAACCTAATGTAATTCGTTGCGCGCCTGTTCCTCTTTATAATTCATTTGAAGACATATACCGGTTCGGACAAATTTTATTGAATTTGTTGTAACGCAGAAATTCTTTTAATGAAATTACTGATTTTAGATAACTACGATAGCTTTACATACAACCTGGTTCATCTTATTGAAAAAGTCAGTACCATTCCGTTTGAAGTTCATCGCAATGATAAAATTTCTATTTCTGAAATACACTCGTTCGATAAGATACTTTTATCCCCGGGCCCGGGTTTGCCCGAAGACGCGGGAATAATGCCCGAATTATTAAAAAATTATTCCGCCACTAAATCCATATTTGGTGTTTGTTTAGGCATGCAGGCAATTGGCGAACATTATGGCGCTAAACTTAAAAACCTAAATCAGGTTTATCACGGAATAGCAACGTCTATTACTGTAACAGAAACTAAGGATGTATTTAAAGACTGCCCAAGTCAATTTATAGTTGGCCGATATCATTCATGGGTAGTTGATTCAGAAAATTTACCAAGTGATTTATGTGTTACTGCTACTGACAAAGAAGGGTCTATAATGGCATTAAAACACCGTTCCGATAAGGTTTGTGGCGTTCAGTTTCATCCTGAATCCGTTTTATCGGAATACGGTGAATTGATTATTGGGAACTGGTTGAAAATGTACTGATAAAACTCATTAATAAAACTATTCCGCATTTTGTATCTTTATTCCATGCAAGCAATATCATCAATTGGTTATAAAGTATATTTTGGAAAAAGCGTGTACAAAGAACTAAACGCTTTTCTTACAAAAAACAAATACTCCAAGTACTTTGTTATTTGTGATCAGAATTCATTTGCAAATTGTTACATGGATTTATTAACCAATTGCAAAAAGCTAAAGGAAGCAGAGATTATTGAAATTGATGACGGAGAAAGTTCAAAGAATCTTGAAATCTGTTCTCAGATTTGGGAAACAATGCTGGAATTAAATGCAGACCGGAATGCTCTTGTAATAAATTTAGGTGGAGGAGTAGTCTCAGACTTAGGAGGGTTCGTTGCATCCGTTTATAAGCGCGGTTTAGATTTTATAAATATTCCAACAACGGTTCTTTCAATGGCCGACGCAAGTGTTGGTGGAAAAACGGGTATAGATTTCGCTAATCTTAAAAATGTTATTGGAACTATTACGCAACCTAAGGCTGTGTTTGTAAATACGGATTTTATTTCAACTCTTCCCCGTCGTCATTTTATGAATGGCATGGCTGAAGTTCTAAAAATGGCTTTAATATCTGATAAGTATTTATGGAAACAACTTAAAACGGATTTTGAATTCAAAAATGCCACGCAATTACTTTACAAAAGTGTTGAGCTTAAAAACAAATTTGTGAAGCGCGATCCGAATGAAAAAAGTATCAGAAAGGCACTCAATTTCGGTCACACAATTGGGCATGCAGTAGAAGCAGTGTTGTTAAACACCGAAGATGAACTATTGCATGGTGAGGCTGTGGTTGTAGGAATGATTGCTGAAAGTTTCATATCATACAAGAAGAAATTGCTTTCTAAGCATGAACTTGATGAAGTAATTAATTGCTTTAAAAATTGTTTCACTTTAAGTCCTTTGCACGCTCGGCATTTTGAAGAAATTGATATTTTGATTTTAAATGACAAGAAAAATAATAACGGTAAAGCCTTATTTACACTCTTAAATAAAATAGGATCATTTAAGATAAATCAAACGGTAACTCCTGCACAGGTAAAAGCTTCTCTTGAATTTTATAATTCGATTGTAAATGATAAAAATTAATGCGCCAAATAAAAGCATTGAAGCCGAAATAGATATTTCGGGATCAAAAAGTTTGAGCAACCGCTTATTAATGGTGCGTGCCATTTCTAATCTTAATCTTCATTTTAAAAACCTATCTGATTCAGATGACACCATTACAATGGCAAAAGAATTGGGTTTGGTTAATGGTAAAAATCACGCTACACTAAATGTTGGTCACGCCGGAACAGATATGCGTTTTTTGACGGCATACCTGAGCGGAAAACCCGGCCAATGGGTAATTACCGGATCTGAGCGCATGCAACAACGTCCTATAGGCGAATTAGTAAACGCGTTAAGAAAACTTGGCGCAGATATTTCTTATGTAAATAATGAGGGTTATCCGCCATTAAAAATAAACGGAAAGAAATTAACTGGAGGTGAAATAGAAATTGATGGAAGTGTAAGCAGTCAGTTTATTACAGCGTTATTATTGTTAGCGCCCACTCTTGAAACTGGGTTGATATTACATATAAAAAACGAACCGGTTTCGAAGCCTTATATTAAAATGACAATTGAGGTTTTAAATCAATTTGGTATTAATGCCATTCAAACCGAAAATAAAATCACGGTTCCGCATGGCGATTACAAAAAGGACGGTTTGGATTATTATTTAGAGTCTGATTGGTCTTCTGCTTCCTATTGGTACAGTATTGCTGCCTTATCAGAAAACGCTGAAATTAAATTGTTTCATTTTAATAAGGCCAGTTTGCAATCCGACTCCGTTATTGCCGAATTATACACTAAGCTTGGTGTAAAGACACAATGGTCGGCAACCGGTATTACACTTACAAAACAAGCTTTAGAAATAAACGAATTCACACATGATTTTATTGATTATCCCGATGTTGCACAAACAATTGCTGCAACCTGTGTTGGATTAGGTATTAAGGCGCATTTAAGCGGTTTACAAACCCTTAAATTAAAGGAGACCGACCGTATTTTAGCAATGAAAAATGAATTAGAAAAATTTGGAGCTCAAATTGAAATAAGCGACAGTTCAATGAAAATAATTCCATCTGAAAAAATCATATCGCCGCTAAGTCCAATTCAAACTTATCATGATCACAGAATGGCCATGAGTATTGCTCCATTAGTTCTAAAAACGGAAACGCTGCTTATTCAGGATCCTGACGTGGTAAATAAATCCTACGCAGCTTTTTGGGATGACTTACAAGAGGCGGGGATTGATGTGGAATAGGGGGTTCCTGTCAATAATCTTTCTGCCCAACAAAGTATCTGTTTCTTACTAAGTGTATTTCAGTCCTTATCCATTTTAACTTACCAAGCTTTGAAAAGGCACAGGTAAATCGTACATTTACTGCTTCATATGGCTTTATTAGGCGGCACAGAAAATACGGAGGGAAAAGAAATGTCATTTCTTCAGCACTTGGAAGAATTGAGATGGCATTTGGTTAGAAGTGCTGCTGTTATAGTTGTGTTTGCGATAGCGATTTTTTGTTTACCCGGTTTTTTTATTGATGAGATTTTTTTAGGACCAATAAAGCAAGATTTTATTTCTTATCGTGCTTTATGTGCGCTTGGCCAAAATATTGGCGCCGGAGATGTGATGTGTATGAATGTGAAACAGGTTAAATTGCAAACACTGGGAATTTCCGAGCAATTTTTTACCCACATGTGGTTTGCGTTTATGGGCGGATTAATTTTAGGCTTTCCGTTTTTACTATGGGAATTATGGAAATTTGTACGCCCGGCATTAAAAGATAAAGAAATAGGACCGGTTAAAATATTTGTAGTGATAGCTTCACTTTTGTTTTTAATAGGAATTGCGTTTGGTTACTTTATTATGTTTCCAATGTCATATAATTTCCTTATAAACTACCAGATGTCTGACAGTGGATTAATTGAAACAAACCAAACATTAGATGATTATTCTTCTTTCATCACAACCATGACCTTAGCTTCAGGAATTATTTTCGAGTTGCCTGTCTTAGTTTACTTCCTTTCACGAATGACTCTGTTAACGCCAAATTTTATGCGTAAATACCGCAAGCATGCAGTAGTAGTGATTTTAATTGCAGCGGCGGTAATTACCCCGAGTCCTGATGTAACTTCTCAAATGGTGGTTGCCATTCCTATGTATCTGTTATACGAGATCAGTATCTATGTTTCTAAGTACGTTGTAAAAAAATATAAACTGGAGCAATAATGAGCGAACTGGTAAATGAATTTAACGATTATCGTTCACGGATGAACGATTTATTAATGAGCAAAGATAACCTTGTTCTTAAACGATTATTTAATCTGGATACCAATACTTATGCCGAAGGCGCGCTTAATGTAAAAACAAAAGAAATGCTTGGATTAGTAGCCAGCATGGTTTTACGTTGCGATGATTGTATTAAATACCATTTAGGCAAATGCAAAGAGCAAGGTTGCGACACTTCTGAAATTTATGAAGTATTTGCCGTTGCCAATATTGTTGGTGGTACAATAGTGATACCTCATACTCGCCGAGCTGCTGAGTATTGGGAAGAGCTTTGTAAATAATTTTTACCTTCCATTTATTTTAACACTTTTAGATTATGAAGAGAAACGTCATAATCATATTACTAGTGTTATTGTTTGGCATAAAGGTTAATTCACAAACATTAGTGAAAGGTCTTTACGTTGATAAATTCAATTTGATTCTGGGTAATATTCAAAAAGAAGACAGCTTATTAAATTACGCTCAAAATAATGGTTTTAATTATCTGGCACTTTATAATTTATGGAACATCCATACCACAGCCATTTTAACAAACACAACTTCAGCTCAGCCTTTAGCGAATTTTATTAATAAGGCCAAAACATTATTCGGAATTACAAGTGTTGGCGCAACCGGTGAAAGTTATTGGTTTTTCAGCAATGTACTTCATGTTTATAATCAGCAACACACAAATCCAAATCACAAGTTTAATGTTTATAATCTTGAATTCGAATTCTGGATTAATTCCTCTGTAAATACAGGTGGAATATACTGCAGCAGTTATTTGCAACCTCAGGGTTTTAGTTGTGACACATCCGGTGCTTTTAAGTTTTTTAAACGAGAATTAAGACGGATTGACTCTTTGGGTAATATGGTTGGCATTACTTCAGACACATATATTGGATGGCCAAATTCTGGACAGGCAAAAGCCATTGTGCAAAACTGCGATAGAGTATTGGTGAGTGCGTATGTTTCCAACGAAAGCATAACGTATAGCTATACACGTCCGCGATTGATTGGTTTAGCAAGCGGAACTATCCAGGCAAAAGTAATACCTATATTTTCGGCTGAACAGTGTTTATGGGACCGTGGGCGCTAACACATACTCCATTAAAGGCATTTACTAATTATAACAGTAATTTTTTAAATAAAACGGGTTCGTGGAAAAATAATGTGGTATTATTAGGTTATCAGTGGTTTGCATATAGTTTTATTCCAAAAACAATTTCGTTATCAGTTCACGAACAAGTCCTTAATAACACTACTGCTATTTATCCTAATCCGGTAAGTAATGGCATACTAAATGTCGACTGCCATCAATGCGATGTAAATATCCTAAATGGTACCGGGCAAATAGTTAAGAGTATTTCTGTCAGATCAGAAAATCAACGACAGTTAGATGTGAGTGATTTGGTTAATGGGGTTTGTTTTATTTCCATCAACAATACGAATAAAAAAAATCACAATTCTTAATAATTAAAGGAGATTTAATTTCATTAAAATCAAAAGTGAACTACTAGCCAACAAAAGAAAAAACAAGGTATTCGCTACTTTCAATTGTTTAATGTTATAAAAGTAATCACTTAGTAAAATACTCATAGGTATTATCGATGCAATTATCGGAAAGTAGTGATTGTTGTTTTTAGAGATGAAATTCACCAAAGACAATACCATAAACCAATAAATGATTCCAATATTTTTCTGAGTTTTTATTCGTGTTCCTAAGCCTTTTGTAAGGTGTTTCCACAAGCCAAGTATTATTAAAACAACAAGAATAAAAAATATGGGATAGAAATATTCTGAAATGAGAGGTCGCTGAAAATATGAAAAAAGCGCAACAACATTCGATGAAAAATTTGTGTAATCGTAATTGGCAAGATAGCCTATACAGAAGTAAATAAATATCGGTGCAAACAGTCCGAACAAACCAATGACCCATTCGCGCCAGTTAAATGTTCGCAGGTTAATAAGCATAATGAAAAACAGAATAACAAAAAAGCCATAGTTAATGTAAAAGAACAAAGCAAGGGAAGTAAAGAAAGCCGAATTGAAAATTGGCGCTAAAACAAAATCTTCACGATAAGTATCCGTTAAATAGATTAAAGTCAGTAAAACAAAAATATTGGCAAAAAGTGAGGGATGAATAAGTTCGTTAGATAAAGTAAGTCCTCCAAAAAACACATACAGGAAGGCAGGAAGATAATTCGTTTTATCGACCACTTCTTGACGGATGGTATAAAAAGTAATGAGTAAAGCGCCAATTCCCAATACGAGAAAGTTGATAACTAAAATTGATAAGGGATGGGTAAAACGCGAACTAATAAGGTGGTAAAATATATTAGCGGAATGGTCTGACTTTGAGTTACTTGTGCTTAAAGTACTGATTGAAAACAATAAAATAAAAAAAACAATAAGAACGGGTAGCGCACCTTTAAATCCCTTTTTTAATGTTCCGACTACCACAATTTTTTAAATTTCTAATTATTTATATATTTGTACGGTAAACTTACAAAATTTAATGCAAATGAAACTTCTGATGTTAACATGGACAGACTTTTTTGAAGGTACTGGAACATTCTTTCAATGGTGTTTTAAAGGTATGCGTGCCTTAAGTCAAATGCCAAATGTTTTAATGGGTGGATTCATAATTTTCCTATTAGCATATTGGACTGTTAGATTAATGAAGTACAAAAAAGAAGCATTAAGAAACGGAACGATTGAATAATCAATAATCAATTCATTATAAAAAAAGCCCTCTTAATAGAGGGCTTTTTTATTTGTGTGTATTAATCCAATTTTAGCTTATTCAATTCTTTAAAAGCTTCTTTTTCAATCGCGGCAATTTGATTTAACATGTCGGCGCATTCTTCGTAATATTTTTGTTCGTTCAATCTGCCTTTATAAATTCTTCCCATTTGAACGGCACTAGCTCGCCATAAATCACCGGCCTTTGTAAACTCATCAGAAATTTTAAGAAGCTTATCGTTATTAATGTAGTTGGAGGCTTCTTCCAAAAACGCTGCATAAATAAAACGGAAACCACCTCCGCCTGTTCCAATTTCTTCCTGCATACGTACAATTTGTCCGAGATATAATGCTGCTTTTTTTGGGCCTAGTTTTTCTCGCCATTTCCTAATGTGTTTGGCTGTATAATTGATGCCCGAAATTCCGGCAATTGGTCCGGGTACATAAAGCATGTCGCGTGAAGCGCGTTTAATACCTTTAGCAATACCTTTTTTTATTATGTTTTCATTTACCGGTTTAATATTCTCAGGAAAGTAAACATGACCTTTTGGTGCAAATGGTCCCTTTGCGAAACGCACCTTCATCATATCTTCTTCCGAAAGTTTATTAAAGCCTTCCATTACCGGATCACTTACCAAATAATCTTTACCTTCTTTTCCAAATACAATTAAGTTGTGTGCATTGAAATGAAAACGGTATTCGGGAGGAAAATAAGGAAGATTATATACGCCTACCTGACACCCAACCGGCACCCCCTCTTTTACTTTTTGATCCAGAAAATATTTTGCTCTTTCTTCGCTGTTAAACTTTTTTCGGGTAACACTTAATCCCAGAAGTTTCGCAGCTCTGCTAAATATAAAACCAGGCATTGTCCGATACGAAATGGCAGGTGCGCCATTCACCATTAAAAACGGAATATGTATGTAAAAAATTCCTGAGCCAATTCCAAAAACCAATGGTTCGGTTATAAAATCCATTCCGTGATAGCGCAATAAGCTGGAGGCAACTCCATTTTCACAATGTGCGGCTTGTATATGTTTAAAATGTTTTTCCAAAATTATCCTTTAAAATTTTTTAATTCGTTAATGCTAATATCAAATACTTTGGCGTATTTATTCAGCTTATCATCACTTAATCCCGAAAAAACGGAAGGTTTCATGTGGCGTTTAATGGTAAACTGCCAAAATCCTGTGTATGCCGATAACAGTTGCAGGTCCATCAGTTTTAATTCCATGAAATATAAAATCGGACTTTTTTCTCCGTTCTTAACAGCCAATGCTGCTTCTTTTACTCGCTCGTTAATGTCTTCCCAAGCGTTATCCAAAGCAACTTTTTTCACTTCCCATCCCGTACTTAATGCAGTGGTATATTTTCCGTCACTGTTTTTTACATAAAGCATATCTCGGGTATACTTTTCTAAGGCCGACTTATCTTGCGGTATTTCTTCTTTTTTCATGTCTTTTTTAATCAGAAATTCAATTGAATTCAAAAATTATTTTTTGACCAAAGCGTATCAAAATTAAGAATTTAATGTGTATTCCATCGAAATATATTTAGATGCTTTTACAAGGTTTTTGGGTTTAATAATTAGTGGCATCGTATTTAAACATTAGTATGGCCGAAAATTTCGATGCGGATAATTTCAAATTTGATAATAATCATATCAGATTAATGAAGTTCGTCATGAATGTATTTATTAATTATTAGAAATATTTGTTCGCCGAATTTAAATAAGGATCCATTTAAATCGGTCAAATACAACTAAAATTTTTAATTATGAAAACAAAACAACTACTTATTTCGGGATTGATTCTGATTGGTGGAATAAATGGTGGTTTGTTTGCACAGAATGGACCAGATGCAGCAGGCGGAGACGCTACTGGCGCTGGAGGTACGGTAAGCTATTCTATAGGACAAACAGATTACATTTATGTCACAGGTTCGGGAGGTTCTGTTAACCAAGGTTTACAGCAACCGTACGAGATTTTCGTATCAACCGGTATTGAAGAGAAAAACATCTCTTTAGATTTTAAGGTTTACCCAAATCCAACCGTTGATAATCTGACTTTAACAGTTAGTAATCGCGACACTAAAAATTTAAAATATACATTGTATAGTTTAGATGGAAAGCTAATTCATGAGGAAATGATTTCGCAGGAATCCACTACCATATCAATGGGCGAATTAGCTCAGGGCTTATACATTTTAAGCGTTTACGACAATAACAAAACAATCAAATCATTTAATGTAATTAAAAAATAAATAATCTTATGAAAACATCAATATCAAAATTCGCATTAGCTTTATTCTTAGTAATGGGTTTTTCATTCGCTTTTGCTCAAGCGCCTCAAAAAATGAGTTATCAGGCTGTTATCCGTAATGCAGGTAATAATTTAGTTGCTAACTCAGTTGTGGGTATGCGTATCAGCATCTTACAAGGTAGCGCAAGTGGTACAGCGGTTTATGTAGAAACTCAAAACCCAACTACCAACATCAATGGTTTGGCATCAATTCAAATTGGTAATGGTACTGTTGTAAGTGGTACTTTCGCAGCCATCAACTGGTCAAGTGGCGTTTACTATGTTAAAACAGAAACAGATCCTGCAGGTGGAACAGCTTATTCAATCACCGGAACAACTCAATTATTAAGTGTTCCTTACGCATTGTACGCTGAGAAAGTAAAAACTGAATTAACTGATTTTTCTGCATATGCTTCAACAACACAAACTCTTGCTTCATCAGGTTATGTTGATTTTGGATCGGAGCATTATGATGATGGTAATTTATTTGCTGCAAATCAATATACTGTTCCAGGTGCAGGTACTTATCACTTCGATGCGCATGTTCGTTTAAATGGCGATCCAACCGCAGGTCAATATATGTGGGTTGGTATCTATGTTAATGGTAATTTAATTAAAGATTGTACATCTCAGACCAGTACTAATACTTATGGTATTAATATTTCAGCCGATTACAAATGTAATGCAGGGGATGTCGTTAAAGTATGGTTGCAACACGCTTCTGGCCCTGCAACTATTCAATCAGGAACAATGAATACTTGGTTTAACGGACATAAAATTCATTAATAAGCTAAGTCCCTAAATAAAAAGCCCTTCCGAAAAGAAGGGCTTTTTTATTCTGTGCTCCCACCTGGGCTCGAACCAGGGACCCTCAGATTATGAGTCTGATGCTCTAACCGGCTGAGCTATAGGAGCAGTTTCCGGTAATGTTTCGTTATTTGCGAAACGGATTGCAAAAATAGATATTTGTAAAGATATTACAAATTATTTATGCAAGGGATTAAAAATGTTATTTTCGATTTAGGAGGCGTTATTATAAACCTGGATATTAATAAAACCATTAGCGAGTTCAATAAGTTATCTTCTATTCCTTTCGAAAAAATATATACCCAAATTGAGCAGGTTGATTTGTTTAATCAGTTTGATAAGGGCTCAATTTCTACCGACAATTTCTTTAATCAATTAAAACAAAAAATAGGTTATAACGGACCAAATGATAAGCTTTTAAAAGCGTGGAATTCAATGTTGATGGATGTACCTGAGCATCGTCTGGAAACCTTGGTTACCATGAAGCATAACTATAATACCTTTTTGTTAAGTAACACTTGTGAACCGCACATCGAAGCATTTGAACAGGATTTGGAAGATAGTTATGGAATTAAAAATTTTAACGATTACTTCGATAAGGTTTATTATTCGTGCAGAGTTGGAATGCGGAAACCTGACAAGGAAATATTTGAACATGTGCTGAAAGAAAATCAGCTTAATCCGGAAGAAACTGTGTTTATCGACGACTCTCCCCAGCATGTAAAAGGAGCAGGTAATTGCGGGATAAACGCATTTCTGCTTCAAAAAAACATGGAAATTGCAGAGCTTTTAAAGGCACTTAAGCTTTTATAAAATTCATTACCACTTCATAAAACTCATTGGGCTTTTCTGCGTGTACCCAATGTCCTGCACCCTTTATTTCATTTAAATCATAATTAGGAAAACGCTTTTCGATGTCTTTCAAATCATCATTAGTGATGTAATGCGATTTTTCACCCTTAATAAAAAGAGTTTTTACATCGCTGAAGCCTTCAGGAACGGCAACACCTACGTTATCATATTCCTGACTAATCACTTTTAAATTAAAACGCCAGTCCATTAAATTATTTTCACTGTCGCGCCAGTAAATATTCTTTAATAAAAATTGTTTGGTTCCAAAATCATCAATGTGTTCGCTTAATTTTGTTTCAGCTTCTTTGCGAGTTGTAATGCTGTCGAATTTTACGCTGTGCAATGCTTTCAAAACAGCATCGTGATGAGGTTCGTAAGCGCGGGGAGCTATATCGGCAACAATAATTTTATCGGCAATTCCTGAGTGCATAAGTTCAAAAAACATAACGGTTTTACCGCCCATACTATGACCCAGTAAAATGGGATTGTCTAATTGATGAAGCTGAATAAACTCATGCAAATCCTCAGCCATGCTTTCATAATCCCAAACATCGCTGTGCGGTGATAGTCCGTGATTGCGTTGATCGATTGTAAAAACCCGGAATCCGGCATCAGCAAAACGCTTTGCCAAAGTGTTCCAGTTATCACTTTGTCCGAATAATCCGTGTAAAATAATCAGGGGCTTTCCTGTTCCGTATTCTCTATAAGCGAGTTCCATTTTTGTAAAATAAAGGGCAAATTTAAGATTAAAACGGGCTAAATATTTAAATTAAAAGCAATTATGTGTATAAAAACTTTAGTTTACTCGTTAAAAAGCGTATCTTTGCGCCCTTAATTTAAGTAAATGTCAAGTATTAGAAACATTGCAATCATTGCTCACGTTGACCACGGTAAAACTACGTTGGTTGACAAAATTTTACACACCTGTAAATTATTCCGTGAAAATCAGGAAACAGGCGAATTGATTTTAGATAATAACGATTTGGAACGCGAACGTGGAATTACCATTTTGGCAAAAAACGTATCGGTTACCTATAAAGGAACAAAAATTAACATTATTGATACGCCGGGCCACGCCGATTTTGGAGGTGAGGTTGAACGTGTGATGAACATGGCCGATGGTGTTATTTTATTAGTAGATGCTTTCGAAGGTCCAATGCCTCAAACACGTTTCGTAACACAAAAGGCAATTGCAGCAGGTAAAAAAGCAATCTTAGTAATTAATAAGGTTGATAAACCAAACTGTCGTCCTGATGAAGTTCATGATGCCGTATTTGATTTATTCTTTAACCTTGATGCTACCGAAGATCAGTTAGATTTTCCTACTGTTTATGGTTCAAGTAAACAAGGATGGATGGGGCCTGATTATAAAACCCCAACTGAAGATATCACCTTTTTATTGGATACTATTCTGGAAAAAATTCCGGTTGCTCCAAAACGCGAAGGAACTTTACAAATTCAAATTACATCTTTAGATTATTCTTCTTTTATTGGTCGTATTGCTATTGGTCGCGTTTACCGTGGTACAATAAAAGAAAATATGCCGGTTAGTGTTGTTAAGCGCGATGGTACTATTCAGAAATCACGTGTGAAAGAATTGTTTGTATTTGATGGGTTAGGTAAAGTAAAAGTTAGCGAAGTTGAAGCAGGTGATATTTGTGCCTTTACAGGAATTGAAGGTTTTGAAATTGGCGATACCATTGCAGATTTTGATAACCCGGAAGGATTACCAACAATGGCCATTGACGAGCCTACGATGAGTATGTTGTTTACCATTAACAACTCGCCGTTTTTTGGTAAGGATGGAAAGTTTGTTACATCACGTCACTTACGTGATCGTTTAATGAAAGAATTAGAAAAGAACTTGGCATTACGTGTTGAAGAAACAGGATCACCTGATTCATACTTGGTTTATGGTCGCGGAATTCTTCACTTATCCGTATTAATTGAAACGATGCGTCGTGAAGGATACGAATTACAGGTTGGACAGCCTCAGGTTATTATTAAGGAGATTGATGGCGTAAAACACGAGCCGGTTGAGGTGTTAACAGTAGATGTTCCGCAGGAGTCTTCAAGCAAAGTGATTGACCTTGTAACACAACGTAAAGGCGATATGTTAGTGATGGAACCTAAAGGTGATTTGATTCACATCGAATTTTCAATTCCTTCACGCGGTATTATCGGATTACGTAATAATATTTTAACGGCAACTGCCGGTGAAGCAATCATGGCGCACCGATTTAAGGCATTTGAGCCTTGGAAGGGCCCAATCCCTAATCGTATTGCAGGTGTATTGTTAAGTAAAGAAAAAGGAACATCAGTTGCATATAGTATCGATAAGTTACAGGATAGAGGTAAATTCTTTATCGATCCGGGTGAGGAAATTTATCCGGGCATGGTAGTGGGTGAGCATATTCGTCCGGATGACCTAGTAATTAACTTATGCGGCGAAAAGAAATTAACCAACATGCGTGCCAGTGGTACTGACGAGAAAATGCGTATTGCGCCAAAAGTTCGTTTCAGTTTGGAAGAAGCAATGGAATATATTCAGGCAGATGAGTATGTTGAAATTACGCCTAATCATATTCGTATGCGCAAAATCATTTTAGACGAAAACGAAAGAAAACGTGTATCAAAAGCCGCGGTTGCTTAAGTGATAGTCATATAACAGAAAAGCCTCAAACATTTGTTTGGGGCTTTTTTTTTTTACTACTTAAACACAAACACTAACCATAAGTAGTTTTTTCTAGGATTTATCTTGTATGGGAAAGAACGCTAAATTGACGGCTTTCTAATTTTCGCCTGCGGGTTATTCTGTTTTTGCGGTATGCTCTTTTAACTATTTCCGCTTTTTTTACCTTGTCTTTGGCGAAATAGCCAATTGCAAAAATCATTACATTAAACCCAATAATGAATAATGCTGAATAGATTATTGAAGCTGCAATTTCATGGTTTTCAAGATAGCTTTTCACCGCTTTGCCAAAGGGATTATTTGTAAGTAATACAATTCCTGTACATGCCAGAAAAATAGTCAGTAATGCCATGACTATTTTTGTTTTTAAAGTAATTGTTTTCATGTTATTTATTTTTACTTGTTAATTATTTAGACTCCTTTGTTTTCAAGTGATATCGAGTACTAGGTTGTTCAGTTATTCCAATTTACGACAGAAATGTGCTTTATTTTCTTTTTTTCGTTGAATTGATAAATATTTTCGGAGTACGACATTTTTTTATAGAGAATTGAATTCAAATAAAAACCGCAATTTTTTATAAAATTGCGGTTTGTTAACTACTCAAATACAAACACTAAAAAGTAGTCATGCCTAATTAATTACTGATAGTAACGGGAATAAAATTGTTGTTTAGATGAAGGAATTATTGTTATCGAGTTAGTTCTAAACAATAATGTTTAATTTGTTTATTGATAATTCCGGATTTTCAAGCCATTTCTTAGCTTCAAGCGTATTGTCAAATAATTTAACAGGATAATATTTATCGATCTGTTGTTTGTAAAAATTTTCTAATAATCTGGTCGCAATTGATCTAACTACTATTGCTTCTCCCACTATCTTGCTTTTGCGTTTAATGTTTTCCTCAGCAAGCAATTGTTTTGCCTCAATACTAAATAGTGTAAATTCATTAATAACAACTAAATGTCTTAAAGATCTTCCTTTAGATATGTGATCTATTACCCAAAGCGTTTCAAGTATATCATCACATTCTACTGATATATCATCAAAATAGGTTATTTCAAGTGTGTTGCAATTGATCAGTCTCA
>JBBAKL010000039.1:0-17109 GCA_040403535.1 Bacteroidia bacterium
CTTTTTCTTTAGCAATGCGTTCTTGTTCTGCCTTTTCTGCTGCTGCTTTCTCTTTGGCAATTCGTTCCGCTTCGGCCTTCTCTGCTGCTAATTTATCTGCTGCTGCTTTCTCTGCCAATGCTTTTTCTTTGGCTATACGCTCTGCCTCTGCTTTCTCCGCTGCTGCCTTTTCTGCGGCCAGTTTTTCCGCCGCCGCTTTTTCTTGAGCAGCTTTTTCCGCTGCTAATTTTTCTGCCGCTGCTTTCTCTTTGGCAATACGGTCTGCTTCTGCTTTTTCTGCTGCTAGTTTATCAGCTGCCGCCTTCTCTGCTGCCGCTTTTTCTTTTGCAATTCGTTCCTGTTCTGCTTTCTCTGCCGCTGCCTTTTCTGCGGCCAGTTTATCCGCTGCCGCTTTTTCCTGTGCAGCCTTTTCCGCTGCTAATTTTGCCGCAGCCGCTTCTTGCTCTTTTTTCTTTTGATCTTCTTTTGCTTTTGCACAATTCTCAGATTTCAAAAGCTGGTCCTTAGGATACTGTTCATCCGGTAAAAGTTTATTTGCATTTGAATAATTCAGCTTAGCATTCTCACAATCGTTTTTTGCCAAAGCCGCATCGCCGGATTTATTGGCAGCAGCATACTTTTCCAGTAAAATCCGTTCGGCTTCACGTATTTTCATTAATGCCCCAAGCATTTGATTGGTGTATACCTCGTCATCGGTGAATTTTTTCTTAGACGGAACGTATGCTATTTGTGTCATTGGCTGACTCAATGCTGAATAATCGATCCCAGGTAATGGTTTAGACATAGTAACACCTTCAATTTTTACTATAGCCTTGAAATTATCTTTATTCATATCAGCCGGAACACCAGTGGTATTTACAGCAAAGCGTTTGCTATTACAACCATCTTTTGAGACTGTTACAACATAATTTCCATTGGGAGGAATTTCAACCGTAAAATAACCATCACTGGCAGTTACCGCTGTTGCCACCTTTGTAGAACCTTGAGATACTGCTATTACTGCGCCCGGACAACCTTGTCCGTCTTTTTCCACAACGCTTGTAAATTTTAATGTCCAGTTTGGTGTTTGAGCAAAACTCATTAACGACATAAACAAAAACACTAAACTTTCTTTAACGCCACACTTCATATTCAAAAAATAAAATAATAATAAAAGTAATTAAAAATCCCTTATGAGATTTTAAAAAGAAGTTAAGAATTAACTCACAAACCGAAGTGCTTTTGCTATTATAATGTTTTTAAACAGAATAAAGGTTAACTATCCCTTGAGTTCTTTAATCAAATCATTCAGCGTTTGTTTCACTTCAGTTAATTCATTTTCCACAGCTGCTAAACGCGCCTCTAAATCGCTTACCGATTTTCGTGCAGGTTCTTCCGGAACTTCATCTGAAAGGTCACAATTTACGTCTGTAAATAAATGCATAAACCGAGCTTCTTTCTGTCCCGGACGTTTAGGATACTCTTTCACCATAGGCAACTCGCCGTTTAACATTTGAGTGAGTGTTTCTGTTACTGAAACAATAGAGGAAAATTCGTGTAAACGGCCCGAATTTGTATTTAATTCACCGGGTGTTTGCGGACCGCGCAAGAACAACAAACATAAAATAGCGAGTTGAGCATTCGTTAAGGGATATACTGTAGAAATGTTGTGTTTATATTTTACTGTACGGCTTGTTCCACCAACTGCGGTTGACACTAAACTCTGAGCCTTCAAACTATTTAAAGCAATCACCACAGTTTGTTCATCGTATTCAACCACCGGTTTGCGTGATGACTTTTGGTTACAAGCGGTAGTAATTGCGTTCAACGTCATCGGATAATACTCAGGTGTGGTTTTGCTTTTTTCAATTAAAGAACCCAGTACTCTTATTTCTACATCAGTAAGAATCGGCAAAGATTTATATAATTCCATTTCAAATACTATTTATTCAATAATTTATTCACTTCGGCTAATTTATTAGTTGCGTAAATATCGCCGGGTTTAATTTTCAGCACCTCTTCATATGCAGTTTTCGCTTCTGAATAACGCTTCATTTTAAAATAACCTTCTGCTTTATTTAAAGTTTCCTTATACTTATTTGCACCTAACACCTGAGGTACTTTGTATTTACTGTCACTTTTATCGACATCACCGCTACCATCTGTATTTTGATTTTCGATCGATTTTGTTTTCGGCTGTTCTGAACTACCGGTTGTTTTTTTATTTGCCTCTGCTGCTTTTTGCTTTGCCAATTTATTTGCAGCCTCTTTCTCCTTAGCCGCTTTTGCAGATGCTTCTTTATTTGTTTTATCAGCTGTGGCTTTTTCCGCTGCTGTTTTAGCTTTTGATGCGGCTTGTTCTTTCGCTAATTTATCTTTTTCTGCTTTTTCCGCAGCAGCATTTTGCTTTGCCAATTTAGCTGCTTCAGCTTTTTCCTGCGCTGCCTGATCTCGTGCAGCTTTATCCGCGGCCGCTTTCTCTTTTGCAAGCTTTTCCGCCTCTGTTTTAGCAGCAGCTGCCTCTGCAGCCTTCTTTTCAGCCTCTTCTTTTGCTTTTAAACAATCTCCTACTTTTGCCAATTGTACAACCGGATATTGCTCACTTGGGATCATGGCAATAGCCTTTTCATAAAGCATTTTTGCCAGCGGGCAATCAGGTTTTACTAAAGCCGCATCTCCTGCTTTATTGGTGTTACAAAAATTATTAATTAAGGTGTTTTCAGCATCGGCAATTTTCATTACAATACCTAATCCGGCTTCCGTATACGGTTCATCATCATCAAAATTTTTAATTTTTGGCTCGTAAATAACCTTTACCAATGTTTGCTGCAAGCCTGAATAATCAATTCCGGGAAATGGCTTTGCCATTACAAAGCCGCCAATACTAAAGCTGGGTTTAAAAGTAATATCGTTTTGAATCTCCTGCGGCACTCCTGTTGTGATAATTGAGAATTTTTTTGAGTTACATCCCGGATAAGAAACTGTAAGTACATACTCTCCATTACCCGGCACATTCACTGAAAAATCACCATTAGAATCGCTTGTGTTCTGACTAATTACTTTCGACCCCTGATAAAGTGTAATGGATGCGCCAAGCAGCGCTTTTTCTTCTTTTTCGGCTTTCGTGGTCAACTTCCAGGTTCGCAATTCTACATTGCTGCTTATCTTTACCGACCACGTTTGCGAAAAAACGGCTTGACTCAAAATAAACGTACAATAAAAAAGAAAATATTTAGACTTAAACATAAATTTGACTAATGATAAGTAAATTTACTTATTATTCGAGCATAGACTGTGTAATAAGATAAATTTTTATAAAATGAATTGGAAACAACTGACAGACCTTATACAAATCGAAAGCATTGATGAACAATCGATTACTAAAAGTGTTTTGATTTTTAAACATAGTACGCGCTGCAGTATCAGTAGCGCTGCACTGAATCGAATAGAAAGGAACTGGAAAGAGGAGTACAACGATTATCTTGATGTTTATTATTTAGATCTGCTTCAGTACCGTGGTTTATCCAATTTCATTGCTGAGCATTACAAAATTATACACCAATCTCCTCAGGCATTAATTATTAAAGGGGGAAAGTGTGTTTTTTATCAAACACATTCAGAAATCAATTTAAACGACTTATTAGCCGTCTAATAATAATTTGACTCAATTAAATTAAGATATTTCCGGTCTATATATGAATAATCACGTAAAAGATTTGGATAATATTGCACCAAAAGCTCAAACATTCTATATATGAAACGAATGGCCATAAAGCTTTAGGCTTCCACTAATCATTGAATTAATTCAAAATTTTTTTGGCTCAGCTCTGAGCACGTTTATACTATAGAAAATATAATTAAATTATAAACAAAACACCAACTTCATTTGATGCGCTACCACCTTTGTTTTAAGAGCACAATTAATTTTTCTACATTAGCCTATGCGTTATATAAATAAAATAAGAACAATTCCGTTCCTGTTGTTTTTGTTTTTATTCAACTTAACTTCTTATTCACAAAAAGATTCAATCACGCAGTTATTACAAGATGTAAAAGACGCGTCTTGTTATGACTCAGCAAGCGTTTTTAATGCAGGTAAAAAAGTATTGTCGAAAATTGATAATGATGGAGAATCAGAATTAAAAGCAGAGGTATATATATATTATGGAAATCACTTTTTTTATACCCGTAAATTAGAAAAAGCCAAACACTATTTTGAATTAGCCCTTGAACAAGCTAATAAATCAAACTCACTTCACTTTTCAATTCTGGCTAAAATTCGTCTGGCTTATATTAAAAGTGAAAATGAAGATTACAAAAATATTGAAGATGAATTAATGGAGTTGGTAAGAAGTGCGAAAGAGGCTAACGATTTAGAGAATATTGCCGAAATAATTAACATGCGGGCAATTTTACATGAAAGAAACGGCGACCCCAAAACAACAGCACAATTGTATCTTGAAGGGTTGAGTCTTTCAAAAACCCATAAACTTGAATATTACGAGGCTACATTTCATAACAATTTAGGTTTGTTAAAATATAGTTTAGGCGATATTGAAAATGCTTTGCTCGATTTTTCGGAAGTCATCCGGATTTCTAAAAAAACAAACAATAAAAGGTTGTTAAGTCATGCTCAACTTAATATGTGCCTGGTTTTAATTTCACAAAAAAACTACAAAGAAGCGCATGAGTTATTTGCAGAGGTAATACAATACGCCAGTGCCAACCAGCACCCTTTAGAATTATCGTCGGCTTACGCCAATTTAGGTAATGCCTATGTCCAGAATAACAATTTCATTACCGGCGTACAGTACATTGATTCAGCAATACAAGTGCTTGAAAAATTTCAATTTAAATCGGAGTTGATTCAGGCTTATTTAGGAAAAAGCAATGTTGAATTTGAATTAAATCATTTTGATAAAGCCATTAAGGCTCTGGAAAATTCCAAATCATTAATGGAAAAACACAAATCGTACGAAAGTTTACCTGACTATTTCTTTATTTATTACAAGATTTATGAAAAAAAGAAGGATTACCAAAAAGCATTAAAATATCACCTACTATACACAAAATCAAAAGAAGAGTTGCAGAATAAATTAAATAACAAAGCGCTTGAAGAGTTGCAATTGAAATATAATGTTCAGCAGAAAGAAATTGAATTAGAAAAAGAAAAAACCAAATCCGTAGAATTAGAGAAGGAACATCAGGAAGAGGTATTTATTCGCTGGATAATGTTAGGCTCTTTATTTATCGTAATATTTTTAATAGTTGTTATTGTGTATAATCGTTATTACAGAGCCGTTCGCAAACAACAAGCACAATTTAGCCGTCAATTAATTACAGATACAGAAGAAGAAAGAAGCCGTATCGCTAAAGATCTTCATGATGATATTGGCCAGTCTCTATCCATATTAAAATCTAAATTCACCAATAAAAATCAATTTGAAAACAGCGATATTATCAGTAAGGAAATAGAAAGGGTAATTGATCAGACCCGTCAGATATCCAGAAATTTATTTCCGTCCTACCTTGAGAAAATTGGTTTAAACCGCGCAATCGCAGGATTAGCAGAAAGTGTACAGAATAATAATAAGATAGAATGTAGTTTCGAAGTATGCAAAAATACCGATAAAATACCTTCCGAAACTGCAACGCATGTTTTTAGAATAATTCAGGAATGTTTAAATAATACCATTAAACACAGCAAAGCAAGTGCGCTGAAAATTATAATAAGTAATAAAGACGAAGCTAACTTTGAATTGATTTATATGGATAATGGTAATTGGAAAAATACCAATTTAAAAGATCCCGGAGTCGGTCTTTTATCCATTAAAGAGCGATCCAAAATAATTAAAGGTAACCTTGAAATTGACGAAAACAACAATAAAGGCTTTAAATTAAATTTAAAATTTAAAATATATTAATCATGAAACTTTTAATTGCAGATGATCATCCAATATTCAGAAAAGGATTAAAAGATTTGCTGACTGATACTTATAAAGACATTGAAATAATAGAATGTTCTAATGGCGCAGAGGCCTATAAGCATATTTTACTGCATAAGCCTACAATTGCAATCCTTGACATTAACATGCCTGAACAAAATGGTCTGGAAGTTACTAAACAGGTTAGAAGCAATAATTTACCAACCAAAATTATTGTTCTAACAATGTATAAAGAAAAAGAAATGATTCGCAAAGCTATGGATTTTGGTGCCAGCGGATTCATTTTAAAAGATTTTGCGGTAAACGAATTAATGGATTGTATACAAAAGGTTCTTGAGAATCAAAAATACATTGGGCCTGCTTTACAAAACTCTTATACCGAAGTTATATTCGAAGATCAGAAAAAACAGGAATTGATGAAAAAACTTAGCGCGTTAAGTCATGGTGAAATGAAAACATTAAAGCTTGTTAACCAAAACAAAACTTCTAAAGAAATTTCCGAACTTCTTTTTTTAACTGAAAAAACCATCGAAAACTATCGTTCGAAAATTTGCCAGAAACTAGGCTTGCCTCCAAGAAACAACAGTTTGGTATTATGGATTAATGAGAACAAGGAGCTTTTATCGGCCTTAAATGAGTTTTGATCAATAATAAACACAATCACAGGGCTGGCCTAGTAATATTTCTTTATAATAAATTAAATTTTAAAGGGTATGAAACAAAGAAAGCCTAGATGAATGATTTTTGCGAAAAAATTGCAACCTTGACGACTTACAGTTTTTTATTCTGGATCTTTCTTGTTTTATTATATATGTTTCCGCTATAACAATTAAAGGAGAATTATTTTAACAGTAAATCTAGTAAAATTCGAAAATGGGTTTAATACCCGTATTAAAGGTTAATGAATTTGCTGATTCCTGCAAATCTTCTTCTTCCTGATCGATGTAAAATTTTAGTTTTATTTTCTCTTTATTGTTTGCATGGAGGGTCTTTAAAAATAAATTGAAAATCTGAATGCTTGAGGTATTATAATACCCCATTGTAATATCAATGTGAAAATCTTCTCCGTCTGGCACATGATAACCCGACATCCACGCATTAATACTGCTATAAAACTGGCTTGGATTAGCCATAAAAGAGTTTCCTTTTAAAATCATAAAATGCTTTGACGGATCAAGCAAAATATAAGGTGAATTTTCTTTTGCTTCAATTAGAATCATGTAATTGTATTTTAAAAGTAATTTGTAGTTGTTTGCCGGCTTTCTTAGAAGTAACTTTTATGTCGCCCTCGCATCTGTTATAAATTTCAATTAACCCTAAATTAACCGACTTATCAAACGAAACATTTTTAAGTTGATCGTTATAGTGTTCCTTTACATTTTTAATTTTCTTTATTGCGTTAATATTAGACTTAACCGTTTCGAAATTTTGTTCTGTAGAAAAGTTAGTTGTTATTATCATGTAATCATGGTTTTCTTTTTGTATCGAAATAGAACCGTATGAATCTTCGTTATTATGAGAAATCATATTGGTAATTAATTCGATCAAAATAAATTTAAGACTGCTCTTAAGTTTGTTAGGCAAGATTTTATTCTCTGATAGTTTCTTAATAAAAAACACTAGGGTGGTTTCATCTACCGTTCCTTCAAAATAAATTAAATATTTATGACTACTGTTTGTCATGATTTAAAATTTAATTCCAATTACGCACACATCGTCTATTTGTTCGTTTTCGCCTCTCCAGGATTCAAATTCACGATCTAGTTTTTCACGTTGCTCATGCGTCGGTATCATACACATTTCTGTAAAAATAGCTTTCATGCGCTTTGTAGAGAACCTTCTGTTTTTTTCTCCGCCAAACTGATCGCTATATCCGTCACTAAACATATAAAATACGTCACCATCTTTTACATCATACGTAATTTCAGTAAAAGCCTTATCTGCTCCGTCAAAATATCCTCCAATAGAAAACACATTTGCTTTCGTTTCTAACAATTTGTTGTCACGCAAATAATAAACCGGACGATTAGCGGATGCAATAATTGTTTCTTTTTTATCTCTGTTAATTCTGCAAATACACATATCCATACCGTCTCCAATTTTTTGGTCCGGATTGGATTGTCTAAATGCTGAATTAATTTTTTTATCGAGTTCTCTTAATATCAAAGACGGCATTGGTTCCTTGTTTTCAATAAGTATCTGGTCGAGATAAGTTGAGCCCAATAAGCTCATGAACGCGCCAGGAACACCATGTCCTGTACAATCGACAACTGCTACATAGAAGTAATTTGGAGTTGCGTAATACCAATAAAAGTCTCCACTTACAATATCACGTGGTTTAAACAGTACAAATAAGTTTAAGTTCTTAAATACTTCATCTGTATTAGGTAATACTGCATTTTGTATGCGTTTTGCGTAGGTTATACTGTCGGTAATATCTCTGTTCTTTTCGTGAAGCAACTCATTTGCTTTTTCTACACGTTCCTTTTCAACAACTAATTCCTTCGTTTTCTCATTTACCATTTGTTCCAATCTGATTTTTTCCATTTTTAGCTTTCTGGTTCTAGCTCTAAAGAAAAGGATGAATGAAATTGTTAATGCAGAAATAATTACTACATAAAACCAGATACTTTTCCAATAAGGTTTATTGATAATAATTGTGAATGTTAATTCTTTTTGAGTTTCAAAACCATCTGCGTTCCGTGCAATAATTTTAAATCGGTAAGTACCATCAGATAATCCGGGGTAAGTTATGAAGCGATCATTAGAAGTTCTCCACTTATCTTCCACTCCTTCCAGAATATATTTATATTCAACGCCCTTGGGATTAGTTAATGACACTCCAATTACCTCAATGCCGAATTCGTATTTCCCGTATGGAAATTCAAATAGAGTGTCGGTTGAAGAAAGTATAGAATCGTTAATAGATATAGAAATAAACGATAATGTTGGAGGAATGGAATTTATTTTATCTTGCATCGGACTGTATTTAATCAATCCTTCTGTAGTTCCTAGCCATATATATCCATTTTTATCTTTATACAAAGCATTACTATTAATTGTATTTGCAGGTAATCCGCTGTTTTTATTAATTGCCCTAAATGTTTTTAAATTGGCATACTTAATACTAATTCCATTCTTATGACAAGTTAAGATATCGCCGTTATTGGAAGTAATAATTCCATAAATAAAATCGGATGATAAGCCTTTATTTGTAGAAAAACGCTGATAATTTGGTTTACGTTTTTTTCCATAAGAAAAAACACCATCTCCCTCGGTTCCAAACCAAACCAAATCATTTTTGTCGATTGTTGCACAATTAAATTTGAAATAAGTAGAAGAGTCCAGATCTTTTTCAAGTGTAATTTCACCGTTGTACAAATGATATAATGGAGTTTGTGGTGAAAATATCCAATATTTATCGAGCTGATCAATAAAGACGGAATTAAAATTATTATGTGGTGCGCCACCATCGGTATTAAATACCTTTACGATTTCATTTTTTTCGTTCAAATAAAATAACCCTTCCGTGGTACAAACTAATGTTTGTCCCAAATTGTCTTTTGTAATATAATTAATCGATCTCTCCTTAAACTCTTTAAACTGGAATTTGAATTTAGGCTTACCGCCTTTTATGTCATAAATAAATAAATTAGAAGATGTTCCAATCCATAATTCGTTCATTAATTTATTGATATAAGAACATTTAATTTGCTCTTCGGAGTTTGCCGGTACAACGTAAACACTGGCATTACTGCTGTCTTTTGGATTAAACACATAAAGTTGCGACTCGTCTGTTACGTAAACATTAATTGAATCGTCAACAGCAACTGAAATTATATTATCAAACTTTAAGAAATTATTTTTATTAAATAACTCGAAGCGATCTGACATAAATTGGGATAAACCACCACCGATAGTTCCAATCCAGATATTATCTTCCTTATCAATAAACAACTTACTTACAAAAGGACTATTCAATCCGTTTTTTTCGCCAATTGTAAATTGCTTTTCTATTTCGTTGTCGTTGTTAAATTTTAAAACACTTAATCCCTCACCGTTTAATGAAACCCAAATTTCAGAACCGTTCTTCAAGCACACATCTTTAATATTTAAACGTTTACTCTTTAGCTCCACCGAATATGTTTTATAGCTTTTATAAGTTTTACCTTCTCTACGAATTACTTCAACTCCCTCACCGTCAATTCCGGCAAATATTTCGCCTTTTTTAGAAAACTCCATACAAGTAACATTCTTGTCTTTTGTGTTTCCTATTGCGTTGTATGCTTTGGAGCCGGCAGATAGATCTATAGCTAAAAGACCTTCCTGACTTGCAACATACATAATGTTGTCTTTAATTCTGATTTTACTGATAGGCGGCAACTCTTCAACAATAAATGGAGAAACCTTGTCGTTTTGAATTGTGTAAATAGAGCCCGCAGCGTTAGCGAAATAAATTTTTTTTTGCGGGCCTTCGGCTAAGGCTACAATTTTCGCAGGCTGGATTTCGCCTGTATTAATTTTTCTAAACTTGCCGTTTTCGTAACAAGTTACTCCGCCTTCAAAGTGCCCAATCCAGATTCGTTTCTCCGAATCAGAAAAAAGTGCTGAACAAAAATTCTCTGCTAATCCAACACGTTTTGTAAACTTATTGAAACGATGCCCCGCAAAAGTTGCTAAACCATCTCCGGTGGCAACATATAAAAATCCGTTTTGGGTTTGAATGATATCATAAACATACGGCTGCGGTAAACCCTCTTCCTCCGAGTAAACATTAAATTTATATTCCTGCGCATTTAATAACGCGCTTGCTAAAATAATTATGAGTAATACGACTTTTCTCATTTTGCCGGCTTCACTCCTATTTTATACTTATATTTTGGCACACCACCAATTGGGGTGGCATAAAATGCCAATAATTTTCCGTATTGATTCTTTATTGTTACCGCAACGTTATTGTTTTTAACTGCCTTCTTATTGATAAACTGAATATCTAATGATGTATTTAATTCTTCTTTATCAATGATAAATTTAATTTGCGACCATGTGCCTTCTGTGGTTGATCCGAACATGTCTCCTTTCTTAGCAACAGAAACGGCTCTTACAATTCCTGCGTTGTCGAAATCAAATACGCTTACCTCGCAACTGGTTACATCCGCTGTAATAAATGGATAAATATGAGAGACGTGTGTCATTTCTTCCGACAGACGAAATGTGTACTCATAACAAAACGCGTTTGCCCCTTCTACTTTAGCGTTTTTATCTTTTTGTGAAGACAAATATATTTTATAAAGATTGCCATCATCTCCGTCTAATCCTTCAATCAACATTTTAAAAACATAGCCACCATTTTCCGGCTGCAACTCACCTTCTTTGGGATTAAATGGCCCGAATTCATACCACTGCCCGTCGTATTGTGCATCCTCACCAAAGGTTTTACCGGTAATAAAAACTCCTGATTTATAATTTCCTTTTGGATTATCTGTTTGCGCGTCTTTATTTGAGTGAGCGCCCTGCCCGCCATAAAACGAAAATTTTGTTTTAGTGTTAAACGGAGTACCGCCCCCTTTTTCGTCATTTGCTCCGCCACAATCAGGATCAAACACACGAATATAAAACGGATCATTTGACTTTTCAGGTACAGTAAAAAAATAAAGCTGTACAAAGTCATCATCTCCATAAGACATCTGGGCATTTTTGCCAAATACAACCAAGTGCTGGATTTTTTCGTCTTCAGAAGGAAATGGTTGCGCCATGATGTTTGCGCTGATAAAAAGTAGAAGAAATAGATAAAATTTTGATAATGTGTTTTTCATAATAATGGAATTATCTTCCGTATCACAAAATATAAAATATTTTTTAATTATTAAGCCTATTATTCCTACAATTTATCGGTTAATCTTTACATCCACACGGCGGTTTAATCTTCTGGTTCGCTCAAGAGAATTGTCGTACTTTGGCGTTGTTTCCCCAAAAAACTTCGGTATGATGGTAGCTGATGTGAAGACCTTAATTTCTTTTTCTACAGCAAACACTCGTCGCTTACTTAACTGATAATTGTAATCTGTAGCGCCCAAATAACAGGCGTGCCCCTCAAGTGTAACCAGATTGATCTTTTTGTTTGAAAAATTTCTAAAATAATAATCCAGTTTCTCCAATTCATCTTTTACAACAATTGATGAGTTTAAATCAAAGAATATGCTTATCTCATTTTCTACAGCTTCCACAATACTAATCCGTTTTCCATTCTGATAAGGTGTTATAAAAACGTGGGTATAACCCATTTGTAAAAGTGCATTTTTCACATCGTTTGCGTTTTCCAAAGTTTTTAAATCCTGAGTCATGTATTTATAAAAACCTTCTTCAGTTTTTTCTTCTATTACAGCACTTACCTTTCCAAAAGCTCCTTTTGGCTTTTTTGCCTGATAAGCTCCTATTTGTACACGGTAAGTAATATCACCATTAACTTCCGGATCAGTATTTGTACTGACCGTATTATTGCTTACTGCGCTTGTCGTTGATACAGTTGCTAATGTGTCGGAAGACTGAGGTGTTTTTTCCAATGTGTCTTTATGAATCATGTAGCGATAACCCAGATTGGAGTTATTGACTAGAGAATCGCTTATAAACAAGCTCACAACGGCAGAATTAAATCCGGCCTTTTTTGCTTTTTCGTAATAAGGAATCACATCAGACAGTTTCTTTTCATTTCCCAGGAAATAATGATACAAGCTATCCTTCTTAACTTCTGTTATCGTTTCAAGTCCTTTGAATACCGGATCATTCGGGTTTATCATGTCGTCAGATACACCTAAATGCACTTTGAAGCGCATGCTGGAATCTCTCACTGCTGTATTTGGACTTGTTTTTGTGTCGCTTCCGTTAGCTGCGGCAATTGAATCTAACCGTTCCATTTTCACGATGAAGTCGTGAAATGGCTTATCATACTTTTTCACACTGTCTAACAATTGCTTTTTTAAATCTTCTTTTGATTTTGGCTGACGAGGTGGAGTAAATGAATACACTGTACTGTCGATGGAAGTGCTAACTTTAATTTTTTTGGATACACAATCTTTATACGGAAATCCATTCTTCTTTCCGGTAACTCCCAAGGTAATTTCGTATACACCTTCTTTTGAATAAGCATGTTTAGGGTTATCCTTAAATGAAAACTGCCCGTCGCCAAAATCCCAATAATACACATCAATAATTACACTGTCTAAATTAGTGTAATAAGGATGCATCATTACTTCCAGTCCGGTTTTAACCGTATCGGGTGCATGGATATAAAGTTGTTTGATATTCTTTAATTCAAACTCATAGCTTACTTCATTATAAAACAACAAGCCAGTTGTTTTATCTACAACATTTAATTCAACATTATATATCCCTTCACTTTCAAAACAATGACTCACTTCTAATCCTCGCTGTTTTGCTCCATCCCCAAAACTCCATTCGTAAGTCATTCCCAAAGTGTCTTTTGTGCCTAAACTCGCCTCTTCAAAAAACGTGTAACAATACCCGTTATTCTTCATCTCCTTACAATTCTTAAAAGAAGGGAATATGTTTTTAAAATAATATAAATCATCGTTTCCGTTTCTGTTTGAGCTAAAATATCCACTGATTTGATTAGAGTCCAAACACATTCCAAAATCATCAGAGTTTGTGTTTATAGGATTACTTAACAATTCGACATTTGCCCCATTAGTAAAAAAATCAATTGCGTAAATATCCAATCCTCCAAATCCATTAGGACGATCAGAAGAAAAATATAATTTTCCATCTATATAAAACGGAAACGACTCGTTATATTCTGAATTTACCTTTTCGCCACAGTTGCGCGGCAATTGCCAGACATTATCGCGTTTAACAGAGTAATACAAATCAATTTTACCAAAACCACTTCCCAGATTACTTGCAAAAAACATAAGCGTATCTCCCCATACCGAAGGTTCTGCGCAAGAAACTGTATCATGTAAACCAAAAGAAATTTTCTTAGGCTTTTTTACTTTTTTATTCAAAGTGTCCTTTTCAAGAAAACTGATTTGCAATGGCAGGGTTTTACGTTTTCGAATTATTCCTTCGTTGTTTACCGTGCAATAGTATCCTTTGTCGGTTTCACAACTCGGGCCAATGTAATATTTGGTTTTTAATTGCTTGCTGATTAAATCGGGTTTAGTGAAGTTAACCGAATCAATAAGCATGCACTTGTATAAATCTGTAAACTGCTTTGAAGTGGCGTTATCGTAGTACACAATTGCGTAATCATTTTCACGATCAGAGATGAAAAAAAAGTTGTTTTTATAGCGGTAGGGCGAATATTCGCCGTGTTTTGTATTAAGGCCTTCAAGCGGACGGACCTTTATCTTCACCGAATCGTATTGTAAGGTTTGAGCCATGCAAAACGGAGACAACGTGCATAGTGTTGCTATACAGACATATACAAATAGATTATAGCGCGAAAGCGCGTGGGTTTTTCGCATTGGCTGAATAGCCAAAATAGTATCTTATAAGTAACTCGTGAGACCCACTGTTATAATGTTTTAAACGATTTAATTCACAATCGTAACTGTAACTAACTTTGAATTGTTCATTAATCCCGAACTCTAAAATACCAACAACTGATTCATTAGTCCGATAGGATACACCAACTCCGAACTTTTGACGGAAATAATAATTCAAATTAACATCTGCCTGAATCTGGGAACCAAAAATATACTTCACTAAAAAAGATGGTTTCAGGCCATGATCTTCATTTAATGCAAAATAATTACCCCCGCTTAAGAACAACGGGTTTTCCATTAAAAAGTTCTTATTCAGCGTGTTAACAAGATAAGGTGCACTTAAGCCGAAATAAATGTTCTTACCATAAAAATACAATCCTGCCCCCGATATAAACCCCGTTTCAATCAGGTTTTTACCATTCAATAAAACATCTTGCTGATCGTTTCTGCTCAACAAATCCCAATTGGTACGTTTAACCATAATCCCATTTTGCAAACCTAAACTCAATTTATACTTACGCTTAATTCGAATACGATAAGCGTACATGATGTTGAAAATCTGATTATTTGTTGATCCAATCTTGTCATTAATAAATCCTATTCCCACGCCAATTGATTTGATACGAAGTGGAGTGTTTAATCCAAAAGTTGTTGTGTTAGGCGCTCCGTCAAATCCAGTCCATTGACGTCTATGACTTAATGTTACATCCATTGCTTCGTGCCTTCCTGCGTAAGCCGGATTAATAATAAATCCATTCACCACATACTGACTAAAGCCAGGATAGTGCTGCGGTTTAGCAACCGCTACCCATAAGATCATTAGTATGAATAAAACTCTTCTCATCAGTTTGTTTTAATTGCAAAATATCCTGTATAAGTTTTTCCTTGTGCTTCCAGTATATAAAAATATGTGTCGTCCGATAATTTTACTCCACTATTATTTTCGCCCTTAAAGTTCTTTTTGTAGTTATTTTCTTTATATACTTCATTGCCCCACCTGTTAAACACAGTTAAAACTACACCATCAACATCTTGCAATGATTTAACTTCAAAATAATCATTACTGCCGTCTCCATTTGGTGTAATCACCTGCGGAATTAGCATCGGATTAATGGTTAATATCATTGTATCGGATATAGCAGGGCAAACACCGTTAGTAACTGTCCATACCAGCGTAAAGACACCGTCGGATGTCGCTGAAAAATAACTTAACGGATCATTGCTGTTAGCAAAAGTTCCTGATCCAGTGCTTACCGACCAGGTTCCTAAACCTAACGTTGGAGCGCTTGCTGCCATCAAATTATTTAAAAGATCTGATGTGATGTCTGGTCCTGCATAAGCAGTACCCGCATTTATTGAAGTGAATGTTTGAATAAATACTGTATCTCTGTTAATTGGACATACAGAAGAATTTCCTACTTCCCACACAAAACCAAATAACCCTTGCGCATTTACATTTACAGCAGAGTTAAATAAGCTAGTTGATGCTAGCGTAGAAGAACCTGCAGATAAAGGTATCCATGTACCGCTTCCAATTGATGGAAGCTGTGCGCCCATATTAGTGGTGTAAGAACAGATTGTTTGATTAGGCCCCGCATTTGCTGCACTCGGAGACGCAAACGCATTTACTACTACCGTATCGTTTTCAGTAGGACAAGTACCGTTTCCTATCGACCAAACATATGTAAAGGTTCCAGACGAAGTGAAATTTACTGTAGTGGTATAGTTAACTGGATTATTGACGTTCGGAGATGCACCTAACGGTAACCATGTAGCGGTTCCAATAGCCGGAATATTTCCGTTTAATGTGGCGGTTAATGCGCAAATATTTTGATCAACTCCTGCATTTGATGCAGTAGGATTTAAATATGTGGTGATTTTTACCGTGTCATTCTCTACCGGACATATTGCATACCCCACCGACCAAACATAAGTATATGTTCCCTGATTAGTAAATGTAACCGTTGAATTTGCAAGGGTTGGAGTTGTTACAGAAGGCGCACCACCTAAAGGAATCCATGTACCGGTACCTACAGCATGCGGTGTTGCATTTAAGGTCGGATTTAATGTGCACACAAATTGATCAGGACCCGCAACAATCGGCAACAGGTTAACTAAAACATTTATCTGTACGGTGTCTCTTGATGGCGGACACACACCATTTGATATTACCCATTCGAATGTGTTTACCCCAACTGTCATAGCCAAAACAGAACTTGTGTTCAGGGTATTGGAAGTGACTGAAGCGCCACCACCCAAAACATTCCAAACTCCTGTTCCAATTAACGGAAGATTTGCATTTAAGGTAGATATAGGCGAACAATTTATTTGGTCTAAGCCGGCATTTGCTATCGTAGGATTAGCATCTACTTGTATCGACACCGTGGCAGTGTTACTAGGACAAACGCCGCTTGATACAACCCATGCAAAAATATTTATACCGATTGTTAATGAATTAACCGTTGTTAACGTTGCCGCAGGTGTTGCAACACTTGAACCGCCAACTAAAACACTCCATGTTCCAACACCAACTACTGGAGGTGTTGCGCTTATTGTTGAGCTTGTTGAGCAAATTGTTTGATTAGTACTAACAACCGCTGATGATGCCAAATTATCCACCTGTATGCTCATGGTTGCAGTTGAGTTAGCACATACGCCATTGGCAATGCTCCATTGTACGA
>JBBAKL010000039.1:17209-29391 GCA_040403535.1 Bacteroidia bacterium
CGCCATTGGCAATGCTCCATTGTACGATGGTTGTTCCGCTTGTTAATCCTGTTATTGTTGTATTTGGATTGTTTGCTGATGCAATCGTACCGCTGCCGGATAATACACTCCATGTACCTACTCCTACTAACGGTGTGTTACCTGCTAAGGTTGTACTGCCGGTACTCACGCAAATCGTTTGTGATGTGCCTGCGTTGGCAATGGTTGGAACATTATCTACCTGAACATTCAGAGTTGAACTAGAAGGTGGACAAACGCCATTAGAAATAGTCCACTGCAATGTGTTAAGCCCTAAACTTAGTCCGGTTACTCCTGTAGTCGGAGAAGTAAAATTATTAATAGATCCTGTTCCTAGCAACACAGACCATAAACCGGTACCAACCGTAGGGGTATTTGCAGCCATAGTTGTTGTTGCGGTTGAAATACAAATTGTTTGTGCTGGACCTGCATTAGATATACTTGGATTAGCGTCAACCTGAATAGTAGTAGTTGATACCGATGGTAAACACATGCCACTTACAATTGTCCATTGTAAAACATTAGTGCCTATAGAAAGACCGCTCACTGAAGAGTTTGGCGAGTTAACAGAAGTAATAGTAGACCCGCCGGTAATTACACTCCAAGTACCTACCCCGGATGTTGGCGTATTCGCAGCAAGTATAGCTGTTGTAGAACAAATGGTTGTTGAAGGCCCGGCATTAGAAATGGATGGTACAGGATCAACCTGAATCGAAACGGTTGAAATAGATGGAGGGCAAACACCGTTAGAAATGGTCCATTGTAAAACATCCAAACCTAAAGCAAGGCCTGTAACTGTTGTTGTAGGGGAGTTAAACGATGTAATACTTGCTCCGCCTAACAATACCGACCATATACCGGTACCAACGGTAGGGGTATTAGCGGCCATAGTTGCAGTAGTAGAAGCGCAAACACTTTGTGATGGTCCTGCAGCTGCTATACTCGGGAAATCATCACGGGAAATGTTTACTGTAGCAGTTGTAGAAGGACATACTCCATTAGAAATCGTCCACTGAAATATATTTGAACCAACCGATAAATTTGTAACCGCAGAATTACTTAACGTTGGTGTACTTACTGATGAGGTGCCGACCAATACCGACCAAATACCTGTTCCTACAGTAGGCGTGTTTCCTGCTAAGTTAGCTGATGTAGCGCAAATGGTGGTATTTGTACCAGTGTTTGCGATAGTTGGAAAATCATCTCTAATAATGCTTACTGTAGAAGATGACGGTGAACACACACCGTTAGATATGGTCCACTGCAATACATTTGTTCCTACTGCTACAGCGGTTAACTGAGAATTAGGGCTGCCAGGCGTGTTTATAGTTGCTGCGCCTGACAATAAGGTCCAATTACCTGTACCAACTATCGGTGAATTTCCGGAAAGCGTAGCTGTTGTTGCACAAATTGTTTGTGTTAAACCTGCATTCGATGCAGTAGGATTAATATCACGCACAATCGCAACTGTAGAGATTGATGGAGGACAAATACCATTGGAAATTGTCCACTGAAACACATTTGTTCCAAAACCTAATCCGCTTACCGGTGTAACTGCGGTGCTTGGAGAGGCAATAGTTCCTGCACCTGAAACCAATGTCCATACTCCATTACCAACTAAAGCTGTGTTTCCGTTAAGCGTTGCAGTAGATGTACAAACAGTTTGATTCGTTCCGGCATTAGATGTTGTTGGTGGCGTATATTGAATTATGGCCATAGTAGAACTAGACGGAGGGCATACACCGTTAGAAATGGTCCATTGTAAAATATTTGTTCCTAATGTGATTCCATTAACAACCGATGTTGGAGAGTTAACTGTTAAAACGGAACTTCCTCCGGTTAAAACTGTCCAGCTACCTGTCCCGATAACTGGCGTATTCCCTGATAAAGTAGCGTTAGATGCGCATAAAGTTTGTGTTGGGCCGGCATTAGACAAAGTTGGGAAGGCATCGCGTTGAATAGAAATCGTTGCCGTTGATGCCGGACAAACACCATTGGATATACTCCATTGGTAAATTTCAGTTCCTACAGATATTCCACTTATAGTTGTTGTTGGAGTAAAAAAAGAAGAAATTAAGCCTGTGCCTGAAAGTTGAGACCAACTTCCACTTCCAATAACCGGCGTATTTGCACTTAGTGTAGCATTACCTGCACATAATGTTTGTGAAGTGCCTGCATTCGCAATGGTTGGATTCTGATAACGTACAATGGCAACTGTTGAGCTTGACGGAGGGCAGGTTCCGTTAGTAATTGTCCATTGAAACACATTTGTACCTACTGATAAAAAGTTCACTGCTGAGTTTGGTGAGGCCGGTGCAGTTATCACTCCGCTTCCCGATACTAAGTTCCATAATCCCGTTCCTACTATTGGAGCATTTCCACTTAAAGTGGCAGAGGTGGCACAAACGGTTTGTGAAAGTCCCGCGTTAGATAAGGTTGGGTTGACATATCTAACAATAGCAACTGTAGCCGAGGAAGGACTACAGGTGCCGTTTGAAATCATCCATTGAAATATATTTGTTCCAGCGCCTAAAGATGTAACTCCTGAATTAGGCAAAGAAGGATTTGTTATTGTTCCGGCACCGGAAACAACTGTCCAGCTTCCTGTACCTACAGCCGGAGTATTCCCATTTAATGTAGCAGAAGTAGAACAAATGGTTTGAGATGCCCCTGCATTTGCAAGCGTTGGTGGTGAATTTCTTACAATTGCCACAGTAGATGTGGATGGAGAGCAAACACCATTAGAAATAGTCCATTGAAAAACGTTAGTTCCGACAGATAGAAAACTAACATGAGAAGTAGGAGATGAAGCTGATGTTGCTACACCACTGCCAGACACAAGCGACCATATTCCAGTTCCAACAGTAGGTGAATTAGCTGACATTGTTGCAGAAGTAGCACACACCGTTTGTGAAGGTCCAGCATTTGACGTGCTTGGAAAATTATCACGTGTTACCAAAACTGTTGAAGTAGATGGAGAACAAACACCATTGCTAATCGTCCATTGGAGTACATTAGAACCTAATCCGACAGAAGTTAATCCACTGCTTGCTAAAGTTGGTGTAGTTATTGTTACTGAACCCGACACTAAACTCCAACTTCCTGTTCCTACTGCAGGAATATTTCCGGCAAGTGTAGCGGTGACAGAACAAATAGATTGATTCGGCCCTGCGTTAGATAACGTTGGGTTTTGATTACGCATTATATTAATGGTAGACGTTGATGGAGGGCAAGAACCGTTAGAAATTGTCCATTGAAAAACGTTAACACCAACTGATAATGAGTTCAATGTTGTTGTTGGCGAGCTTGGTGTAGCGATAACCGCTCCACCGGAAACAAGCGACCATAAACCTGTACCAACTGTTGGGGTATTACCCGTAAGCGTTGCTGTTGTAGCACAAATAGTTTGCGATGCTCCTGCATTAGCGGCAGTCGGAAAATCGTCACGAACAATTGAAACAGTAGAATTTGACACAGTACAAACACCATTTGATATTCCCCATCTAAAAATATTGACTCCAACTCCTAATCCTGTAATATTAGTTACGGGTGAGTTAGGACTTGTAATAGTTCCTGTACCGGATAACAACGTCCATGTGCCTGTACCTACAGATGGAGTATTAGCGTTCATGGTTGCTGTTGTGGCGCACACGGTTTGTGAAGGACCGGCATTTGCAACCGTAGGTGGTAAATACTGAGTAACAGATACAGTTGAAGATGTTGGTGGACATACCCCATTAGAAATTGTCCACTGAAACACATTATTACCAACAGACAGACCAGTTGCAGTAGTTGTTGGACTAGAATGAGAAATGATTGTTGCAGTACCAGTTATAACGGTCCACAACCCTGTACCTACTACAACGATATTACCGCTTAATGTAGTCGTTGAAGCGCATACTGATTGCGAAGTGCCAGCCAATGCTACTGTAGGAAAATTGTCTCTGACGATTGCCATTGTAGAACTGGAAACCGGACAAACCCCATTGCTGATTGTCCACTGGAAAACATTTGTACCTACTCCCAATCCGGTTGCGGTTGTTGTTGCTGAATTCGGAGCAGTTGCTGTACCAAATCCGGATATTACTGTCCAGGCACCAACACCAATTACCGGATTATTTGCTGAAAGTGTACCAGATAATGCGCAAACGGTTTGCGACGCACCCGCCACAGAAACAGAAGGCGGTAAATCCCGATTAATTAAAACAGTAGCAGTTGAAGCAGGGCAAACACCGTTGGTAATTGACCATTGAAAAACATTAGCACCAACCCCAAGTGCAGTAACATTGGTAGTTGGAGAATTTATTCCTGCAATAGTTCCTGAGCCGGACAATAGTGTCCACAAACCAACTCCAACTGTTGGCGAGTTGGCAGTTAAAGTAGCCGTGGTAGCGCAAACCGAAGCAGGAAGACCCGCATTTGCGGTAGTGGGAAAATCGTCTCTGGTTATTTGAACAGTTGCAGACGAAGATGGGCATACGCCATTAGAAATAGTCCATTGAAAAATATTATTTCCAACACCCAAACCGGTTATACCACTTGCAGGAGAAGATGGTGTTGTTAAAACACCGCTGCCGGAAAGTAAAGTCCAGTTTCCAGAACCAACAAGAGGTGTATTACCGGATAAAGTATAATTGGTTGAGCAAACCGTTGTAGAAACTCCGGCATTTGAAACGGTTGGAAAGTCGTCACGTAAAATTTGAACTGTGGCTGTTGACGCAAGGCAAACACCGTTAGATATAGACCATTGAAATATATTTGTGCCTGCCGCGATTGCCGTAATAGCGCTACTTGAGGAGGATGGTGTAGAAATGGTTGCAGAACCGGAAATCAATGACCAGCTTCCGGTTCCTACTGCAGGAAAATTCCCGGCTAAAGTAGCAGTAGTAGAACAAATTGTTTGATTTGGTCCCGCATTGGCTATTGTTGGATTTGCATCAACAGTAATCGTAACATTTGAGGATGAAACCGGACAAACACCATTGCTTATTGTCCACTGAAAAACATTATTACCAACCGCTAATCCGGTTATTGCTGTAGTTGGAGATGTTGGAGATGAAATCGTTCCTGAACCCGACACCAAAGTCCAGCTGCCGGTGCCGATTGCCGGAAGATTGCCGGACATGGTATAGCTAGTTGCGCAAATGGTTTGTGAAGGACCGGCGTTAGAAATTGTTGGTGGGGCATAACGCGTAATTGAAACAGTGGATGTAGTGGGTGGACATACACCGTTGGATGTTTGCCACTGAAAAATATTTGTACCAACTCCTAAAACTGTTATGGCAGTGGTGTTTAAATTAGGGTTTAAAATTGTACCTGATCCAGAAAGTAAAGTCCAAACGCCTGTACCAACAGAAGTGGTGTTAGCTGCCATAGTTGCTGTGGTTGCACAAACAGACTGCGAAGGACCGGCTAAAGCAGGTGTTGGTGGAGCATCCTTTGTTACAGTAACAGATGAAACCGAACTAATACATGCTCCGTTTGATGTGGTCCATTGAAACACATTGGCTCCTATTCCTAATCCTGTTATTGTGGTACTATTTAAATTAGCGTTAGTAATTGTACCTGCTCCCGAAATTAAACTCCAAGTGCCAATTCCTGCCGATGTAGTATTAGCAGCCATTGTTGCCATAGTGCTGCAAACCGTTTGATTAGGTCCGGCGTTAGCCGGAGTTGGAGGCGCATACCGCGTGATGGTCATGGTGGATATGGAAGGAGGACAGGATAAATAAGAAATCGTCCATTGAAACACATTGGCTCCTATTCCTAATCCTGTTATCCCCGATGTTGGCGAGGCTGGTGTTGTTATTGTTCCTGCACCGGATATCAAAGTCCATAAACCTGTTCCGGTAGTTGGCGTATTAGCGGCCATCGTTGCAACTGTTGCGCATACTGATTGTGATGGTCCCGCTACAGAAATAGACGGAGAAAGTTCTCTCCATATACGCACTGTGTCACGATTAACCGTACAGCCCGAGCCAGATATTGTCCAAATAAACTGATTTGCTCCTAAAGCTAAACCGGTGATACCGGAGCTTGGCGAATTAGGTGTATTAATAGTTCCTGCACCGGAAAGTAAACTCCAGGTTCCGGTTCCGTTTGTTGGCGTATTGGCCGCCATGGTAGCAGTAGTGGCGCAGACCGTTTGGTCACTTCCTGCAGCTGCCAGTGATAGGACTGTTCCGCAACCACATTTTGCGATAGCGATGTTACTGTTTGTTGCGGCAGTAAGAGTTGATGTTCCAAAAAAAGCGGGTCCTAAATAAGAACCTCCAATATAAGCATCGGCAGTGTTATTTAAACCTAAGCCATAGGATACATCCGCGCCAGTACCACCTCCGGAAATTGCAAAATAAAATCCATTGTTAACAGTGTAGGCAGCCACAAATAAATCGGTTGAATTAATAGCGGTTATGTTAGGTCCTCCTGATGCGGTAAAATTTAATCCGGTGTTATAATATCCGGTAACATATACACGACCTAACGGATGGTATACAACGGATTGTCCGCAATCGTTTACAGTTCCTGAACCAACAATTTGACGTACCCATTGATAAACTCCGGTTGTTCCATTTAATTTTGCGATAAATGCATCTGTTCCTGCTCCACCAGTTACAGTTTGTGTCACAACTGGCCCTGGATTAGGGAAAAATGCATTATTACTCATTGCCCCGGTTATATAAACATTAGTACCGTCGTTTGTAATACCTCTGCCCTGATCAATATTTGCGGCAGAAACGTTAGTTGCCCAACTGTACCCACCAGCTTGTGTATAAGCAACAACAAAAATATCGCTGTTAGGTGAAGCCTGAATGGGCAGATTAACAGATAATGCACCTGCACTGTTATAAACCGAAAACGTATTTCTATAGTCGCCTATTACATAAACCCTGTTAGCATCCGCTGTAACATCATAACCTTCATCGGCCTGATTACTTCCACCGGAAGCCACCCATTGTACAACACCATTGAGAGCGTATTTAGCGACAAACATATTATTTCCTGCTAATGCTGCAGCGGTAGTTGCTGTAACTAAATTTGTAGATCGAAATATGGCTGAAGTTAAGTATGCTCCTGTTACATATACACCGTTCGCGTCAGCATATATACCATACCCTATATCGGTCGACGCCCCTCCTCCAAGAACGGCCCACATAAATGCGCCTGCAGCAGAATATTTAGCAATAAAAACATCTTGTCCACCGGAAGAAACGAGATTGAAAGTTGCTGCAGACGGATCGAAATCAACCGTACCATTAAAAAAACCGGTAATGTAAACATCGCCGAAAGGGTCCAATGCAACGGACCTTCCTCCATCGCCTAATCCTCCACCAATTTCTAATGCCCACTGTAATGTTCCGACAGAATTATATTTAGCCAAAAAAGCATCAGTACCTCCGTTTGTTGCAGAGAATGTTGTACCATAAACCGCATTAAGTCCCCCGGCATAAGAGCCAGTTGCATAAACGTCACCAGTAGTTGGATTTACCGCCACATCAAATGCGGATTCTATATTGTTGCTACTTGCCTGACTCGCCCACTGCCAAGGCGGAGCTTGAGCATAGCCAATAGAATAAGCAATTAGACTAAATGCAATTAGCAGATATTTTAAGTAGTTTTTCAGGTGCTTGGGGTAAACCTATAAAATTGCAAAAATAAATCCGTAAAAACAAGTAAACACTAATGAATATCAGGCAATTACCGAATTTTAGAATATTCTTGAAAGACCAATACTATAAAGGCTTAATTGTATGTTTTTCAAATCATTACAAGACATCTATGAAGTAAGTTGGTGTACTTTTTACAAAAAGCAGACTATTCGCAAAACCTTTTGAGGTTTTCTTTGGCATCGAAATTACCTAATTCGGCTGCTTTTTTCCATTCCTCGCAAGCTTCTTTTTCATTCCCTAAAGCATTTTTACAGATAGCTCTGTTTACCATCGCGTCTGCATCTTTCACCTCTATAACCAAATATTTATCGTAATATTTTATGGCAGACTCATATTCCTTACGATCAAAATAAATATTACCCAAATTAAAGAGAGGTCCGGCGTTTGTACTGTCTAATTCTAAGGATTTCAGATAATCCTTTTTTGCATCATCCAACAATTCCAGGTTATATTTTGAATTTCCTCTCGAATAATAAAACTGCGTGTTTGAGCTATCAAGTTTTATAGCAGTATTAAACGATTCAATTGCTTCTCGGTAAAAGCGCGTTTCATCCTGACATAATCCAATTCTAAAATGCACTTCCGAATCATTAGGTCTTGCTTTTTTAACAACTTCAAAATCTTTTAAAGCGAAATCGCAAAACGTTGTATCGGCATAACATTCTCCCCTGTAAAAGTAGGCATCGACGTCTTTTGGATCTAATTGAATCATTTTGGTAAAATCGCTTATTGCCGCGGCAATATTACCGTTAGTTCTGAAATAATTTGCTCTGCTAAAAAAAGCAAATGAGTTATTGTTGTCTGTTTCAATAGCCTTATTATACGCTTTCAATGCTTCCAGTGAATCTTTTAATGACTCGCAAATCATTCCCTTCTCAATAAAAGCATCACTGCTTAACGGCTCAAGAAGTAATGATTTATTAATGTGCTTTAGCGCTTCCTTAAATTCTCTCTTGTTACTTAAAACTATTGACAAAGCGTAATGCAATTCATAACTGTTACTATCAGTTGCTAATGCGTTTTTATAGGTCAATATAGCGCCAGCCGTATCTGATAAGGCTTGTTGAATGTTCCCTTTGGCAACTAATAAAGAGCTATTGTTTTTATTTTTACGTAGCGCCGTTTCAATTATGGATTTTGCTTCTTTATACTCCTGCTTAACTTCAGCTATTTTACTTAAATTCAAATAAGCTCTTATAAAATTACTGTCGAGCGAAATCGCTTTCTTATAATTTTTAACTGCGTTAAGGGTATCTGATAGTTTTTCGGATGCGATTCCAAGTAAATTATAATAAGAGGCTTTTTTGGGTGATAACTCAACCGCTTTTTGCAAATTTAATCTGGCGTCTTCAAATTTTTCCAAATACAAATTAGCCCTGGCGGTTTGGTAATACACTTCCGGATTTTTCGGGTTTATACCACTCGCTGTTTTTAGTTCTGCAAGCGCCTTTTCGTACTTTTCGCTATCAATAAGCTTGATGCCGCTTTCGATGTATTGCTGTTCTTTCTGAGCACACAAAACGATCTGAATAAACAAACCTATAAATATGAAAACACGTTTCATTTGAGTTTAAATTTAGCAATAATTTCAAATTGTTAGTTGTGTTTCTTGTTAATAAAAGAAAAGATTTGGCATAAATTATATTATCTCTTTCGTTAGGCGTATCTTTATAGCACAATGAAACTTTTTAAAAATCTGGTTGAAGCAGTTTTAGATTGTCTTAAGCAAATTATGCAGGACAACAAATATTCTGATAAAGTTCTGGAACGTGCATTTAAAAATAATCCTCAATGGGGTTCGCGTGACAGAAAATTCATCGCCGAAACTGTTTACGATATCGTTCGTTATTACAGGTATTTGTCGGTAATTGCCGGTTCCGATAAAAATTATAGAATGATTTTTGCCGCTTACCTCTACGAAAAAAATATTCCTTTTCCTGAATGGCCCGACTTTCAAACCATAAACACTAAAATTTTTGAAGGAAACAAAAAGGCAATTACTGAACCATCTGTAGCCTTGTCATATCCGGATTCACTTTGGGGTTTATGTGAAACAGAATTAGGTAAGGACAAATGGATACAAGAAGCTACAGCACTTAACGAACAGGCCAAAGTAGTTCTACGTGTTAACACTCTAAAAACTTCTAAAGAAGAATTAATAAAAAAGCTTAAAGCTGCTGAAATAGAAGTTGAAGCTCTGGAAGTTTACCATAATGCCATTCAATTAAAAAAACGTCAAAATATATTTAGTTCCAGTTTATTTAAAGAAGGCTTTTTTGAAGTACAGGATGCAGGATCGCAATTAATATCTGAATTTCTGGAAGCAGAATCAGGCCAAAAAGTTATTGATGCCTGCGCGGGAGCCGGCGGAAAAAGTTTGCATTTAGCTGCAATTATGAATAACAAAGGCAAAATAATTTCAATGGATGTGGAAGAGTGGAAACTTGAAAATCTAAAAAAAAGAGCCAAAAGGGCCGGTGCTTTTAATATTGAAACGCACTTAATTGTACCGGGGAAAACAGTAAAAAACTACTTGAATTTTGCAGATAGACTCTTACTGGATGTGCCTTGCAGCGGAACGGGTGTGATTAAGCGAAACCCGGACACCAAATGGAAATTAACACCGGAAATAATTGAAAAAACTAAAAAAATTCAATCACAAATTCTGCGCGAATATAGCGCCATGCTTAAGAAAAACGGATTGATGGTTTATTCAACCTGTAGCATATTACCTTCAGAAAATCAACAACAAGTAACTTCATTTATAGAAGAAACCAAGAATGAGTTTGTGTTAATTAAAGATAAAACCATTTATCCGAGTGAGGGTTACGACGGGTTTTACATGGCCTTAATAAAGAAGAAATAATACCTTTGTAAAAAATAAAATCATGAAAAACATAGTAGCATTACTTTTTTTAGCGATCAGCGCATTGGGCTTCTCACAAAGCAATGGTAAAATTGAAAATGTTGATGCGGCAACATTTAAAAAAATGATTGACGCTAAACAGGGATATCTGATTGATTTACGAACAACAGATGAAATCAAAACCAAAGGAATGATTAAAGGCGCCACTCAAATCGACTTTTTAGCTAAAGATGCTGAAGCCGTGATTGCTAAACTTGATCACAAGAAAACTTATTTGATTTATTGTGCGGCAGGCGGAAGAAGCGGAGATTGCGCAGAATTAATGCAAAAACAAGGATTTGAACATGTAGTGAACCTAGAAAAGGGTTTTGACGACTGGAAAAAGAAAGGATTCGAAATTTCAACAGTGAAGAAATAACTTTTAAGTTACAACCATATCATAAAAAACCCGCAAATGCGGGTTTTTTTATTTTAAAGCGTTTCATCTTGTGCCGATTTACCTCGCCAACTTTTATAGAGGGCCACAATCTGTTTTCTAAAAATAAATGCGATAAGTAAATATGGAACAGCCATTAAATAAAGTATTCCGGTATTTAGACCTCTTGCCATCGAAAACTCATTATTGTCTAAGCTACTGGAAGCTGCTTGTTTACACATTGCGCATTGTGCTTGCGCATTTGTAAAAAACACAGCCATTAAAATTATTAGTGCCGCTATTCGGTTTAACTTACTCACTATTGCTCGAATTTTTTATAATCAACCGGTACGATTAATTTTGAATCGTCCAGATTTCCTTTTGAAATTTTAGTTACTTCCAGTTTAGTTACAAATTTTCCGTCACTGATTTGCTTTTCTTCAGAAAGCATTGGCATTGAACCTGCAGGAAGATCTTTAATTTGGTTAAAATAGATGCTTTGTTTATCTTTTCTGTTCCAGATCTTTACTAATGGGATGAAGAAATCGTATTTACCGCTCGCAATCCAATAGCTAATTGTTGTGTTTTCTTCAGTGTTTTTTACAACATACTCGGTACACTTAACGCCCTGAATCGACTTAGTGTTTGATGTCTTTTTTGTTTCACAAACTCCTTTGATTACGGGAGCTGTTTCACTTTTATGATCACCCCAAACCTTACGCTTTGGGTTAACAAATTTGATGGAATTATTTGCTAAATCAAAAACGAAACTGCCCTCAACAGTTCCTGAACGTTTACCAAATTGTTCAAGTTTCACGTTCTTGTCTTTTACATTATAAACGTTAACAGTAGTATCTTTTTGGGTGTAGTATTTAAATTCTAGAGAACCACCAAAAGATTGTGCGCTCATCACAACAGGCGCAAATAAACTAAGAAGAAATAGTTTTAATTTAGACATATGATTAATTTTACGATTACTAAATTATAAATAATTTTTATTCTTAACAACAATCGCAACAGAGGCTAAAAATACCGGAAATTGGGGCGAAGAACAGGCCATCACCTATTTGCGCAGCCAGAATTATATCATCCTGGAGTCGAACTGGCGTTATAAAAAACTGGAAGTAGACATTATCGCCAAACACAACAACTGCATCGTGTTTGTTGAAGTGAAAACACGCTCCTCAAACGATCATGGAGAACCGGAATCCTT
>JBBAKL010000040.1:0-26605 GCA_040403535.1 Bacteroidia bacterium
AGGTAAAAAATAATATGAAATTTGATATATTATATGAAACTATTTTAAATAAATACACCTCTAAAGAAACACAAGACTTAAAAGGACGTTTTGTTTTTCCGGGGTTTATTGATGCGCATTGTCATTTTTATGGTTATGGCAAAGGTCTGCAAGAAGTGGATCTGGTAGGAACAAAATCGTTTGACGAGGTAATAGACAAAGTAGAAAACTACGTGGTGCAACATGACTTAGTGCCAACTCCTTCAGTATCCAAAGAAGTAAATTGGATCATTGGCAGAGGATGGGACCAGAATGATTGGGAATTAAAAGAATTTCCTAACAAGCACAAACTAGATAGTCTTTTTCCGAATACACCGGTGTTATTGACCAGAGTTGACGGGCATGCCGCATTGGTAAATCAAAAAGCTTTAGACCTGGCAGGCTTCACCACCAAAACAAAAATAAATGGCGGTGAAGTGGAAATTAAAAACGGAAAACTTACCGGTATTTTAATAGATAACGCTGAAGATTCGTTAAAGAAAAGCATTGCCAAACCCGGATTTAACCTAATAAGAAATGCTTTACTTAATGCGCAGGAAAATTGTCTGGCTTATGGCATCACTACTGTATCGGATGCGGGATTAGACAAAAGCGTAGTAGATGCCATTGATGAACTGCAAAAGAAAAATGAATTATTCATGCGCGTGTATGCCATGCTTACTCCCAATGATGAAAACATAAACCATTATTTAAAAACCGGAAAATATAAAACAGATAAATTAAACGTTTGCTCGTTTAAATTTTATGGCGATGGTGCTCTTGGATCAAGAGGCGCCTGTTTATGTCATGAATACGCCGATAAACCGAATTGGAAAGGATTTTTATTAAACGACATTTCATATTTCGAAAAATTTGCGGAGCTAATGAACGCTCATGGTTTTCAGATGAACACACATTGTATTGGAGATTCAGCAGCAAAAGTAATTTTAAACATTTATAAAAAATATTGTTCCGGTACTGAAGATAAACGCTGGAGAATTGAGCATGCCCAGGTAGTTTTAAAAGATAATTTTAAAGATTTTAGTTATAATATCATTCCATCGGTACAATCTACACACGCCACCAGTGATATGTATTGGGCTGCCGACCGACTAGGTAAAGAGCGCGTAAAATACGCTTATGCTTACAACGACTTATTAAATGCCGCGGGACTGGTAGCATTAGGTACCGATTTTCCAGTGGAAGATATTAGTCCGCTTAAAACATTTTATGCGGCAGTCGTCCGTAAAGACAGTAAAGGCTATCCTGAAGGAGGATTTCAAAAAGAAAATGCCCTGAACAGAGAAGCAACATTGAGAGGTATGACCCTTTGGGCCGCCTACGCAAATTTTGAAGAAAAAGAAAAAGGCAGTCTGGAAAAGAACAAATGGGCCGATTTTGTTGTTTTAGATACAGACCTGATGAAATGCGATGAAAATAAAATACTTCAAACTCAGGTTTTGCAAACCCACATTGGTGGAAAGTTGGTTTATAAGAAGTAACTTCGTCATTGCGAGGAGGGACTACGAAGCAATCTCTAAAAATCTCAGATTGTTTCGCTAACGTTCGCAATGACGTAAAATATTAAAATATGGGCTACTCCAGTTTAAAAGAATGTTTACTAGACCTTGAAAAAAATGGTCATTTAATCCGTATCAAAGAAGAAGTGGATCCGGAATTAGAAATGGCAGCCATTCATTTACGTGTTCACGAAATGGGAGGCCCTGCCCTACTATTTGAAAATGTAAAAGGTTGTGAATTTCAATGTGCGTCCAATATTTTCGGAACGCTTGACCGAAGCAAATTTATTTTCAGAGACACCTTCAATAAAATTCAAAAACTGGTAGATATTAAGCAAAATCCATTAAACGCACTTAAAAATCCGTTTAAATACAGTGATGTGTTGTTTACCGGCCTATCGGCTTTACCGAAAAAAAATCCGTTTAATAAGCCTCTTCTTTATAAGGAAACAACCATTAGTAAACTCCCTTTCATTAAACACTGGCCTATGGATGGAGGCGCTTTTGTAACCTTGCCACAAGTATACAGTGAAGACATCGAAAAGCCGGGTGTTATGAATTCAAACCTTGGCATGTATCGTATACAGCTAAATGGTAATAATTACATTTTAAATAAAGAAATTGGATTACATTATCAATTACACAGAGGAATTGGTGTACATCAAACAAAGGCAAACAAAAAAAATCAACCTTTAAAAGTCTCCATTTTTATAGGTGGTCCGCCAAGCCATACACTTGCCGCTGTAATGCCATTGCCGGAAGGTTTAAGCGAATTAACCTTTGCAGGTGCTCTCGGAAATAAACGTTTTGGATACACCTACGTGGATGGGTATTGCATTAGCACAGATGCCGATTTTGTCATTACCGGTGAAGTTTACCCAAATGAAAATAAACCGGAAGGGCCTTTTGGTGATCACTTAGGTTACTACAGTCTTACACACGATTTTCCGCTAATGAAGGTGCATAAAGTGTATCACCGTAAAGATGCCATTTGGCCGTTTACTGTTGTAGGAAGACCACCACAGGAAGATACCAGCTTTGGCGCGTTAATACACGAACTAACGGGCGACGCATTGCCGCAAGAAATACCGGGATTAAAAGAAGTAAATGCCGTAGATGCAGCAGGGGTACATCCTTTGTTATTAGCTACCGGAAGCGAGCGCTACACACCGTATAATCCTGCCAAACAACCTGCCGAATTACTTACCATTGCTAATCATGTTTTTGGCAGCGGACAATTAAGTCTGGCTAAATATTTGTTTATCACCGGCGGAGATGAAAAACTAAGTACTCACCGCATTGAAGAATATTTCAAATATCTTCTGGAACGCATCGACTTAACCCGCGATTTGCATTTTTATACTAACACCACTATTGATACTTTAGATTATAGCGGTAATGCGCTGAACAGCGGAAGTAAAGTGGTTTTTGCAGCTTACGGTGATAAAAAACGTGAACTTGCAACCACCATCAGTAGTGAAATATTAGAATTGAAAGCATTTTCAAATCCGTTCTTAGCATTACCTGGTGTTCTAATCTTGCAGGGCAACAAATTTGAATCATACGAGAAAACAGAAGAAGAAATTGAAGAATTAAACACGGAAGTAATTCGTCAGCGAATAGAGACATCAGCTTATCCTTTCATTGTGATTTGTGATGACAGCGATTTCACTTCAGCCACATTAAACAATTGGCTTTGGGTAACCTTTACACGTAGTAATCCAAGTCATGATATTTACGGAATCAATCCGTTTACACGCTTTAAACATTTTGGTTGTGACAGCGTCATTATTGACGCGCGTGTAAAACCACATCACGCACCGGCTCTCATTAAAGACCCGGCTGTAGAAAAAAGAATAGATAAATTGTTTGAAAAAGGTGGTAGTTTGGAGAGGTTAAAACACTAATCAAATAGCATTCTTCTGTGTCCTTTCGGACAAACCCCATATTCGGCATCATAATAAATCTCATCAAAAGTCATCATTCTGTCCCAACAATTTGAACAGTAAGACTCATAACACTCCGGACAAAAAAATGGCGCAAATTCCTTATCTATCTCGTAAATCCGAATCAGATTATCAATTTTATAATAGGCAATTAAATCTTTAACGTCTTTAGGCTCAACATTAGCGTATAGTTCCTGACTGAATTTCAGAATGTTGATTTTTGTTATCCCTGATTCTTCATAAACCGTAACATCACCACAAATATCTCGGCATTGATGACAATAATATTTCCTTTTAAACAGACTCAAATATTACCACTTTTACTTTCTAATAAAAATAAAATCCCCTCCTTCGTCACCCACATTATTGATAACGCCATACTGCGGTAAGCTGGTACTGTTGTTACCTACAGGCTCTTCAATATTGCGGTACAAACTGCTGGCGGCAAAATATTTGTCTTTGTTTTTTTCAAGTCGATCTAACAAATACTTAATAAACACACTTTTATTCGGAACCGTTTTTAAAGTACCGCTGGTAATTGCTTTTCGGCTCGGCAACTGATATTTTTTCTTAATCACATCACTGGCACCCGTTAAACTGATTGAACGGTTCTTAAAAATACTTCCACTAAAACAAGCGTCCGAAATTAACAATGTGTGTAACGATTTAATTTTACGGATAGAAGCTACTAACTGATCATTATATAACCAGTTGGCAGAATTACTTACTTCTGCATCAGTAGGCAACCAATAGCCTATATCATTCTCATCTTCGTAATGTCCATGTCCTGCATAAAAAATCAATACATTATCATTGGTTGTTACTTTCTTTGATAAATCATCTAAAGCAATTACAATTTCGCGACGTGAAGGGTTTTTCAAAACATTAATGTTCTCTGCAGCGAATGTATAATTGGTTTTTAAAACCTTTTCAAGAGCAAGCGCGTCGTTAACCGGCAAACCTTCCAAATCTGGAATGGCAGGATCTTTGTAATCACTGCTTCCTATTAACAAGGCATAATATTTTCCTCCGGCATCACTAAAATTAACATCTGCTGCATGCAGCTCCGACATTTCGCCTTCACTTTGGATAGACTCTGCACGTTTTTTTTCCGGTTGTTTAACTTCCGTTTTATCTTTTGGCGCAACTTCTGTTTTTTCTTTTGCTATTGTTTTTTTTGGTTCTGGTTTAGCTTTTGGCTCAGGCTTTTGTTTTTCTTTCGTTGCTTTTTGAGTACGATCGGTATTCATTGCAGTAGGCTCCTCTTTTACAACTTCAGGTTGAACATTAACCGGAGGTTTTGGTGCCAGGTAGTATGTGTAGTTTTTTAAGTAATCGGAAGTTACCGCCATTCCTATTTCGATTGGCTCCAATGCAATCAAACTGGCAGAAACAAATGCGTCATTCCAGATTAACTTTTTATCACTTTTTACGTTGTTAACCTGATAAACACCGGTAATCACGTCTGACTGACCTTTTCTTAACATGATGCTATTAGATCTTTTGCCAATATTGTTTAATGTATTTCCCTCATCACTTAATTCAATTACTCCTGCATTTACAATCAGAATATCATTTCCGGTATTGGTTACCTTCATTTTGATATGGCAACGTTTAGCAGCATCAAAGTCGTAATCAATAACCATCACCTCTACATTACCTGAGCTTACAATTTGTTTACGTGCGGCTGTTAGGTCGGGCACACCTACCATCCGTTCATTTCCTGTTCTTGAAAGTCCTTCAATTACCAATGATAGCACGGGAATATTTAACCCTCTCCCTTTCACATCCAGAACCTTCGCTTTCTTTCCGTTCGGCGGAATTACTAATTCTCTTTCTTTATTATAATATTTAACGCCATTGATAAAATAAAAAGATTTATCAGGGTCGAGAAATACAAAATAATCGTTCTTGTTTTCAAAAATTAATTTGGCTTTTATGTATCCATCGGTACTTACCGCATCGTTTGTGCGAATTCTCATATCCTCCACCTTAACAGCAGTATCCTGATATTTTATTTTTTCATCCTTGTTTAATCCAAACAAACCTGTAAAGGAAACAGCGAATAAAAACAGTAATATTTTTTTCATAAATAAATTATTAAGAAATAACTAGGTGACTAGCCCAACTAATCAAAAATACAAAAAATTTAGTGTTGGCTTAACAAGAGATCAAACAAGCCTGTCGATTTTCTTTTAAATAAAGGAAATTAGCGCCCTTCGTCTTTCCAGCGATAATAACATTCCATTACCTTGTAATATAAGTCGTATCCATCGTGATTCAGGATATAATAATCCGTTAACGAGTAACAATATTTTCTGAATTTTTCATAATCAATTAATTCATCACCCGTTAATTTCCTTAAAACTTCTGGATTTAACTTCTGGCTCACTTGTTCGTCAATAAAAACCTGTTCAAATATGGCGGCTAGCTTTCTTTTTTCTTTACCCCTTTTACTAAACTGATCGTATAAAGCGGTGATTGGACTACTGATAGCATCTACTGGTTTAATTTTAGCCTCTTCAATCACTTTCTTCATTTTCTCCCGCTCATAAGGTTTAATTTTAAAGGAAGTTACGGTAATCGGGCCTAGTGAATAGACGATTTTTTTCATTACAATTTTTACTTCACCGTTTGCGTTGTATGTCAATTTACTTACCGGAAGTTTCAAGCGAACATAGCCAACAAAAGAAACCTCGAGGGTATCATTTGCGTTGGTTCGTATATAGAAATTACCTGAATTATCACTCATGGTTCCGTTACCGGTACTTTTGTTAATGATATAAACAAACGGCATTACAGTAGTACTGTCGCTTTCAACAATATGTCCTTTTATAAGCTGTTGTGAAAAAACAGGACTACATGCTGCTAATAAAGCAATTATGATTTTTAGTGACTTCAGACCCCGCTAAATTAAGATTTTAGTCGCTTTACTTATCAACCATTGTGAATAATTTAACCTTTTTTAAAGGCCACAATAAAGCTGAAAATTGGCTTTAAAAGCGTATTTTTATAAATCTGATGGAAGCATTTATAGTATCGGCAAGAAAGTATCGTCCCCAACACTTTAATACGGTTGTTGGACAATCACATATAACCAATACTTTAAAAAATGCCATAGCGAATAAACAACTTGCTCAGGCATATTTATTTTGCGGGCCGCGTGGTGTTGGTAAAACAACCTGTGCGCGTATTTTCGCTAAAACCATCAACTGTTTCAACATTACACCGGAAGGAGAAGCGTGTGATAAATGCGAATCCTGTCAGTCTTTTAACAGTGGCGCCTCATTAAATGTATATGAGCTGGATGCCGCATCCAATAATTCAGTAGAAGACATTCGTAATTTAGTGGATCAGGTCCGATTTGCTCCACAGTTAGGTGAATACAAAGTGTATATCATCGACGAGGTTCATATGTTGTCAACCGCTGCGTTTAATGCCTTCTTGAAGACATTGGAAGAACCTCCCAAACATGCTAAATTTATTTTAGCAACCACCGAGAAACATAAAATCATTCCAACCATATTATCACGTTGTCAGGTTTTTAATTTTAACAGAATTAAAAACGAAGATATCTCTAATCATTTGGCACACATCGCCAAAACTGAAGATGTTACGTTTGAGCCCGAAGCCTTGCATGTTATTTCGCAAAAAGCAGATGGCGGATTACGTGATGCCTGCTCTATTTTTGATCAGATGGTTGCCTTCACCGGAAATCATTTGACCTATAAAGCGGTAGTCGAAAATTTACATGTTCTGGATTTTGACTACTATTTTAAAATCACCAATTTCTTATTAGAACAAAAGTTACCGGAAATCATGTTAACTTTTGATGACATTTTAAAAAAAGGATTTGACGCACACAATTTCATTATTGGTTTGGGTGAACATTTACGTAATGTAATGGTTAGTCGCGATCCTCAAACCGTACAATTACTGGAAATTAGCGATAATCTTAAACCTAAATATGCCGATCAGGCAACTCGTTGTCCTTTGGCATTTTTATTAAAATGCCTTTCGTTAATCAGTAAAACCGACGTGAGTTATAAGTCGGCTAAAAACCCACGGCTTTTAGTAGAGATGACGCTCATGCAAATGGCTTATTTAAATGCCGCATCCAATGATGCGGAAAAAAAAAATGAGTTAGAAGCCGGCTTCGAAACAAAAAGCAGCCCTCCACCTTCAAATAATCCGGCTCAAACTCCGGTTGTAAGCACTAGCACTGAAAAAATAATTAAAACAACCGATAAGCCCATAGTTCCGTTTTCAGAATTAAAAATCAAAGCCGAATTCAGTTTAAATCAGGCTATAAAAGATAAGACGCCTGTTTCAGAAATAACAGAAACCCAAAGTAAAGAAGTTGTTTTCGAAAACAAAGCTTTTGATTTTGACAGATTACAAAATGCAATTAAAAATTTTGCTGAATTAAAAAATGCGGCCGGTAATCGCCAGTTGTTTACTACACTTTCAACTGCACGCGTTGAGTTAAACGACACGAATATGATTATTTTACATATTCATAACGATGCACAAAAAGAAATTCTGTTAAATGTTCGTCAGGAATTCCTCGATAATGTCCGCCAGCAACTATCAAACAACACCTTAACATTAGATGTGCGAATTGAAGAGGTGGAAGTGTCAACAGGCAAGGTTTATAAGCCTGCCGACAAATTCAAATATCTTGCAGATAAAAACCCCCAATTACTGGAATTAAAAAAGCGATTGGATCTGGAATTAGATTATTAATCACAAATTTTATTATGAAAAAAACATTTTACCTGATAATTAGCGCTGTAATTTTTCAATTAGGAAATTCCTACGCGCAAAAAAAACCAACTAAGACACCTGCTGCGGTTATCATAACAGATGCGCCGGAAACCGCAACACCAACACTTAATTACGAAACAGTACCTAACGACCCTTATAAAGCCCGTATTTATACACTGAGTAATGGCATGAAGGTTTATATGTCGGTTTATAAAAACGCGCCTCGCATTCAAACCATGATTGCAGTAAAGGCAGGAAGTAAAAATGATCCGGCAGACGCAACAGGTTTAGCGCATTACTTAGAGCACATGGTGTTTAAAGGAAGTGACAAGTTTGGCACAAAAGATTTTGATAAAGAAAGTAAACTGATTCAGAAAATAGAAGACCTATACGAGGTATACCGTAATACAAAAGATGAATCGAAACGCAAAAACATTTACCATCAAATCGACAGTATTTCGGGCGAAGCCGCAAAATACGCCATTGCTAACGAATACGATAAAATGTTAGCAGGAATTGGTGCGCAAAACACAAATGCATTTACCTCGTTTGACGAAACAGTTTATATTAACGACATCCCGAACAATCAGATAGAAAATTGGCTGATAGTTGAAGCCGAGCGATTCAGAAAACCTGTTTTACGATTGTTTCACACAGAACTGGAAGCAGTTTACGAAGAGAAGAACCGTTGTTTAGACAGTGATAACGATAAAGCATGGGAAGCTATGATGGCCGGGTTATTTCAGAAACACAGTTACGGTACACAAACCACTATCGGAACAATTGATCACTTAAAAAATCCTTCCATGAAGGAGATCATGAAATATTACAACACAAATTATGTGCCTAATAACATGGCGATAATTATGGCCGGTGATTTTGATCCTGATAAAACAATCATTGAAATAGAAAAAAACTTCGGTAAGTTTAAAACAAAAACAGTAGAGCCCTATAAATTTGAAAAAGAATCCCCTATCACTTCTAAAATAATTAAAGAAATTGTAGGTCCGGAAGCTGATAATTTGGCAATGGCCTGGAGATTTGAAGGTGCTGCTTCTAAAGACGCTGACATGATTCGAATCATTAATTCGGTTTTAAATAATGGCAAAGCAGGCCTTCTCGATTTAAATTTAAACCAATCTCAAAAAGTATTGAGCAGCGGAGGATTCCCATATATCCTTAAAGACTATTCAACGCATGTTATTTTTGGTAATCCAAAAAACGGACAATCGCTTGAAGAAGTTGAAAAATTAATTCTAGAGCAAATTGAAAAAGTAAAAAATGGAGAGTTCAGCGACTGGCTTTTGAACGCGATTATTACTGATTATAAATTACAAAAAACAAAAGAACTCGAAGATAACATGTCGCGTTCCTTTAATATGCTTAACTCTTTTAAGAACGATATTAAATGGCAGGACATGGTAAGCGCAACCGATCGTTTATCAAAAATCACCAAGCAAGATATTATGGAGTTTGCTAAAAACCATTACAAAGAAAACAACTACGTTATTGTTTATAAGCGTATGGGAGTAGATAAAAATGTACAGAAGGTTGAAAAGCCAACCATCACTCCTGTGGAAGTTGATCGTGATAATACTTCGGATTTTGTGAAGAATGTTTTAGCGGCAAAAACTAAAAACATTGAGCCTAAATTCATCGATTATGATAAAGATGTTTTAAAAACGCAATTAAAATCAGACATTCCTTTCTTCTATACAAAGAATACCGAAAACCAGACATTTGAATTGTTTTATGTATTTAACATGGGATCTAACCATGATAAATCATTGCGAGTAACCGTAGAAAGTGTACCATTTTGTGGAACTAAAAACCTTACAGCTGCCCAAGTAAAAGAAGAACTATTTAAATTAGGATGCAGTTTTGATATTTTTATCAGCGACGACAGAACCTGGGTTAGCTTAAATGGTTTAAGCGAAAATTACGAAAAGGCAGTAAAGTTGTTTGAAGAGGTTTTAAGCAATCCTGTATTAAGCGAAGACGCATTAAAAAACCTGGTTGAAGACATTATTAAAAAACGCGAGGATGCTAAATCCAACAAAATGGTAATTATGCGTGACGGCATGTATAATTACGCAAATTATGGTCCTGATAACAGATTTACCTATAAAATGAGTCCCGATGAATTAAAAAAGGTAACTGTTAATGAAGTAACACAAAACATCCGGAATTTAACCGCTTATAGTCACCGCATTTTATATTACGGTCCGGATGAAATGGATAACGTAAAAAACAAACTAAACAATTTACACAATGTGCCAGCAGTTTTTAAAGAGATTCCTGCTGAAAAAGAATTTAAGGAACAAGAATTAGGCAATAAAGTTTATTTCGTTGACTTTGACATGAAACAGGTAGAAATAGTAATGATAAGCAGAGGCGAAAAATACAACATTGACCAGTTACCGGTAATTAGTTTATACAACATGTATTTTGGCGGCGGAATGAGCAGTGTTGTGTTCCAGGATTTACGTGAATCAAAAGCCCTTGCTTACTCGGCTTACTCTACTTATTTAAAACCAACTTCATTAAAAAACAGATATGTAAACTATTCTTACATCGGTTCACAGTCGGACAAACTTTCGGAAGCAATGAAAGGCATGAGTGACTTGTTAAACAACATGCCTAAAGCGGAAATGGGTTTTAAATCTGCCAAAGAAGTGGTGACACAAGACATTCGTTCGGAACGCATCACAAAATCTGCAATTTTATTTAATTACGAAGAAGCTTTAAAGTTTGATCACAAATACGACGTGAGAAAAACTATTTATGAAAAAATTAAAAGTTTAACTTTTGATGATGTAAAAGCTTTTCAGGAACAAACAATAAAGGGAAAACCTTTAACGACTCTGGTTATTGGCAAAAAAAGTGATATTGATTTCAAAATTCTTGAGAAATACGGAAAAGTGCAGGAGTTATCACTTAAAGAAGTATTTGGCTACTAAATAATACATTATGCAAATTCAATTTTACGGAGCAACAGAAACAGTAACGGGTAGTAAACATATAATTACCACCACAAAAGGAAAGCAGATTCTGTTGGATTGCGGCTTGTATCAAGGATTGGGAAAAGAAACGGGTGATTTAAACATACATTTTGGTTTTGATCCCGCACAAGTTGATACAGTTATTTTATCGCACGCGCACATAGATCATTCGGGTAATTTGCCATTGTTGGTTAAACAGGGATTTACCGGAAGTATTTACTGTACACCGGCCACTTTAGAAATTTGCGAAATACTTTTGTTAGACAGTGCAAAAATTCAGGAAAGCGATATTGCCTTTGTAAATAAGCGGCGCCAAAAAGCTGGTAAACCATTGCTTAAGCCAAGCTACACAACAAAAGATGTTGAGAAATGCATACGCCATTTTAAAACAGTTCCATACAATGCCGAATACCAATTAAACGATGAAGTTAGCTTTACTTTTACGGATGCCGGACATATTTTGGGAAGTGCGATAGTTAATTTAAAGCTGGATGATGGTACTAAAAAAATTACGCTTACTTATACAGGTGACATTGGCCGCTATAATGATTTATTAATGCATGATCCGCAACCGTTTCCGCAAGCAGATTATTTGATTTGTGAAAGTACTTATGGCGATAAGTTACACGATAAGATTGATGACGCACAAATGCGATTGCTTAATTGTGTACGCAAAACTTGTATTGAAAAAAGGGGAAAACTAATAATTCCGGCTTTTAGCTTAGGAAGAACTCAAGAAATAGTTTATGCATTAGACCGAATGAAAGACGCCTCTTTGCTTCCTAAGATTAAAGTATATGTAGACAGTCCCCTTTCAAAAAGTGCGACCGACATTATGCGTCGCTATTCAAAAAGTTTAAATGAAAGCGTAATAGAGCATTTAAAAACAGACGAAGATCCTTTTGGTTTTGAAGGATTAACTTATATAACCGAAAAAGAAGATTCGATGGCTTTGAATGAGTCGTCAGAACCATGTATTATTATTTCAGCATCCGGAATGATGGATGCCGGACGTGTAAAACATCACTTAAAACATACCTTACCATATAACAAAAACACGTTGCTGATAGTTGGCTATTGCCCACCGCGATCATTAGGCGGCAAACTACTGAACGGAGATAAATTGGTAAAAATATTTGGTGACGAAATTCCGGTGAATGCGGATGTTGAAAGTATTTCCTCGTACAGCGCGCATGGTGATTACCTTGAGATGATAAAATTTTTATCCTGTCAGGATAAGAGCAAAGTAAAAACAGTGTTTTTAGTGCATGGGGAAGACGATTCAAAAATCGGATTTAAGAAACATTTAATGGAAGAAGGCTATCCCATAATTATTATTCCAAGAAAAGCAGAGGCTTTTACACTTATTTGATTTTTGAAAAGTTCTAATTGCGTGTTACAACACAATAAGCGCTTGTAGAATCAATTTGCTCTATAAATTGAATAATCTAAGGTGTTTTGTTACTAAAAACACCTTCTAAAAACAGAAATACAAACCAAATAATTTATTTTTCTGCAGTTTATTTTGCTTTACAACAACAAGTTACAATAGACTTTACCAATTTATGACATAAGTCATTTTTTTGACAGATTAACACTGATATATTAATCAGTTATTAAAAAAAAATGCCTAAATTGAATTCGGATAAGAAAAAAGAAATGGAAAGCCTGAATGCCCTTTTTGAATTTGCGACCGAAGGCATAATTATAACCGATAAAGACGGTATCATTACAAAAGCTAACCCTAGTGCCGAACGTTTATTCGGTTACAATCAAGGCGAATTAATTGGTAATACAGTAGAAAGTCTAATTCCGTCCAGTCTTAAACATAAGCATCAGCAACACCGTGAAAAGTTCAATCATAGTCCGCATTCCCGTTCTATGGGTAAGGATATTGATCTTTTAGCCAGACGAAAGGATAATACAGAATTTCCGGTTGAAATCAGTTTAACACATTTTAAAAAAGATAACGAGATTTATGTTGTTGCGTTTATAATTGATATTTCGGAGAGAAAAGCTTCACAGGAAAAAATTAAACGTGTAAATGCAGAGCTTGAATTAAAAGTAACCGAAAGAACCAAAGTTTTAAAAGAGGCACTTAAGGAACTTGAACAATCAAAAGAGCAACTAAGTCATGCCCTGGAACAACAAAAGGAACTTAATGATTTAAAGTCGCGCTTTGTTACTATGGCTTCTCATGAATTCAGAACACCTTTAAGTACCATTTTGTCATCTGTTTCCTTAATTAGTAAATACAAAACAGAAACGGAAGATGACAAACGTACTAAACATGTTGAGCGTGTAAAAAGCGCGGTTACTAACATGACCTTAATTTTAAATGATTTTTTATCCGCTGAAAAATTAGAACAGGGGAAAATTGTTTTAAATATTGTTGAATTTGACGTTAAGACCTTAGTTAATGAAATTATTTCTGAATTGAGCGGTTTAGTAAAGGCAAATCAGCAGGTTGTACTGAATTATGAGGGCGAAGATATTGTTTACCTTGATAAGCAGATGGTACGTAACATTTTCATCAACCTTATTAGCAATGCCATAAAGTTCTCCTCGGAAGGAAAGGATATTTATGTTAATATTTCTAACAGCAAGAATCATATTCACATAGAAGTAAAAGATCAGGGAATAGGTATTCCTGAAGAAGAACAAAGTAATTTATTTGAACGGTTTTACCGGGCCAAAAACGCCATTAACATTCAGGGAACAGGCTTGGGTTTAAATATTGTTGCCAAATACATTCAGGAAATGAAGGGAAAAATAAATTTTGAAAGCAAATTAAACATAGGTACAACATTCATAATTGATATTCCTTACAAACAATTATAATCAAAGCACAAAATGAAAACAGTTTTATTAATAGAAGACAATACCGAAGTAAGAGAAAACACTGCAGAGATATTAGAATTGGCCAACTATAAAGTACTACAGGCAGAAAACGGGAAAATAGGTGTTGAATTGGCTCAAAACAATAAACCTGATTTAATTATTTGTGATATCATGATGCCGGTTTTAGACGGTTATGGTGTTATTCATATGCTATCGAAAAATACTGAAACCTCTACTATACCTTTCATTTTCCTAACAGCAAAAACAGAAAGAGGTGATTTTAGAAAAGGAATGGAAATGGGTGCTGATGATTACATTACCAAGCCTTTTGATGATGTTGAATTATTAAGATCGGTTGAAAGTCGACTGAAAAAAACAGAATTATTAAAAAACGAATTTTCAAATAACGTAGAAGGAGTTAATAAATTCTTTGACGATATTAAAAATATTGATGAGCTAAAGAAACTCTCTAACGACCGACGCATTAAAACATTCAAGAAGAAAGAAATGATTTTTAGCGAAGGAAGCTCTCCTAACTTTTTGTACTATCTGGCGAAAGGGAAAATAAAAACATTTAAATCTCACGAATACGGTAAAGAATTCATCACTAATCTTTATAAAGATGGTGACTTCTTTGGGTACATAGCCTTATTGGAAGATCACCCATTTGTTGAAAATGCGGAAGCTTTAGAAGAAAGTGAGGTGTTATTGATACCAAAAGAAGATTTCTACTCATTAATTTATAATAATGCAGCCGTGATGAAGAAATTCATCAAAATGCTAAGTGATAATATTATTGAAAAAGAAAATCAGTTGGTTAACCTTGCTTACAGCTCGGTAAGAAAAAGAGTTGCCAATGCTTTGGTTACCTTATACGACCGTTATCATCAAACTGAAGGCGGAAAGTTTAACATCTCCATTTCGCGAGAAGATTTAGCTAATATTGTTGGTACAGCTACGGAATCACTTATCCGAACATTAAGTGATTTTAAAGAAGAAAAATTAATTGAAGTTAAGAGCAGTAATATTACAATCATTAATTACGATAAATTAAAAAAGCTTAAAGCCTAAAAACTAAGTTAATAAGCTTAATTCTTTTCCTTCATCGTTTTGCTTTTTTAATGTCCACGCATCAGTAACAGTGGTTTCCAACCAGCTTTTACCTGATTTTCTGAACACCTGAACATTTAGATTCAATTTTTCTTTAAATTCCTTTTCCAGGTCACTCACGGTCATATCTTCACTTACCTCAATACTTCCGTTATGATGTTTAAGCAATCCTATTGGGGTATTGGATGGAAGTAATTCTTTTGTGTCATTACCCATAAATACTTTATGGCTGTGTTTAAAGAATTGTATTTTTAAATAAGGGAATTCCAAATTGAATTCTGTCTGAATGTCTTCTATAGTTTTATTGTTGGTAATCTCGATAATCATAACGTGTACTTTGTGTGTGTTTTTTAATCGTGTATTGACATAATTGGTATGCGTGTTTTAAATGCTAGTTGCTTGGTGTTCGACTCATTAAACAATTCATACATAGTTGAGTGGGCATGACTAACAATTGATAACAAGTCAATTTTATTTTGTTTTACATAGGATAAAATTCCATCTTCAAAATTCTTTGCTTCCACAATCTTTACTTTCCATCTTTTATTAGCGTCTGAAGCTTTCTTTTTGTTTACAAACATAAACTCATCTTCTGTTTTTATATGCACTAATTCCTTCTGCATTTTAAACTGTTTATTAAAATCAGTTATTTTTTGCATCACTTTACTTTCAATCGTTTTATGATTGTCTAACGCTAAAACGGAAGTTTTTAATTTATGTTGCTTATATCTTTCCGGCACAATAATTACCGGACAACTTATTTTACCTGCTACTTCCAACCCGGTTGTGCCATATATAAACCTCGAAAAACGCGACTTTGACTCCAGTCCAAGAACAACATAATGAACTTTACGGCTTTTAATTAATTCGTTTACTCCGGTTTTAAATGATTTATAGGAAGCAAATACAGAAAAATCAATAGAAGGATGTTTTACACTAAGTTTTGATCGGTATTTTTCCAATCGCGCTAAATTATATCCTTGCATTTCTTTATATGAAACAAAATAGGCTCCGGAAAACGTATGAACTACCGGTGTTTCATAAATATGAAATAGCATTACGGATGCATTACTTTTTTTAGCCATCATCACCGCATACTCCAGGGCATTATCACTCGATTTTGTGTAATCAACACCAACCAAAATAGTTTTATTCTTCTTTTTCTTCATTTTTTCTCTATTATTTCAATAACATTCGTAATAAATTATCTAAACTGAAATAGGCCCAGCGTGTTGGCATAAACAGCAATAATGCTACTAAAATCAATCGTGGAAATACATTTCTCATATCCCAAACCGGTTTCATATAAGAAAACGCTACTGCTACCATTATCAAATCTAAGCCTAACGCACATAAAGCATAATTTTTAAATAATCCCACGAATAGCAACAACCCACCAAAAAACTCAACGTAAGAGGTGTAATAAGCTGCCAAGGTTAATAAAAAGGACGGTACATTTTTTTGTTGCGCTTCAAAACGAAAAGTTTCTATAACACCGCTTATTTTTACCTTAAACAGTTTATCATACCCTTGAAATAAAAATATCACACCACAAAAGGTGCGTAGTATCAATTCCAAAGCATAGTATTCATAGCTAATTTCCATTATAATCGTTTTACAAATTTGAAATAAAAAAGAGATAAAACTTCTGAGCATTATCACGCAATAAATTGATATTTGTCAGTTTTAAAGACGGGCGTATATCGGAGATTTGTACAAACGATAAAACAATAAAAAACACAATAATTATGGAAACAAAGAAAATCTATGACCTACATGAGGAACACCAAACTTGGTTAAAAAACCTGGCTTTTTATAAGGATGAAATTACAGTAATGCAGAACCGTATTACAGAAATTGCTTCTAAAAATTCAGGTCAGGATGTACTTAAACAAGTTGAGCACTTTCAAAATCAATTAATTGTACAACGCAATAATATCGATGAATTAAATCACAGCATTAAGGATCACGAGAACTATCTTGAAAACCGGGTAAACGAAAACCCTACTGCGGTTGATCACCGTAAAGTAAACGATCACCCTAAAATGCGTGATAATTACGAATCTTTCGACAAGGTATTCAATGAGCTTAGAAAAGAACTAAATCTTTTCCTGGCAAAGCAAATGTAATATGTGCGTGATTATTATTTATTAATACAAAAAACGCCTCATTTTATGAGGCGTTTTTTATTTCTTAAGCCACCAAATGTCATTAAAATTAATAAAACTAACTTATATCATCATTCAAAAATGACTTAAGTCATGTGCCGTATAAACTGCTTTGATGACATTTGATTAAACAAAATTTATTAACCTATAAAATCACATAACAATGGCTACAATTACAAAACCATACCCAGGTAGCATGAGCACATCAAGTGTTAAAACCGAAAGCGGTTACGATGCTTTTTTAAAGAAATTAAATTTCAGTTATTTTGGTCTAATCAGTATGACAATTACGATTGGAAGTATCATTGGCGGAATTGCCGCTATGAGTATTTTACAAAACGACGCTCCAATTTGGCAATTAGCAATTTGTATGGCCTTGGCTATGGCAAATAACGTTGCTGCAATTGGTCAGGCTCCAATTAAATGGTTATTCAATACTTTTGCAATTAGTACAATTGTAAACATAGTTTTTATTCTTGCAAATCTTTAAGATAAACTTTTCATGTGTTGCAAAAAAACCCGGATATCCGGGTTTTTTTGTTTCTATAATGTATCAAACATTATCTTCCGCATACCATTCTGCATAGGAAGTAGCGGTTTCGTCCAAACGCAATGAAATTAATTCAAAAGGACGATCTACGAATAAAGAATTAATCTTGTTTTTCATTTCCACAATAAGGTTCTCACATGAGGGCTGAAAAGGGACCAAAATCACGCGTGCATATTGTTTAGAAAGTAATTCAATTTCGCTATTATACGCCGCGCTATTGAGAACTAATGCATGATCGTATACTTTTATCACCGCATCGTTTATTAATGTCTTAAGCTCGCTAAAATCAATTATCATACCGTCTTTGAGGTGTCCAGAATTAAATAGCGCTTTACCCCTTAACGTTACACGTAGTTTATAAGAATGAACATGTATGTTTTTACACGGACCATCATTCCCTAATAAAGCATGAGCCATTTCAAACTAAAACAGTTTCGTAACACGAATTGTCTCCGAACCTATAACAGACATATGATTTTATTTAGAAAGAGGAGATGTTAGGATTTTATGTGATTCCAAATTATCTTCCCCCCAGTTTTTAAACTCTTCATCAGACCATAATTCAGGGAAGAAAATCCGGCGCTGATACTTTGGCAACATATACTTCTTCCAGTCACTACCTCCTGTTGCTTCTGCCTTTTTTCCTCCGCTCTCCAGGTAATGTTCCGCAGCGTGATAATGCGCCATTACCCATAATACATTAACCGTATGGTCATAGTGTCGCATAGCATTGATTAAGTCAATGTTGCTTTTCTCCTTTTCCGGTAATGCCTTATAAATTGTCCAAAGATTTTTAGTGTTATAATATTCCATCTTACGAAGGAATAAATCCATGTATTTCTTCTCAAAATTGCGTATCAGCGTGTTTTTTTTGCCAGTAGCATGATCTTTACCTGCTGCCTGCCAGTATAAATGCTCATAGGCGTGTGAATAAGGCGTATTGCGGTCAATTGTTGCTCTAAAACGGTAATCAATCAGATTTATCAATTCAGTAGAAGCAAATTCAATCATCCGGTATTGCGCACTCTGAAATCCGCTTGCCGGGGTTAAGGTATTTCTGAACTTCATGTATTGCTCCACCTGCATTCCGTGCTGCATAATACTAAAGGATGAAGACAGCATATCAAAATAACGGCTTATACGAGACAGTTTTTCTGTAAAAAATGCAGCTGTTAAATTCTCATTCGTACACACCTGATCAATTTCCCATAAAATCATCTTAAATAACAATTCATTGATTTGATGGTACATGATAAACACCATTTCATCAGGCTGATTTGTACGTTGAATTTGTAAACCTAATAAGGCCTCGGTTTGAATATAATCCCAATATGTTATTGGATTTGCCCAAACTAAACCTTCCAAATGTACGTTTGGATCCTGATCAATAGATTTAAACTTGGCCTCTAACCTTTCCAGTATTTCTTTTTGCTTATCGCTCATAACTATTATTTAACTTTAATTCCTAAAAATTGATGTATCATAGTATCAATTTCTTCCTGTGAAGATGCAGAATTAATTTTAAATTTTATAATTTCTGACTTAATTATTTCATCCTGTTCCTGGCCCTTTTTTAATGCGGTTCGATACTCAATATCGCTGAAAGACACCATTGAATACATTGGGAAATATTTATCCGGATAAAGCTTGTTCATGCGACGCTCTACTTTCTGTTGTAAAAGGTAATCCGGGTCCGCCACTTTATCGCGCATCACTATGTAATTCAATAGCGATAAATCCTGAACAGCGTCACCATTAGGCTTACGCATAATTTCATATTCTGCAAATACCTTTTCCCAATCTTCATTGTGTTTTTTCATCAGTGCATACATCACCGAACAGTCCTCAAAACCACAGTTCATTCCCTGACCAAAAAACGGAACAGTAGCGTGAGCAGCATCACCCATTAATGCCGTTTTTCCGTGTGTCCAAGGGAAACAGCGAATAATTGCTAAAGAAGACAACGGATAATCTTCCCATGCGTCGGCCACGTTTGGCATTATTTTAAAGAAATCTGGAAAAACGGATTTGAAAAAATCCTCTACTTTTTCCTTAGAAGTAAGGTTTTTAAAGCAATGCTTGTGTCCGTCAAAAGGCATAAATAAAGTACAAGTAAACGAACCATCGAAATTTGGCAAGGCTATTAACATAAAACGACCGCGCGGCCAAATATGCAGGGTGTTCTTTTCTAATTTATAACTACCATCTGCATTTGCCGGCAATAAAATTTCCCTATAACCATCCGGTATGTATTTCTGACTGTAATCAAATTTATCCAGTTTTTGCATGGAGTTATAACGAACTGCTGAAAAAGCCCCATCCGTTGCAAACACAACATCGGATTTTATTTCGGATATCTGACCTGTCTCCGAATTCTTTAAATAAACAATTCCTTTTTTTAAATCTGCTCCGGTACAATCCTGATTAAATGAAATTTCAGCGCCATGTTGTTCGGCAATATCCATCAATTTACAATTGATATCTCCCCGCGAAACTGAATAAATTGCCTGATCATTTATCCCATAAGGTTGATATGTTTTATTCCCTCCTTCATCATGCATCGTTCTTCCATACATTGGAATAGCTATTTTGCGTATTTCATCGCCAATCCCTACTTCATCCAAAGCTTTCCAACCACGATAAGAAGTAGCCAGATTGATTGATTTACCTGATGAAATCTTCGCCTTACGCATATCCGACCGGCGCTCGACCATCTTAACTTTATATCCTGCTTTGGATAAATATACTGCCCATAAAGAACCTACCAATCCTGATCCAACTATTGTTGCTGTTTTCATAATTTATACTTTAACTTTTTCTTCTTTTAATTTCGGAATTTCCATCACGCTACCGCATTTTTTGCAGGTACGCAACGAGATATCATCGTAAAATGATTGCATTAATTTTGGCAGCTGCTCAACAATATCGCCCATATGAAACTGCGCCTTAAATAATTGATTATCGCACTTTTCGCAATACCAGATACAGGCATCTAATTCATCTGCCGTACGAACACGCTCAATTACTAAACCAACCGTATTCGGATAACGTTGCGGCGAATGTTCAACCCTTGCTGGCAATAAAAATATTTCGCCTTCTTTAATTTCTACGTTTCTTATTTTTCCATCTTCCCGAATCGGTAACATCATATCACCCTCGATCTGATAAAAGAATTCTTCTCCTACATTATAGTGAAATTCTTTTCTGGCATTTGCTCCGCCCACTACCATTACAATAAATTCACTGTCTTTATAGATTACCTGATTGCCAACAGGAGGTTTTAATAAATGCCTGTTTTCGTCAATCCACTTTTTAAAATTAATTGGGGGTAATATGGCCATAGTTTAAAAATAAAAAAGTGTCACGCCGATTAATTCGACGTGACACCCGATAAATATTAATTAAAGTGTTCCTCTTCTTGCTTGCTCTGCCTCGATTGATTCAAACAAGGCCTGGAAATTTCCTTTTCCGAATGACTTAGCGCCTTTACGTTGAATGATTTCAAAGAATAAGGTTGGACGATCTTCTACCGGTTTTGTAAAGATTTGTAACAAGTATCCATCTTCGTCACGATCTACCATGATACCCCATTTCTTTAAGGTTTCCATATCTTCTTCGATAATTCCAACACGTTCTTTTACGGTATCATAATAAGTTCCCGGAACGTATAAAAATTCAACACCGCGTTTACGCATTTCAGAAATGGTAAAGACAATATCATCTGTAGCAACAGCAATGTGCTGGCAACCCGGACCGTGATAAAAATCAAGATACTCTTCTACCTGTGATTTCTTTTTTCCTTTAGCAGGTTCGTTGATTGGGAATTTAATACGACCGTTCCCATTGGTCATTACCTTACTCATTAAGGCAGTATATTCGGTAGAAATATCTTTATCATCGAAAGTAATCAGGTTAGCAAATCCCATTACATCGGCATAAAAGGTAGACCATTTATTCATGGCACCTAATTCCACATTTCCCACCATATGATCGATGTACTTTAATCCAGTTGGCGTTGGACGGTATTCTGTTTCCCATTTTACATAACCCGGCATAAATACCCCTTTGTAATTTTTACGCTCAACAAAAACATGTACGGTTTCTCCGTAAGTATGAATACCTGAACGAACAACTTCACCATGTTCATCTTTTGTTACTGTTGGCTCCATATACGGTTTAGCACCACGTTTAGTAGTTTCTTCAAAAGCTTTACGGGCATCGTCTACCCAAAGCGCAATTACTTTAACACCATCGCCATGCATACGAATATGATGTGAAATTTCGCTGTTCGGATCAAAAGGACTGGTTAAAACCAATCTGATTTTATCTTGAACAAGAACATAAGATACGCGGTCGCGCGATCCTGTTTCTAATCCGGCATAAGCCAACTCCTGAAATCCAAGAGCAGTTTTATAAAAATGTGCGGCTTGCTTGGCATTACCAACATATAGTTCTACATAATCTGTACCATTAATAGGCAGGAAGTCTTGTGCTTTTTCAAATACCTTTTCGCCTGAATAATCGTAGTTTTTTACCTGAGTTAAATCTTTTGTTATCATAGCTTTTGTGTTTTTTAGTGAGTTAATTGAGGTGCTGTCATCCATGATTTGTAATAATCTTTTACTTCATACTTCATGGCTTCGGTTGTTATTTTAAGCGGATTAAATGGATCGATCATTACTGCCAGTTCCTTGGTTTCTTTTTTACCAATACTTCTTTCAATTGCACCCGGATGCGGACCGTGTGGAATACCCGCAGGGTGTAAAGTAAATTGTCCTTGTTTAATATTGTTACGGCTCATAAAATCACCGTCTACATAATATAACACCTCGTCGGCATCAATATTACTGTGATGGTATGGGGCCGGAATTGCATCCGGATGATAATCATATAAACGCGGAACAAAAGAACAAATCACAAAATTTCTTCCCTCAAATTGCTGATGAATTGGAGGAGGCATATGGATGCGTCCTGTTATTGGCTCAAAATTAAAAATAGAGAATGCGTATGGATAGCTGTAACCATCCCAGCCTACTAAATCAAACGGATGTGTATCGTATACATACGGGTAAATTAATCCGCGCTTTTTAATCATAATTTTGAAATCACCATGCTCGTCATGCGTTTCAAAATTGTATGGTAATTTAAAATCACGCTCACAAAACGGAGAATGTTCCAATAATTGACCAAACTCATTTCGGTATCGCTTTGGTGTACGTATCGGGCTGTATGATTCAACAAATAAGATTTTATTTTCGTTCGTGTCAAATTCGAGTTTATATACAGTACCACGTGGTATAATTACATAATCACCGTATTCAAAATCCACGGTTCCGTACATCGTTTTACATCGGCCACTTCCTTTATGAATAAACAGCATTTCATCCGAATCAGCATTTTTGAAAAAATAGTCATTCATGCTTTCTGTAGGACATGCCATTCCTATTTGCATATCATCGTTAAATAAAAACACTTTTCGGCTTTGAACGTAATCCTTTTCAGGCTCTACATCATAACCCATAAAGCTTAACGCTTTTAAATTATCTTCAATAGCAACTTCCGGTCTTGCCCTATGAGGCTTGCCTAATTCCTTTACCATTGTGGGAGGGTTAAGGTGATACACCAAAGAAGAGGTGCTTGAAAAACCTTCGGTCCCAAAAAGTTCTTCGTGATATAAATCCCCTTTTTTACTGCGAAATACTATGTGACGCTTATGTGGGATTATTCCTTGTTTCTGATAGATAGGCATAATGCTAGATTTTACCTACCAAAGGAAATATTTAAGACTCTAAATAAAAATGATTAATATCAGTATCGCGGAAATTGTAAAAGCGACATAAATCATGAAAATTCTAAAACAGATTTAGAATTAATATTTGTATTGATTGATTATGTCGGAGAGTTCTTTTTTAGTTTGTATACCGGTATGTTGCCAGGCAATTTTGCCGTTTTTATACAAATAAAACATTGGAAGGGTGTTGATTTCAAAATGCGTAGCAATTTCAGGATTATCATCCACGTTTAAACCTAAAATCACTGATTTGTCTTTTTCTTCCGATTCAATTTGACTTATAACAGGCTTTAATTTAATACATGGCACACACCAATCGGCATTAAAATATACCAATACTAACTTTTCCTTATTATTAATTTTTTTATTGTATTGCTCAAGGGTTAAACCCTTTTCCTCTTGTTTATTAGACCACAAAAAAGAAGAAGCCAGTATAAACAAGGCAAACGCTGAAAATAATGCAATTTTTTTCATTAATTAAATATACGAATTTAAAACCTGAACCAAATGATCGGCACCTATCACTCCCGATTGTCTCCAAACCATTTGTCCGTTTTTAAATACAGCAAGCGTAGGTACTCCGCTCACATTATATGCTAACGCGGCACTTGGGTTGCGGTCTACGTCCACTTTTATGATATTGGCTTTATCACCAATTTTTGATTTAACCTGTGATAAAATGGGTGCCATTGCCTTGCACGGACCACACCATTCGGCAAAAAAATCAACCAACACCGGCTTATCTGACTTTATTAATTCTGAAAATGACATAACTAATTTTTTACTTTAACTTTTTCATACTTCACTTCACAAGAACCATCTGAACAGTTACCGGTAGCGCAACATCCGGTGTTGAATAAGGATTGAAATAGAATAAATATCCCTCCGGCAACCAGAAAATAATCAGCGTTAATTATACCAGCTGAAACGAAAACCAGTGATAAACCTAAACGAATAAATCGCCATGTGTTCCAGTTTTTAAATATTACATCTTTCATAATTATATTTTATTATTTAAGCTGTACCATCCGCCTCCGTTATGCACTTCGGAAAAACCCATCGCTTTTAGCTGAGCTTTGGCTGAGGCGCTTCGCATGCCACTGGCACAACAAGTGATGATAACCTGATCTTTTTTAAATTTTTTTAATTGCCCGTTTAATTCATTGAGTGGGATATTCACACTTCCCTTAATGTGTCCGGAAGCATACTCACCTCGGGTACGTACATCAATTATTTTTGCGCCGTTTTCTATCAACGCTCTGTAATTTACTTTCGGTCCAAAACCGAATAAACTTTTAATGGTGTTTATCATAACTTAATTGATGAGGGTTTATTTTTTTATTGTATTCCTTTTTGTATTTATAGAAAAAATTTAACCAGATTAAACGCGACCAGCGCAAACTAAGCGGACTTAACACCAAAATAGTGCCTACTATAAATAAGGCAAAATTCAATAATTCCCAGTTCAATACATAATTCTGTAGTATGAACCATACAATAAACCATCCGGAAGTTAACGCATAGGAAACGTACATAGCACCATAGAAAAAACTTGGCTCTTTAGCATATTTTAGCTGGCAATGCTCGCAGGTTTCATGCATTTCAAACATACGGGTTAAATCGTATGGATTTTGCGATTTAAAAACATGACCCTGATGACATCTTGGACATCTGTTTAAGGCCATCGAATAAATTGTTTCTGCTACTTTCATATAAAACGAATTTTAGTTATTCTTTAAATAATTAACCTGCATCCACGGACCGCCATTAAATGCGTTCTCTATTCCGTTTTTTTTCAGTATTACTGTTGCTAAACCGCTTCGTCCGCCGCTGGCGCAACATAAAATAATTGGCTGAGGAAATTTTTTGATTTCATCCATTCGATCATCTAATTCTTCTACAGGAATATTAATACTACCGGCAACATGACCTCCCGCGTATTCTGATCGCGATCTCACATCAATTACTGTTGATTTCCCTGATTTTAATGCTTTTTCCCACATAAAATTATTTTTTAAAAATTCCTGCAAACAAAAATCCCATTAGTGCTCCATAAGGAACAGCAACCTGCCAGTTGGAAGCAATTACACAAGAGCCACTTTTACAACCTATAAAGTAGTAGTAAGCCCATCCTGCAATTGCCCCAACGGCAATACCAATTAAACTACCTTTATATTTATTTACACTGCTTAAATTCATAGTACAAATTTCGCTATAAATGCAGGTGATTTTAAGTGACGAATATCACATAAGGCCAATTATTTTTATAAATAACTGTTAAAGAAGGGTAATTTTATTACGGGACAAAGCAATTTTTTTATCGCCTTCCATTTGTTTTAGCAATCTGGATACCACCTCTCTGGAAGTTCCTAGTTCATCGGCAATCTGCTGATGGGTGGTGATAATTTCTTTATGTCCGGTTAAGGAAGCTTTTTTGTTTAATAGATGAATAATTCGCTCATCAATCTTTTGGAATGCAATTTCGTTAACTACCTCCAACAATTCTTCAAAACGTTTATGATAGAGATAAAAAATAAAATCAATCCAACTTGGGTATTTTTTCACCCATTCGTTGGAATCTTCGGTACTAATCAGCAATATTTCTGTGGGTTCTTCTGCTACCGCTTTAATTTTACTGGTATCGTGATGCAATCCGCCAAAAAAAGACATCACACAACTCTCACCGGGTTTCACATAATAGAGAAGTAATTCCTTTCCGGCTTGATCTTCTCTGGAAACTTTTAAAGTGCCTGATAATATAATTGGAATGGCTTTGATATTGGCATTCTCGCGCAACATTACTTCACCCGTTTCCAGTTTTTTTAAATGGCCTTTGGTTTGTAGCTCCGAACGAAGAGCTTCGTCGATCTGAGGAATTAATTGTTTTGGAAT
>JBBAKL010000041.1:0-26540 GCA_040403535.1 Bacteroidia bacterium
AATTTTCCGTCTTCTGCCATTTTGGTTAAATCTCTGCCAAAATTGTCTAGAACCGGAGTTTTAGATTTACTTTCTCCCGGTTTCTTAGCAGCACCTTGTCCGCCCGCAGCGCCAAAGTTTGAATCTTCTCCTTCATCGTCATCGGCGGCAGTGTTTTCAATTTTATGAGGGTTATCCATAAAACCTTCTAATTCGGTTCTAACAGCGTCGTAATCCACGCCAAACTTTAACAAAGCTTTAGATACAACATTGTCGTTATCTTTTAAGATACAAAGCAATAAATGCTCAGTACCAATTTGAACTGCTTTAAAAGTTTTAGCTTCCAGATAAGTAAGCTTTAATGTTTTTTCGGCTTGTTTTACCAAAGGGATATTAGCAAGGTTGTTTGACTTGCGTGCACCCGGCGTTAAACTACCTTCAATATTTTTACGCAGTTCCTGAATATCAATATTCAATTTTTTTAATAGTCGGATACCAACACCTTCGCCATCTCTGATCATGCCAAGCATAAGGTGCTCAATTCCTATAAAGTCGTGCCCCAAACGAAGAGCTTCTTCGCGGCTATATGTAATAACATCTTTTACTCTGGGCGAAAATTTTGCTTCCATAAAATGTGCTTTTAAAAGGTTATATAGCATTTATTATGCCATAATCAAAAGTAGCGTTTAAAAACTGCTTTGGTTATTAAAAACCACCCTTTTTTTAACAAAAAATTTGTTGATAAATAACTAACTCAACTAGCAGATTTTTCGGTAGTTTAGAGGGATGTATGATGATTTTTCTGGTGTACGATTTCTAAATTTTTCGGTTACAAAAACAACTGACAAAAATTCATGATTCTGATCAAAAAATCGAAACTAACTAAATTTTAAGAAAAAAGAATATGGCAGACGGAGAGAAAATTATTCCTATTAACATTGAAGATGAAATGAAAACAGCCTACATCGATTATTCGATGTCGGTAATTGTATCGCGCGCATTACCAGATGTACGCGATGGTTTAAAACCGGTTCACCGCCGTGTTTTATACGGGATGCTGGAACTTGGCTTAATGCACAATCGTCCTTATAAAAAATCGGCTCGTATTGTTGGGGAGGTTTTAGGTAAATATCACCCGCATGGTGATGCCAGCGTTTATGACACCATGGTTCGTATGGCTCAGGAATGGAGTTTACGTTACATGTTGGTAGATGGACAAGGTAACTTTGGTAGTATGGATGGTGATCCTCCTGCTGCGATGCGTTATACAGAGGCACGTTTAAGAAAAATTGCAGAGGAAATGATTGCGGACATCGAGAAGGATACCGTTGATTTCCGTCCGAACTTTGACGACTCATTAACCGAGCCAACAGTAATGCCAAGCCGAATTCCGAACTTGCTGGTAAATGGTGCTTCAGGAATTGCGGTTGGTATGGCTACCAACATGGCTCCTCATAACCTTTCAGAAATTTGTGATGCCTGTATGGCATATATTGATAACCGCGATATTGATATTGCCGGTTTAATGCAATATGTAAAAGCGCCTGATTTTCCTACAGGCGGTACGATCTATGGTTTTGCAGGTGTAAAAGAAGCCTTTGAAACGGGCCGTGGCCGTATTGTATTACGTGCTAAAACAAACATTGAGGTTCATAAAGATCGCGAACGTATTATTGTGAGCGAAATACCATACCAGTTGAATAAAGCGGAAATGATTAAAAAAACCGCTGAGTTGGTTAATGATAAAAAACTGGAAGGAATTTCGGATATCCGCGATGAGTCGGATAGAGACGGTATGCGTATTGTATACGAATTAAAACGCGATGCCATTTCTAATGTTGTGTTAAATAATTTATACAAATACACTTCATTACAAACCTCATTCTCAGTAAATAACATCGCTCTAGTGAACGGCCGTCCAATGATGCTGAATCTGAAAGACCAGATTCATTATTTTATTGAACACCGCCACGATGTTGTAGTACGTCGTACTAAATATGAATTGGCACAAGCTGAAAAACGTGCGCACATTTTAGAAGGTTTATTAATTGCCATCGATCATTTAGATGAAGTAATTAAAATTATTCGCGAAAGTGAAACACCGGATTCAGCCCGTGAAGAATTAATGAGCAGATTCCAGTTAAGTGAAATTCAAAGCCGTGCAATTCTTGATATGCGTTTACGTGCATTAACAGGACTAGAACGAGATAAATTAAAAGACGAATACGCTGAATTGATGAAATTGATTGATTACTTAAAATCAATTTTGAATGATGAGGCATTGCGTTACAAAATTATCAAAGACGAGATTGCGGAAATAAAACAGAAATATGGAGATGGCCGTAAAACGGATATCGTTTATGCCGGAGATGACTTCCGCATGGAAGATATGATTGCGGATGAAGATGTTGTTATCACAATTTCTCACTTAGGATATATTAAACGTACCAGTTTAAATGAGTACCGTTTACAAAACAGAGGAGGGAAGGGGTCGAAAGGATCTGCAACACGTGATGAGGACTTCATTGAACACATGTTTATAGCATCCACGCACAACTACTTACTTTTATTTACAGAAAAAGGACAGGTATTCTGGTTACGAGCGTTTGAAGTTCCGGAAGGTAATAAAACAAGTAAAGGTCGCGCTATTCAGAACCTGTTAAATATACCTACAGATGACAAGGTGAAGGCCTTTATTAATGTTAAGAATTTATCTGATGATGAATACATTAATAACAATTACATCATCCTTTGCACGAAGGAAGGTATTATTAAGAAAACTACTCTTGAAGCATATTCTCGTCCGCGTGCGAATGGTATCAATGCTATTACGATCCGTGAAGGTGATCAGTTATTGGAAGCTGCTTTAACAAATGGCAAAAACGAAATCATGATCGCTACCAAATTAGGTAAGGTTTGCCGCTTTAACGAAGAAAAGGTTCGTCCAATGGGACGTAACGCTTCCGGTGTAATTGCGATTGATCTTGCTGATGAAGAAGGTGGCAATAATGAAGTAATTGGAATGATTTGCATTGATGATATTAATGCCAATGTTTTAGTTGTATCTGAAAAAGGTTACGGAAAACGTTCTGAAATTGACGAATACCGTATTACCAACCGTGGCGGTAAAGGTGTGAAAACCATTAACATCACAGATAAAACCGGAAACTTAGTGGCAATTAAATCAGTTACCGATGCCAATGATTTAATGATCATCACCAAAAACGGCATAACCATACGCATGAATATTAGCGCACTTCGCGTAATGGGCCGCGCCACACAGGGTGTACGTTTAATTAATATTCAAGACAATGATGAAATTGCCGCAGTAACCAAGGTTGATCATGAAGAAGAAGTAGAAGGTAATGAAACAGGGGAGACCCCGGAAAATCCGGAGGTTAGTCCTGAGAATCCTGAAAATTCTACACCAACGGACAATAACGGGTAAATAAGGCAAAAATTAAAAGGATTAAAATCATAATTTAGCGACTCAATAAATAACAAAAAGATGAAAAGAAAATCGATCATTTTAGGTTTATTAAGTGTTTTTACAATAAGCACTTACGTAGCTCAACCTACACTAATTGAAAAGGTAGAAGCAAAACCTGGAAAACTTACAATTCCATACGAAAAATGGAAATTACCTAATGGCTTAACTATTTTATTGCACGAAGATCATTCTGATCCGGTGGTAAACGTAATGGTTACCTATAAAGTAGGATCTAACCGCGAAGATTTAGGTAAATCAGGATTTGCTCATTTCTTTGAACACATGATGTTTCAGGGATCTAAGCACGTGGCAGATGAAGAGCACTTTAAAATGGTGAGTACAGCAGGTGGTAACATGAACGGTTTCACCGAGCGTGATCGTACAGTTTATTTCGAAACCTTACCTTCTAATTATTTAGACATGGGCTTATGGTTAGAAGCTGACCGTATGGGATTCTTATTAGACTCTTTAACTTCAAAAAAATTCGAAAATCAGCGTGATGCGGTTAAAAACGAAAAATCTCAAAACTTCGAAAACCGTCCTTATGGTTTAGCTTTCGTTGAAGAGATAAATAAAGCGTTATATCCATTTAAGCATCCATACAGCTGGCCTGTAATTGGTTATGTTGACGACTTAAACCGCGCAAGCTTAGATGACGTTAAAAATTTCTTTTTACGTTGGTATGGTCCGAACAATGCAATTTTAACCGTTAGTGGTGATTTCAATCCGCAAGACGCGTTAAAGATGATTGACAAATACTTTGCAGGTATTAAACCATGTCCGGAAGTAAAAAAATTACGTGTTCCACCTGTAGTTATTCCTACAGATAAGTATACGGCTTATAAAGACCGTACTTATTTCCCGTTAAACTTACGTGTTTATCCAACAGTTGGTCAGTACCATAAAGATGAGCCGGCTTTAGATTTATTATCGATGATGATGGGAGGAAGCAATAACTCTATTTTCTATAAGAATTTCGTGAAGAACGAAAAAGCAATTGAAGCTGGAGTAAGTCATCGTTCTGAAGAATTATCAGGTGAGTTCCAAATTCAGATCTTTGCTTATCCGCCAGAAGACTTCAACTTAGAAAATCTATTTACAAAATTAGATGAAGATGTTAAGGCTACTATCGATGAGTTTGAAAAAACAGGTATTACTGACGAAGCTTTAGCTCGCGTGAAAGCTGAAATGGAATCACGTTACTACGATGGTTTAGATGAGGTATTTAATAAGGCGGGTGCAATTTCTGAGTGGGAGCGTTTATTAGGACGTCCTTCAACCGTTACAGACGAAATTGAGCGTTATACAAAAGTAACCAAGGAAGATATTGCTCGTGTATTTAATAAGTACATCAAAGGTTCAGGTGCTGCTATCTTAAATACATACCCAATTATGAATCAGAAAGATTCTGTAAAGAGTATCAATCCAAATGCAGGAGCAACATTCCCTGCTAACCCTGAATATGCAGGTTTAAGTTACAAACCAAATCCTGATAATTTCGACCGTGCTTCTCGTCCAACTCCGGGTGCTGCAAAAACAGTTAAAGCTCCTGAATTCTATCAAACCACTTTAAAAAACGGAATGAAAGTTTTAGGAACCAATGCTACAGAAAGTCCGATTATCAACATCACCATCAATTTAGAAGGTGGCGACATGGCATTAACTCCTGATCAGTTAAAGAAATTTGGTTTAGCTCAATTAGCAACCTCGTTAATGAATGAAGGAACCAAAAATTATACTACTGAGCAAATTGCAGCTGAATTAGAAAAATTAGGAAGCTCAATTTCAATAGGCGCAGGTAAAATGAACAACAATATTAATGTAAGCTGTTTAAAGAAAAATTTAGATGCTACATTAAAATTATTAGAAGAGAAATTATTGAATCCTGGTTTCCGTCCGGAAGATTTCAAATTAGCTAAAAAGCAATTTAAAGAAGGTGTTAAAGACCAGAAAACAAATGCTCAGGCTTTAGCTAACAAGGCATTTAATCAGGCAATTTATGGTCCTTCTTCCGTTTTAGGAATGGAGCCAACCGTAAAAACAATCGAAAATATCGAGTTACAGGATTGTAAAGATTATTATGCAAATTGTTTCTCATCAGTAGGTGGTAACATCATTGTCGTTGGTGATGTAGCAGAAGCAGAAATCGTTCAAAAATTAGATTTCTTGAATAAAATGAATAATAAAGAAGTTAAAATGCAAGCCATCCCTGAACCTCCTGCAAAAGCAGAACAGCAGTTCTTTATTCAGGAAAAAACAGCGGCACCTTCTTCTGTTATTATGATGGGATATCCTTCAATGAAGTATGATGCAACTGGTGATTACTTCAAGAGTCAGATCGCTAACTTTGCGTTTGGTGGAGCATTCAACAGCCGCTTAAACCTAAACTTACGTGAAGATAAAGGTTACACTTATGGTATCCGTTCAGGATTCAGCGGAAATAAATTTAACGGTACTTTCTTAATCAGTTCATCTGTTAAGCGTCCTGCTACCGTTTTATCATTAGCTGAAATCACCAAAGAATTCAATAACTACGTACAAAATGGTATTAGTGATAAAGAATTAGAGTTTACCAAAAATTCAATGTTAAATGTTGAAGCTTTACGTTACGAGTCACCTTGGCAAAAAGCAGGTTTCTTATCTAACATTGCACGTTATAACTTACCAAAAGATTATGTAGCTCAACAAAATCAGATTTTAAAGACGATTACTAAAGACGAATTAAATGCACATATTAAAAAGGTATATGACATTAATAAAATGACGACAGTAATTGTTGGAGATAAAGCATATATTGAAGCTGCTTTAGACAAAGCGATGAAAGACGCTAAAAACAAAGATGTGTTAAACAACGTTAAGTTTAAGAAAATTTCAGTTGATTAATTCTGTATTTGCACAGTTATTGAATCTGATATAAAAACATAAAAACAATTCCAATGAAATAAACCAAACAGTTTAGTCTGAATTAAAAGGCAAATTGTTTGGTTTTTTTCTTTTAAAAAACAGAACTATGAAATCAATTATCACTTTTACACTAGCTGCGGTAACAACCATCACCATGGCACAAAGTAATCAGGTACTAAACTCGTACAATTACTTAAAAAACAAGGAATACGACAAAGCGAAAGTAGCAACGGATGCAGCGGCAAATCACGAAAGCACCAAAGGAAGTGCAAAAATGTGGATGTACCGCGGAGAAGTATATCGTAACATATACGAGCACAAAGACGAGGCTATAAGAAATTTAGATATGGAAGCAGAAGAGAAAGCCTTAGAAGCCTACATCAACTGTTTAAAATTGGATGCAAAAGAAAACATTTATAAAGATCAGGTAAAAGGTCCTGTTGTTTTAGCTGCATCAGCTACTAACCGCAAAGCAGGATGGTATGCGGGAAATAAAGATTTTGAAAAAGCATTAAAATGCTATGATATGGTTGAAGCGGCTTTGCCTTACGATTTTGATCAGGGTATGAAGCGTAATAATATTACAAAAGAAAAACTTTTATACAATCGTTACGAAATGTATGCAAGAGCAAACGATATTCCAAAAATGCAGGAATTCGCAGATAAGCTTATTGCTATAAACTACAAAGAGCCTAAGATTTACATTTATATGTCGCAAATTATGTTAGGCGCGAAAGATACTACCAAGGCTTTGACGTACATCGAGAAAGGTAAAGCGGTATTTGATGATAATATGGATTTAACTAATCTAGAGATTAACATCTATTTAGCTCAAGGTAAATCAACACAGTTAAAAGATAAATTAATTGCAGCGATCCAGGCTAATGAAAATGAAGTGTTACATGCTATTCTGGCTAATATCTATACCAAGACTGGTGAGTTAGACAAAGCTGAGCAATCGTATTTAAAATCATTGGAGATTAAGCCGGATTATGAGGTTTCCAATTATAACTTAGGAGTTGTATACTTTAATAAGGGTAACGACTGGAACAAAAAAGCAGGTGATTTACCTCCGAAAGAAGCAGCCAAAGCAAAAGAATACGATGCAAAAGCAACTGAAGAGTGGAAAAAAGCTGTGGTTTATTTAGAAAAATCTTACGAAGTAGCTCCGGATAAAGCAACCAAACAACGTTTATTCCAGTTATTAAATAAGTTAGGGGAAACTGAAAGAGCAGCTAAATACAAACAATAATATTATACATATGTACTTTAAAATTGCCACTGTAACCTTAGCATTAGGATTAAGTTTTTCTTCAACAGCTCAAAAATCTAAGGTTAATGCTGCCTGGAGGGGATTAACGGATTATCAGGCTACCGTTAAGGAAAAACCTGAAGTTTCTTATTTAAATAAAGCTAAAGAAGCAATTGATATTGCTTCAGCTAATGAAGAAACAAAAGAGAATCTGAAAATGCACTCTTATCGTACGCAAATTTATTACGAAGTATTTAAGTATAACTTAAAAACAGAAGAAGAAAAAAACGCGGCAACCATAGGTGATAAAAAGCAACGTATGGAAGCCGCTTATGCGAATGTTTCAACTTCCGAATTTTTTGAATCGTTAAAGTCCATACAATTCATAAAAAGCAATAGTAAAGACCAAAATGCCATGCAGGAAATTTTACCAATGGCTTTATCGATGGTGGATGATTTAAATAATCTGGCAGTTGGGGCTTATAAATCTAAAAAATATGATGAAGCAGCTGATTATTTCGAACATTCATTTGGATTAAGCAATACCATTAATTTGGGTAAGAAGGACACCGTTAGTTTGTTCAATGCTTCATTATCTGCTTCAAAAGCCAAAAATTTCGGTAAAGTAGCTAAAATCAATCAGCGAATTATTAATGAGAAAATGGCTAATGCAGGTACGTATCAATATTTATATAATGCTAAAATTATTTTACAGGATACAACAGGAGCTATACAAACGCTTCAGGAGGGACGAAAATTATATCCGAACGATATGACCTTATTGAATCTTGAAACGGATTATTATATTAAATCGGGCAAGCAGCAGGAGTCGTTAAATAACTTATTAATGGCTTTAGAAAAAGATCCTAATAATGCTGTGCTGCATTTAATAACAGCTAATACGTTTGATAATATGGCAAATCCAAAAGGAGCGGATGGCAAAGACAAGGAAAAGCCTTCCAATTTTAATGATTTGTTTACCAAAGCTGAATTTCATTATAAAAAAACGGTAGAATTGAAGCCGAGCAATACTGAATATAGTTTTAATGCATTATTTAATTTAGGAGCATTATATTACAATAACGGTACTTATATTTATAATAAGGAGATGAATGATGCTACTATTGCTAAATTGGCTGCAAAGCAAAAAGAGGTGATGGCTATTTGTAACGATAATTATAAAAAGGCAATACCATATTTTGAAGAGGCGTTATCAATAAAAGCTAATGATCAATCAACTTTAAAATCATTAAAAAAATTGTATTTGTTAACAGGAAACGAGGCGAAAGCGAAAGAAATTTCCGGTAAAATAACTGAATAATAATTTATAGAGGAGACCTAAAAACCTCCTTTATTAATAACATTTATATTTAACATAATATTTATTATAGATAAATAAGAAATTAATTATAGATAAATACAAATACATACTCCGTAAAAATAAACCCGTTTAACCATTTATATACAGCCATTTAACTAATATCTATTAAAGTATTTGATTACGAGATTAAATTGCAATATAAACTATTTGTACATGAAACATATTTCCCCAAAATTATACCTCGCTTTTTCGTTACTTTTTAGTTTAAATACAGAAAGTTTTAACAATTTAAGCGTAGCAACATACGCCAACTCATCAGTTAGTGTGAAAATAAAGCCAAAGGCTTTTGTTCCTTTGTTTAAGTCTAAATTTATTTTTCAAAATGAAAACGGATCATTAAATAAAAAATTAATTAATGAACCTGTTTCTTCAAAGAAAAATTTAGCTTTTGAACAAAATGCCGGACAAGTTACCGACCAAAATCATATTAATCGCCAGGATATAAAATTTTCGGTTTCTGATGGTCAAATTAATTTTCATTTAAAAGAAAGCGGAATTTCTTATCAGTTAGTGAAAGTAAATTCTTATAAAATTGCGGAGAATGAAAGAGAGGCATCAGCCGAAGTTAAACATCCTGAAAGTGCTACTATTCAACGAATAGATTTAAATTGGATTGGTTCAAATAAGAATGAACCAATCGGTATAGATGAATTAGATCAAACCAATAACTATTATTTAAATTCACAAGAATATCTAAATGTTAAATCTTATAAAGGCGTTCTGTATAAAAATATTTATAACGGAATTAATTTACATTATTATGAATATAACGGGAAACTAAAGCATGACTGGATTGTTAAGCCCGGTTATGACTACAGAAAAATTAAAATAAAAATATCCGGAGCAAATTGTGTTATTACTCCTGAGGGTAATTTGAATTTAACAACTCCTTTAGGTAGTACTCAAGAATTACGCCCTATTGTTCTACAACAAGGAAAAGAAATCCCTAGCAAATATATTCTTAAAGGTGATACTTTAATGTTCGAAATTGATAATATTAACCCCGATGAAGAACTTATTATTGATCCTCTAACACGAACATGGGGCACTTATTATGGTGGAACTAGCACCGATTATACACAAAAAGTGTGTACCGACCCTACTGGTAATGTTTATATTACAGGTTATACCTACTCAACTGTAAATATTGCCACAGCAGGGGCTTTCCAAACCGTTATATCTCTAACCCCGGATGCCTATTTAGTTAAATTCAATACAGCAGGTGTCCGCCAATGGGGTACATATTATGGAGGAACTTCCACTGATTATGGTTTTGGTGTTTGTACCGATCCAAGTGGTAACGTTTATATGACTGGCTATACGTATTCTGCCGGACTTTCAACAGCAGGATCTTTTCAGCCAACTATATCCACTACTCCCGATGCGTTTTTAGTTAAGTTCACTACTTTGGGTGCAAGGTTATGGGCTACTTATTACGGTGGTACTCTTACCGAATATGGAGAAATTGTAGCATGCGATGCAAGTGGTAATGTTTTCATGTGTGGTCGTTCTTCATCAACAGCTGGTATTTCTTCTGTTGGTGCTCATCAAGCTGTACTAGGCGGCGGAACGGATGGTATGCTTGTAAAATTTGATCCTAATGGTTTACGCTTATGGGGTACTTATTATGGTGGTACAGGTACTGATTATTGCTATGGGCTTTGTGTTGATCCTTCCGGAAATGCATATATTACAGGGTACACAACTTCTACTGGCGGTATTTCAACAGTTGGTAGTCACCAGGCAACAATTGGTGCTGGTTCAGATGCGTATATTGCTAAATTTAATACCAGTGGCGTACGTCAATGGGGCACATATTATGGAGGAACTTCAACTGAATATGGATATGGTATTGCATCCGACGCAAGCGGTAATGTTTTTGCAACAGGTTACACTTATTCCGCAAATAATATTGCCAGTGTGGGTGCTTTTCAAACTGTTTTGCAAACAACACCTGATGCTTACGTAGTTAAGTTTAATACAAGTGGAGTTCGTCAATGGGGAACTTATTTGGGTGGTAACAACACAGATATTGCTTATAATATATGTACTAGCCCATCTGGTAATGCTTACGTAACCGGATACACGTATTCAACCAATAATATTTCCACAACAGGAAGTTTTCAGCCTTTAATATCTGGTACACCTGATGGTTTTCTTGTTGAGTACGACACAAATGGCTTTAAAACTTGGGGTACCTACTACGGTGGAACAAGTACAGACTATGGATATGGAGTTGCGTCTGATGCAAGTAATAACATCTACTTGTGTGGTTATACTTACAGCTCTAATCAGATGTTTACTGCAGGTGCACATCAAACTGTAATTTCTAGTACACCTGATGGTTTTCTATCTAAATGGGGCGTGTGTGCATTACCTTTAGCTCCAACCAATTTATCAGGTAGTCCAACCATTTGCTCATCACAAACTACAACACTCAGTGCATCACAAACAGGTACTTCAAATAATTGGTACACGAGTTCAACTTCAACAACCCCAATAGCAACAGGAACAACCATCACAACACCTATCATTAATGCTGGTGTAAATAATTTTTACGTTGGTTCAACGGGCGCATGTGGTGAAAGCCCTAGAACATTAATAACAGTAACAGGAATTTCATCACCTTCATTACAGGCAACCGCTTCACCTCAAACCTATTGTATAGGTTCAACTATAACTTTAACAGCATCTGCAACATCGTATACATGGTCAAACGGCTCAAATGCCTCTTCTATAAACGTGGCCCCTACTTCATCAACAATATATACAATTTCTGCAGGTACAAGCCCATGTGTTGAGCAACGTACCATTTCGGTTACGCCAGTAGCTCAACCTTCTGCACCAACGGTTTCCCCAGCAAGCACAACATTATGTGGAGTTGCCTCAACAACCTTAACTGCAAGTGGTTCTTCTGGTAATTATGCTTGGACAAATGCTATTGGTGGACCAGTAATTGGAATCGGTTCTAATTATGTTACTCCTTCCCTCTCAGCAAGTACTACCTATTATGTCACTGGTTTTTCTGGAACGGTTGTGCCTGCTACTACTTATACCTTTAACTACACTGGGGCTTTACAAACTTGGGTTGTTCCAAGCGGTGTTACCCAAGTTACTTTGAATGTACAAGGAGCTAAGGGTTCTAATAGTCCTGCTTCACCAACTAATACCGGTGGCTTGGGAGGGCAAGTAACTTGCGTTTATCCTGTAACTCCAGGTCAGGTTCTAAATATTTACGTTGGAAATAGCGCCGGCTATAACGGTGGTGGTATTGGATCTGTTACTTATGGCGGTAACGGCGGTGGTGCCAGCGATATACGTATTGGTGGTATAGCACTTGCTAACAGAGTTGTTGTGGCTGGCGGTGGCGGCGGTGGAGGATATAATTGTACAACTCAAAATTGGGGCGGCGGTGGCGGCGGTCTAATCGGAGTTTCAGGATATCAGTGTAACACTGCCGGAACTTATGCTACCGGGGGTACTCAAGCTGCCGGTGGTACCGGTATTGGTCCGGGTACATTAGGAGTTGGAGGAAATGGTGCAAACACCTATGGTGGTGGCGGTGGTGGTGGTTACTACGGTGGCGGTGGTGCTGCCTATGGCGGTGGTGGTGGCGGTAGTAATTATGCAAATGCTACTGCATTATCTGTTGTACACACACAAAGTGTTAATACAGGTGATGGTAAAATTTTTATTACCGTGCCGGCATTAAATTTAGCTTGCAACTCGCCACAAACATTATCAAGTATAACGGTTGGCGCAGCTACACCAACAATAACTACAATAAACACTTTAACCCTTTGTACAGGTAATAGTTCAACATTAAGCGCAACAAGTACTTCTGGTACTTATACCTGGAGTACCGGAGCAAATACATCTTCAATTGTAGTTGCTCCAACATCTAATACTACTTATACTGTATCATCCGGTACACCGGGTCCGTGTCAAGCTAATCAAGTAGTAAATATTACTACAACGGTGCAACCAATTGCACCCATAGTTACACCAACTTTAGCTTCTGCTTGTGGAAGCGCGGGGGGTACCTTCACAGCTTCGGGTTCAAGCAATTATGTTTGGTATAATTCAACAAATGTTATTGTGGCATCGGGTTCAGTATTTACTACACCTACACTTACCTCTACTACTAATTACTATGTAGCGGCTTCTGCAGGATCAGCAGTAACACCACCGGGATCACAAACATTTTCGTATACCGGCGGAGCACAAACTTTTGTTGTTCCAAGTGGAGTTACTTCCGTAACCGTATCACTTTGGGGAGCTAAAGGTGGCAATGGTAACACAACAAACTTAGGTGCTAATGGTGGTAAAGTGGATGGTGTAATTTCTGTTACACCAGGTTCTATTTTAAATTTATATGTTGGAGGTCAAGGTGCCATACCAACAGGCGGTTATAATGGAGGTGGTAATGGCGGTGTAGCATCTTCAGGCTCAGGTGGCGGTGGCGGTGGCGCATCAGATATTCGTGTTGGCGGAACCGCATTATCAAATCGTGTAATAGTAGCTGCTGGTGGAGGTGGTTCAGGATTTAATACTACCTATGCTCCTTCAGCCGGAGCTGGTGGTGGTGGAACCGCAGTTAGCTCACCGTTAGGTGTTGGTGGTGGTGCAGCTGGTGGCTGTGCTGCAGGTGTGGTTGGTGCGGTTGCAGGAGGTAGTACAACTTCTTCTTACGGTAGTGGTGGTAGTGGCGGTGGTTTAACCAGTGGTGGCGGCGGCGGTGGACAACCTGCAGCCGCAACGGGTGGTTTTGGTTGTAACGGTGGTTTAGGTATTGGTGGTGATGGTGGTGGTACCAGCTTTATTTGTGGTGGTGCTACCGGTGGTGTAAATGGCGGCGGCGGCGGCGGTGGCGGTTACTACGGTGGAGGCGGTGGAATGACAGGTACAGGTGGCTGTAATGGCGGCGGTGCAGGTGGTTCATCTTATGCAGATAACACAAAAGTTTCAAGCGTTGTATTTACCGGAGGTGTTGCTGTTGGTAATGGATCAATTACAATTTCGTGGCCGGCAGGTTCAACTGCAGGTTGTACCTCTACCCTTGTGCCGCTTCAAGTACAAGTTGGCTCTGCAACGCCAACTGTAGCAGTAAGTAACCAAACAATTTGTACAGGAAGTAGCGCAACCGTAAGTGCTACAAGTTCTGCAGGAACATATACATGGAGTACAGGTTCAAACGCATCAAGTATAGTTGTCAATCCAACTTCTAACACTGTTTATACACTTAATTCAGGCACCTCAGGTCCGTGCCAGTCTACAAATACAGTTGGTATTACCGTTGTAACACAACCGTTAGTTCCGGCTGTTAGTCCGACTAATGCTGCATCCTGCGGAACGGCAGGTGTAACATTTACTGCTACCGGTTCATCAGGAAACTATGCCTGGTATACAAGTCCAACCGGTAATCCGGTTGCTTCAGGCTCTACTTTCTCAACGCCAAGCTTAACAACGTCGGCAACTTATTACGTTAGTGCTGCGGCATCCCCTTTATCAGCTTCAGGAACTCAAACATTTAGCTCTTCCGGTTCTATCGTTACATGGACAGTACCTACCGGTGTTACTACTTTAACAATTCAAGCTAAAGGTGCACAAGGTGGTTTTGCAGGTACAGGTGTTGGTGGAAGGGGAGCTAACATGACAGGTGTATTTGCTGTTACACCGGGTCAAGTACTATCTATACTTGTTGGTAAATCTCCTGGGAACGTAACAACAGGAGGATACTCTTTTCCAGGTGGAGGTGGCGGATCTTTTGTGGCTTTAGGATCAACTTTTTCTACCGCAACACCACTAATAGTTGCAGGCGGCGGCGGCGGTGGTTATAATACAACCGGCGTTGGCTCACCAACTACAACATCAGGAACTGGCGTAAATCCAGGTACAGGTGGTAATGGTGCACCGTCTAATTCATGTGGTGGTGGTGGCGGTGGCTTCTACAGCAACGGAGGTAACGATTTATTATATTCTTTTGTTGGAGGTAAAGGGTTCCAGCAAGGTGGTGCTGGCGGTACACCAACATCAGCGTATGTTACAACTTATCAACCCGGTGGATTTGGTGGTGGTGCAAGTGCAAATTATGTGGGCTCTTGTAATTATCAAGCTGGTTCAGGTGGTGGTTATAGTGGAGGTAGTGCCTATACTACTGCTGTGTATGGTGTTGGACAGGCAGGAGGTTCGTTTAACAGTGGAACTAATCAAGTAAATCTTGCAGCAAATAATACGGGCGATGGTCAAGTAATTATCACATGGCCTGGCAATGTATCTTGTACATCATCACTTATTCCTTTGGCAATTACAGTTGGCCCAAGTTTGCCGGTAGTTTCAGTTTCAAATCAAACAATTTGTTCAGGTAATAGTGCAACTGTTAGTGCTACAAGTTCTGCAGGAACCTACACATGGAGCAATGGATCAAACGCATCCAGTTTTGTAGATAATCCAACTTCAAGCACTATTTACACCTTGAACTCTGGAACTCCAGGTCCGTGTCAATCTACAAACACAGTAGCCTTAACAGTATTAAATACTCCGGCAACTCCAACAGTTACACCAAACAATTATACATTATGTACACCTGGTTCTACGCTAATGGCCGTATCAACTGATACAAATGCCGGAGCCATTGGATGGTATACAACCAATTCGCTCGGATCTTTAATAGCTTACTCTCCTACTTTATCGGTTTCTAATCTTACAAATAATACAACCTACTACGTAGCGGCATTGTCTGCATCAGCTGCGGCTTCGGGCAATCAAACGTTTAACTATACCGGATCAATTCAATCGTTTACGGTTCCTAATGGAGTTACAACATTATCTGTTGACTTAAGAGGTGCTCAAGGTGGGTCTTCATATCCGGTAATGTCTGTTGGTGGTTTAGGCGGTCGAATGACGGGTACAGTTTCCGTTACGCCTGGTCAGGTATTACAAATTTATGTTGGTGGTGTTGGTGCTAACGGTGCAATTAACGCATCAGGTGTAGGAGGTTTTAATGGTGGAGGAAATGGTGCATTAAGTAGCGGCGCATACTCTGGCGGCGGCGGCGGTGGCGCTTCTGATATTCGTACTAGTCCATATGCGTTAGCAAACCGATTAGCGGTAGCAGGCGGTGGTGGTGGCGGAGCCTACAATTATGCTACAACAAATTGGGAAAAAGGTGGAGCCGGTGGAGGTTTAACCGGTGAAGCGGGTTATGCCGGAAATGTATTGGCAGGAAGTGGATATCCGGGAGGTGGAGGTTCACAAGTTGCGGGTGGTACAGCAGGTAATTATCCGGGATTTTGTGTTGCCACTGCTGGTGCTTTAGGTGTTGGTGGTGTTGGTGGTCCGTGTAACAATAGCGGCGGCGGCGGCGGAGGTGGATATTATGGCGGCGGCGGCGGAGTATGGGCTGGCGGCGGCGGTGGAAGTAGTTATTTACCAAATGGTACTACAACCCAAGGTGTTCAATCCGGTTCTGGTCAAGTAGTAATATCTTGGAATGGTACCGGAGGCTATTGCCCTACTTCATTTGTACCTGTAAATATTGCGGTTGCCCCTGGCCCAACTTTAACAGCAATAGCAACCGACACCTATTTGTGTACCGGTACTTTAACTTCTGTATTATCTGCTAATGGTGCGAATAGTTATACATGGATGCCAGGATCTATAGTTTCACAATCAGCTACTGTATCACCTACTACGCCTACTAGTTATACTGTGTTAGGAACTACCAGTAATGGTTGTATAGATAGTAAAGTGATTAATATTTCTGTTTGTAACATATTACCTATTGTACTGGTTTCGTTTGATGTAATAAAACAAGAAAACAATGTGAAGATTGAATGGGTCACTTTTGCCGAATTAAATTCAGACAAGTTTATTATTGAACGATCAGTAAATGCACATGATTGGACGCCTATTCTATCTACAAAGGCTGCCGGTACAAGTAATAATAAGCTAACCTATACTATGTATGATAATGAACCTTTAATGGGTGTATCCTATTACCGTTTAAAGGAGGTTGACTTAGACTTATCATACAAATATTCTGACATTAAATGGGTCGAATTTAATAACCGATACAATGAATATTCAATTTATCCAATTCCATCCAGTGATGAAATATTTATCGCGAACATAAATAATTCAACATTTGAATACTTGCGTATTACTGATGAATTTGGAAGAAAATTAAATACCGAAATGCAAATAGTAGATAAAAAGATTACTGTTAATACAAGTGAACTTAAATCAGGCGTTTATTTGTTGCATTTAAAAACATTCGGAAAAGAAGAATCAGTTCATAAAATAATTATTGTACACTAAGGTGAGTAGGTTAATTTATATTCTTTTAGTTATTTTTTGCGGCAAGCAAGTCTTGTCGCAAAAAAATAATTTAAAAATGAAAGATGCTATCGAAAATATTGTCTTGAACAATAATTATAATAAAGTTGAGAATATTGAAATAGGTCAAAAAAAAATACAGATAATATATTTTTGGTCACCGGAAGTAAAAGCTTCACATGAATTTTTAAGTACTTTAAAGCAATTGAAACAAAGTTCTGAAAATTTAAAACTGAAAGATTCTTGTTCCATAGAAATCACAGCAATTGCAACCCAATGTGATTACCTAGACTGGTTAGTTAAAATTGATTCACTTGAATTAACCGGAATAAGAAACCTTATAATTAAAAAATTTTACTCCGATTCGTTTTGGCCAAAATTTAACATAAAAAATGTTCCTCTAATTTTGGTTGTAAACACCTACGGTATTATAGACTTAGTAAATCCCTCGTTGGAAACAATTAATAATTATTTGGATGCAAGAAAATATACATCTAGTTCGCTATGTATTTCAGGTAAAATAATTGAGACTGAAAACAAAAAACCATATTCAAATAAAAAAATAGCATTTATTAATAACAATAGTGATACATTATCAATGACAACCACAGACAAAAATGGTGTTTTTGAAATACAATTTTTAAAAAATCAACTAAATTATACACTTAACTTGGAACCTAATTTAAAATCAAAATCATCTTATAAACTGCTAAATAATAAGGGAGTTTATATTTGCAAACTTAATAGTAAACAGAATAATGTAAATAGTAAAGTTATAAAGTCATTAATAAAAAAGCCAAATCCAAACTATTCTAATAATTTAATCAGACAATCTATCACCATTAAATAAAACAGATAACTAATTTTAATACATAATAAATTAATATTTAACTGAATTTGATAAATTTTCAAAAATTAGAATTTATCGTTCTCCTCTATTTATTATCCCTTTATCGAAAAAAAACCTACTTATTCCGAATTAATGATTTGGGGTTGGTCAATATATTTAACTTCAGGTAATGGGTTTTGCGAAAATTTCAATAATTATTATATTTTTGCCATTACAATTACTCTCACAATTAGTATTAAATGGTGGAGCCAAAATTAAAATAAGTGGTGGCACTGTAAGCAACAATATTTTTTGTGTCCTGAATAATCCCCCTTTAACACCCATCAAAATTAGCGGTTCTTCCGATGGAATTATTATGGAGGACGAATACAATCGTTTACAGTATAACCTTGGTACAACTACCAACTCTATCATTGTACCTTATATGTCTAATTTTCTGGAGCAAATTACCTTAACACTTACCCCAACTTCCGCAGGAATCGGTAACGGCAATATTCGCTTTTCAGGTAAAGTAGCACCATCACGCTCTACCGGCTTTGATAATCTTCTTTATATGCCAAGTGACGTAACGAATATGGGAAGTATTGCAAGCACCACTAATAATTCCAGTATGACTATCGATCGCTTTTGGATTATTGATGCAAATAATTATACAACTAAACCTAGTGTTCGTTTAGACTTCACATATATAGACGCCGAATTGTCTCCTAACGCCGGTAATACTATCACTGAAGGAAATTTAAGAGCACAACGGTTTAACAATACCATTAACGATTGGGAAGGTTTCTTCGGTTTCCTGCCTGCAGGTACTATTAACACGGCTAACAATACTGTGATAAGTGTGAACGTTAATCCAACTGATTTTTATCGCTCATGGACCTTAAATGACCTTAATAAAATATTACCGATTGAATTGCTTTCCTTTGACGCAAATTGTAATAAAGGCAACACGGTTTTAAATTGGTGCACAGCCTCCGAAAAAAACAACCACTATTTTACTATTTATTCATCATCTGATGGCTATACATTTGAACCTATTTCCATTATTAATGGAGCCGGTAATAGCCAACAAAAAAAATGTTATACATACACCGATTTTAATTCAAAAAACAACAGGGTAAATTATTATAGGCTTACACAAACAGATTTCGATAATACCACGAAAGAAATTAAAATTATTTCCAATAAAAATTGCGACAAAGATGAGAATAGCATAACCATTACTAACAACCTGTCTCGCGACTTGTTTATATATGCCGGTTCAACAATAGATTCAAATGATGAATTAAAAATTTATAATTCAAGTGGTCAGTTGGTTTATCAGAATGAAATTGCTACCAAAACCGGATTCAATAATTTTCATTTCTCCCTAAATCAACTTACTTCTGGTGCCTATTATGTTACCATTGTAAGAAATAACGAAAAACTGGCGTCACAAAAAATCCTGATAACAGATTATTAACCCTCAATACTTCAGCTATGAAAACAAGACTATATATTATTTTAATTATTATAGGAAGCTTTAACAGTATGTTCTCACAAAATATCGGAATTAATGCCACAGGAGCTAATCCTGATATTTCAGCTATGCTGGATATTGTCTCTTCCAATAAAGGTGTGCTAGTACCCCGTATTGCTTTAACCGGGCCAACCGATGCAACATCAATTCCTAATCCGGCCACAAGCCTTTTTGTTTACAATACAAGTACACTAGGAGGACTTAGAGCTGGTTATCACTATAATGCCGGAACAGCTATCTCTCCTTATTGGTTGCCATTTAGTAAAACTGCTACTTTTCATTCAGCCTCAACAAATACAGTTACTGTTATCACTAACGGCGCTGTAACTTTAATTCCAGGTACTGCAATAACGATTACAGTTCCGCCGGGACTGACAGCCGATGTTGACCTTTTCGCAGTAAGCGGAATGGCCTTTTCAAGCGGGTCAATTAGTTCTGACGTTGCATTGGCAGATTTGATTGTATATAAAAATGGGGCTTCTTTTTTAGGTGGTGCGGCCTGGAGCAGAATACGTTTGGCAAACAATACAGGTGGAGCTGATATGAAAACAACTTCTATTATGTGCCGTGATGTTAATTTACCATCAGGTACCTATACTTATGATCTAAGAGGTAACCGATTTTCCGGATCATGGGCCATTACCGTTGGTGGCAATTGCGCTTCACAGGTAAACTGCGCTCAATTAAAAGTTGTAGTTAATTACAAATAAGCCTTATGAAGAATTTTTTAATATTAATATTCTGTTTAATTGGTGCTAATTTATATTGTCAACAAATAAACAGGAACGATCAAAAATCAGTTTTGAATTTAAATAATAATTACTCAACTGAATTATTACTAGCTTCCCCGGAAAATGACCCTGTTATTAAAAGATCAGGTATTACTTTTGATTCACAAAACAACGAGTTAAAGATTTCTGATTCTAGAAATACGCCAACCCCTCAAGATTCAATAAGACTAGCAACTGACATAGTTGATGATCCAAAAAGATTTAATTTAACGTTAAGTCCACAATAATATAAATTATTTCTTGTACCGCATCTTAACATGCGGAATATCATCTTCAGGATAAATTTCTCCTTCAGCAATAAAACCTAATTCTGTATAGAATTTATGAAGATAATATTGGGCTGAAATAACAATTTCATTTGTTTTAAAAAGATCTGACGTTCGTTTAATTGCTTCATTCATCAGCTCTTTTCCGAAACTTTTTCCCCTTTGATTAGAATCCACCACAACTCTTCCTATAGAAGCTTGTTTATATGAAATTCCGGGTTCAAGTATGCGTGCGTATGCAACGAGTTTACCCTTTTCATAACCTAACAAATGCCAGGCTTTTCGGTCTTTATCATCCATATCCTGGTAAATGCATTTTTGTTCTACAACAAAAATAGCACTACGCAATTGTAAAGAATCGTATAATTCATCTACTGTTAATTGCTGGTATGGTTTAAATTTAAATTGCATTAATAATTACCTACGGATAACATGACTAAAGTACAGGCTTCTACACATTCAATCCCTTTTGAATTTCCTGCTTTTTCTAATTCCGGATTTTCAGTGCCGGGATTAAAAATGATTCGCTTTGGATTCAGACTGAAAATATAATCCTGCCATGCCAATTGATTTTGAGGACCTACATATAAAGTAACAGTATCCACACCTTCAATTTCCGGTTTGTTAGTAATGATGTCGGTTTGATTAATTTTTCCTGCACGTAAACCAACAGGATAAACTTTATGACCGTGATTTTGTAAACTAACGGTTGCCTTATAACTGTAACGCTCAAAATTAGGAGATGCGCCTATAACAACGGTTGTCTTGCCCATTATTCCGTATAATTAAGGTCTTTGTGAAATGTTTCTTCCAATCGGTACCAGGCCCAAAATCCCAGTCCGAAAACCAAAACACCCACAATAATAGCAGAGTAAATGTTTCCAATGCTTTCAATCTGACCGAAATATTGGAATAAAGTGGTTATTAAAATGGTGCCGCCTCTTACAAAATTAGGAACACTGGTTGTTACCGTAGCTCTTAAATTGGTTCCGAATAATTCAGAAGCCGTTGAAATAAACACAGCCCAATAGCCGGTTGCAAACCCTATTAATACCACAACTGTATAAAACATGAATACCGAATTTTTCGCGATCGTAAAATATCCGACCACAAATAATATAGCTAACATCAAAAACAAAACCAAACTCTTTTTTCTGCTCTTTAATTTTTGACTCACAATTCCGCTGACAATATCGCCTATCGTAATCCCAACATACGCTAAGGTCATAGCCAATCGCGCATTATCCGGCGGTGTTTCCATTCCCAAACTTTTCATTAATTCAGGACAAAACGTAATTAAAATTCCCATCACATACCAAACGGGTAATGCCACAAGTATGATCGTAATGAATTTTATAAAACGTTCGGATGTTTTAAATAAGGAAAGGAAATTTCCTTTCTCCACATTTGATTCTTTTAATTCCTTAAACATGGTAGATTCCAGTACACCTATACGCATAACTAATAAAGCAAGTCCCATTACACCGCCAATAATATACGATATGCGCCAGTTTCCAATTGATATTCCAACAGTACCTGCTACCACTGCACCAAATAATCCAACAGATGCTACTATGGTTGCACCCCAACCTCTTTTATCTTTGTCCATACTCTCACTTACAAGAGTAATACCAGCTCCTAATTCTCCGGCTAAACCAAATCCTGAAATAAAACGCAATAAAGCATACGTGGTTGTGTCTTGCACCATAGCGTTAGCTATATTGGCAATTGAATATAAAAAGATGGAGCCGAACAATACACTTAATCGTCCTTTTTTATCACCAAGTATTCCCCAAAAAACACCTCCTACCAACATTCCGAACATTTGCCAGTTTAATAAGGAGATACCAACTTCTTTCACCTGACGTTTTAATTCAGCTTCATCAGAAATTGTTTTAGATAATATATCAGTTAAACTGGATACACGCTCCATGCCAAATAAAACCAAATCATATATGTCAACAAAATAACCTAAAGCGGCTACAATAATGATTTTACTTAAATAAGGAGAGCTTTTGGCGACGGACATAAATTATTGCTTCACTATTTTTTTAACAGAACTTAAATTACCCGAAGTAACAGTAACAAAATAAACGCCCTGTTTAAGATTCTCTAATTCTGTTATCGTTATCATTGAATTCGTAACCTGATAATTTTTACTCACTATTACTTTACCAATAACATCAGTGATGGTAACCATCGTGTTACTTATATCTTGGTTGTTGAATTGAATGGTAATATTCGAATTAAACGGATTTGGATATACCTGCATCCCCGAATTTAATTCAGATGAAATATCATTTACCGACAATAATGATGATAATCGTGCTAAACACATATTAGGCACGCCCCATCCGATGCTGTTATTAGGAATAGCGCTGTTTGTAGCTGTTGCTTTCATGGCAGCTATAATTTGTTGAGGCTTGGCAAATGGTTTGCATTGTAACAAACACGCAACCGCACCGGCAAGTACAGGAGTTGCGAATGAAGTACCACTTCCGTTATAACAACCACCATAACAAACCCATGCCGGTCCGCCCTGAGCACATAAATCAGGTTTAATTCTTCCGTCGGCAGTTGGCCCAAATGAACTGAATCCTGCTTTGTTTTTTGCAGGATCTACTGCACCAACCGAAATAATACTATCGGCATCCGATGGAACTGAAATGAAATTCCAGCTTCCTCCACCCTCGTTACCCGCTGCATTTAAAACAATCATTCCTTTACGAGTTGCCATGGTTGCGGCAATACTCATTGGTGCTGTTTTCCCGTTTAACTGAGAATAGGTATGATCATTCGAACCGCCATCAAAAGTTGTATAGCCTAATGAGGTAGTGCAAATATCAGCACCTAAACTATCGGCAAATTCTGCTCCTCGTATCCAGTTGTATTCTTCGCTGATGGTTTCTGTAGCTACATCTTCAGTTCTTAATAACCAATAATTCGCTTTTGGGGCTGTACCGATAATGGTTCCCGGAGTAATGCCAGCCATGGTAGATAATACCTGTGCACCGTGTGTATGATCTTCAAACACCATGGTATCTCCGGTAACAAAATCGCGTGTGCCTTTTAAACGACCTTGTATAAATAAACTATCATAAATATTATCAAGATTCACATCACGGAAACCGGCATCCATCACTGCAATGGTTATACCCTGCCCTCTGAAACCTGCATTATGCATACAATCCGCACCAATCATTTGTGCCTGATTTAAAGAGTTACCGTAATTATACGCGTTAGGATTCTGAACTTTTTGACTAGATGAATTTGAGCTGATATTATTTTTATCAATTGCCGGAAAGGTTAATCGGTATTTGTTTACAGCACCGGTTGATTGAACAAATGGTAATGCGCTGATAGATGTTAAAGCAACTGTATTTGTTACTTTAACAACAATTCCATTTAACCATTTGGAGCGGTACAACACTGTAACTCCGCTCACATTGTCCACTTGGGTTACGTAAGATGGTGTTACAGGTAAATCGGTACTATCAATAGCAATACCTTGTTGGGTTCTTCTTGCAATTGCCTTTGCTGATAAATATGCGGAAGGATTGGATAATGTATATGGAGTTCCTCCTTTGTTTTTAAATTTCACCCAATACTTCTGGGCCGATAATTCATCGGCACCTAATAAGCTTAATACAAATGTTAATGCCAATACTAATTTTTTATTCATAACCGTAAGTCACAATTTTTTGTTTGTAAATGATTCCTTGTTTATTGGGGATGTTTTCAATAGGAGTAACAGTTGAAGTTACCGGATGTTTAATATCAATTATTTCTCTGTAAACTAAACCAATTCCTTTTGCGTATTTTTCAGCATAATTCTGCCATGAAATTAATGTTCTGAAATCTTTTTGAGACACCATTAATGTATTAGCACAACTAACACCGTTAATGGTTTCGTTGTTGTTAATATAATCGTAGCTGTATTCCCACTCCCCTAGCGTATTTCTTACATTACCATCCCAAATGGCCCCTTTTTTTACAGGGAAAATTAATTTAGTAAAACGCACATTCTCTTCTACCACTTCAACATTGGTGTTATTAACATTAACCTGCCATATATCTTTAATGGTCCAAGCTATAGAATCGTATGATTTAACAGGATTAAAACGTTTCATGTAGCGCACCAGTTTTAAGGCCGGTTTATTTTCATTATCGGTAAATTCTTCTTCCAGTTTTTCTTTTATTCGGTATTTGTAATAGGTTGTATCAAAAGTAAACTCATCGTAAACAATGCTGTCAACATCGTAAACTATGTATTTACCTAATTTGGAAGGATAATAATCTTTGCCTAAATCTAAGGTATCAGCAGGTATGGTTTTCTTGTTACAGGAAAGCATCACTACTAATAAAACGAGTATGTACAGATATTTGTTCAATCCTTTAAAGTTACCAAATAATTTGTTGAAATAAAAGGCCTATTTTATTAGTACTTTCTTCCTAAATTCGTCACAAATTAAATTGTATGTCAGACTATTCAAAATATAAATTTGGCACCAAGGCTATTCATGCCGGTGCCGATCCCGATCCAAGCACAGGCGCTATTATGACGCCTATTTTCCAAACCAGTACTTACGTGCAGGAATCTCCTGGAAAAAACAAAGGTTTTGGTTATGCCCGTGGCAAAAACCCTACCCGTGAGGCTTTACAAAAGAACATTGCAGCCCTTGAAAATGGTAAGCATTGTGTAACCTTTAGCAGCGGAATGGGCGCTACCGATGCGGTAATGAAATTATTACGTCCGGGTGACGAAGTAATTACCGGCGATGATTTATATGGCGGATCGTATCGTTTGTTTACCAAAATATTCGAACCGTATGGCATAAAATTCCATTTTATCAATTTAACGGATGCCAATAACATCAAGAAATACATCACTGCCAATACAAAAATGATTTGGGCGGAAACTCCAACCAACCCAACCATGCAGATTATTGATATTGAAGCTTGCTCTAAAATTGCGAAAGAAAATAATTTAACCCTGGTGGTTGATAACACCTTTGCCTCCCCATATTTACAAAATCCATTGGCTTTAGGTGCTGACATTGTTATGCATTCGGTAACCAAATATTTAGGCGGACATAGTGACGTGGTGATGGGAGCTTTAATAACTAACGATGATAAATTACACGAACAATTGTATTTTATATTAAACAGTTGTGGTGCAAATCCGGGACCTATGGACTGTTTCCTTGTTATGCGTGGAATTAAAACCCTGCATTTACGAATGGAACGCCATTGTTTTAACGGCCGTAAGATTGCTGAATACTTAAAGAATCATCCTAAAATTGAGAAAGTATATTGGCCGGGATTCCCAGAGCATCCAAATCATGAGATCGCTAAAAAACAAATGCGTGATTTTGGCGGTATGATTTCGATCGTTTTAAAAGATAAGAGCATTGAAAATACATTTAAGTTAGCTTCATCTTTTAAAGTATTCTCATTGGCTGAATCACTTGGTGGTGTTGAATCACTGGTTAATCATCCGGCTACTATGACGCACGCTTCTATCCCAAAAGCAGAGCGCGAAAAAGCAGGCGTTGTAGACAATCTGCTGCGTTTAAGCGTTGGTGTGGAAGATGTGGAAGATTTGTTAAATGACTTAAAACAGGTACTTGGTTAATACATTAATCAATTATTGTACTCTCTAATGAGTATTTATACTCCATTTTGCGCGTGTTAAGATGATCTTTTCCTTTTTTTATTTAATTTAGCCGCATTATAAACCATAGCAAATGAAATTTTTCAAAAAATCAACC
>JBBAKL010000042.1:0-25400 GCA_040403535.1 Bacteroidia bacterium
TAAGATAAACGACTTACATAAGCTATGCACCGAAATGGGACTACTAGGCATTGAAAATAAATGTGTTATTGCTGTACACCGAACTGAATATACCCTATGTTGGATAGATGACGTCTCTCAAAAGTGGCAGCTTACAATAGGCAGAGAAATCTTTTTTGACCCATTTGATAAAACGGACAGTTGTCTAATTGCATTAAGCAAATACGAATATGATCCAACTACCGGATCGACCGGAGGGCCTTTAAGTACACGTGATTGGTTTATGCCAATAGGTCTCATGAAGACCCCAAAGGTAATAGCAGTAGTCTTAAACAAAATGACTACGGACACCACTATCGTACCATCGTTCAACTTCCGGCCGCACATTGGAACATCTGACCTAACATTTCTACCCGTATAAGACTTAAAACAAAGCCGGACTCCACTAATCCTAATTCAGCTAAGCATACTAGTAATAGTAGTAATGCAATATAACCTAATATAATAAAGAGAAAGGAGAGAAAAGACCAAAAGAACTAACCTATGGCATTAACTATACATAACCCCCACCGGTTAATACTCTGGAACGCTCCGCCACGAAACCCTCCCGCAGTAACTCCACACCATTACGAATGGAAAGGGGTATATCATCCACGGCTGGGACAGTGGCTGACGGTATGCCTGAACCGGACCCCCAACCCGAACGGTCGCTATACTATGTCCGTCCGACACGCCTCCGGAGGGGAGGTTCGTGTCCAACTTCATCCATCCAACATCTATCCCCACATCATTCAAGCCATATTGGATGGGTGGGCATAATACACCACCCTGTTAAAACGAAACCGGTCTATCAAAACGAATGTGATACCCGATAATCGTAGATAAAACAAAAACACCGTCAAAGGGTATAGGCTAAACCGCTAAAATCCCACCCAAGCATCCATCGCTAAGAAAAAAAATAAGTATAAGAAATGAATATAAGCGTACGCCGGTTGTAGTGAAATAAAATAAATATAAGCCGTAACGGTTAACGTAGTAAAAAGTAAATATAAGCCGATTGAGCAAAATGAATATAAGCCAATATGGCTGTGTATGGTATTCGGTAGTGTTTTAGAAAATATCTAATATAATCCCCATTGTATTAGAAATTATTTAATGCGACATCGTCTTGAATTAGAAAATATCTAACGAAACACCTAAAACGTTGATAATCTGGCCGTTATAAGTAAAGAAAACATCGGACGTATAATCTATTGAGGATTAGATGGTTAAGAAAACGCCCATAATTCATTGATATTCAGAGAAGCATAACCCGTTGATCCTCAATGCCCATTAGATATTTTCTAACAGAATGGGGAAAAAATTAGAAAAGATTTATCAAAAAGGGCATTGTAGTGTGGGAAATTATCCTTAACTTTGGGGGTGTCCCCCAAATGAGTGGAGGATATGATAAAAAACTCTAATATGAAAGGTACGCTTCAATTTCAGGATTTCCGCCTCTCGACCTCTTCGCCCTCTGCTCTTGGCCGGGCTATCGAAAACCCGTTCAAGCAGTTCGCCGGCTCGAAGCTCCCCCAGCGTAAAGCTGGTAAGGTGCTCGCTACGGTGACCTTTAAGCACTACGACGGTAAAGTATCCGTTATTGAGTGCCGGAGCAAGAGCGAGATTGTAAAGGCTCGCCAGTTTTTCGATATCTTCCGTGAGGAAGAGCTGGGGATGCGTGACTTCCTCCGTGAGTTTCCGGTCGTTATGGGTGTCATTCCTAAAAAGTTCCATACGGAGATCCGTAAGGCTCTCAAAGAACGCTGGAACATTCGGAAGCGCGAGCAGGCCGATTGGATAATCGCTAACATTTGATTAGCGATTTTTCCTTTTCAACCCTATTCATCTAATCATTCAGATATGCAACATTCAATAAAAGAAATAGCCGAACGTTACTCCGAACTTTCCGACCTGCGTGAGGATGCCCAACGGTTCAAAAAAGAGGACTTCATCCAATTCGCTAAGGATAACAAAAAGAAATATTCTTTGGTTGATAACGGCGATGACATGTTGGTATCTACATGGTATTCGGGTGATTTAATCGAAGCCTATCGAAACACTCTCTAACACAATTCATCTAATCAATTCCGCATTATGAGTAAGAAAGTAAGTATCAAAAAGGTAGTCCGCACCCTCTCTCTGGCCGATAACGGTTTCGTGCCCGACCGCTATTGGGTGTACGAAGTGAAAGCCGCCAAAGGTGTCGTTAAGCGTTTCGTCAGTATGAAGGATGCCAAAACGTATGTGGCCGCCCAAACGAAGATGAATAAGATGCTCCGCACGGCTGCTAAGGCCATCGCCGCTAAATGATTAACCTAACAAAGTAAGTATGAATACCTACCAACAAATGCACACCGAACTTATGGCCATATGGCATCAGGTGGACGAGTGGAATCCCCAACAGGCCCAACGGATGGCCGAACGTTTCCGATTCAATTGGAAATGGAAACGTAAGAAGCTCCCCCGTGGGATACTCAAAGAGCTCCAACGGGCTGAAATGTTTACGCGTGTTATGTCCCCTAATTTTTTTAAGTAATAAAAAGTAAGTATGAACGTTCCAAGAAAAATCGTCAAACGCTCCACTAAGTTTCTGGGGGCCCTTCCGATGTATGATGCAAATGGTATCAATGATTTCCGTGAACATCTGAAAGAGATACATGGTATAAGGTCTATCCGCATCCGTGGCCGGCATGAGGACCGAAAAAAAGCCCTCGGTAATAAATGGGCCGCCGGTACTCAAAACGAAATACCCTGGCGGAAAGCACAATGGGTAGCATTCTACGCACGATAATATATGAATATGAGAAAGAAACGAAGTGATAGAAACCACGTGATATACCTTATCACCAATACCGTCAACAACAAACAATACATTGGTATTACGGTCGCTAAAGGTAGGGCATTCAAATGGTCAGCTATCAATCGTTTCCACAAGCACGTGAGCAGGGCCCGCATCGAACGGGAAAAAGATTGGCCATTGTATCGCGATATGAGACGTTGGGATGGTGAGGAGTCCGCCATATACGAAGTGACTGTATTACAGGTCGTTCGTGGTAAGGCCGAAGCACACCGCATTGAAACTGAATTGATAAATACACTTAAACCTAAATTAAACGGTTAATTATGAACATCGAAAACATTGGCGGAATTCTGGGATTGATTAAGGAAATGGATACCCAGCGAGTGAAAATGGCCATCATATTGGCTAACGTTATTACGGCCGACTCGCCGGATAGCTCGGAGTCGCTCGCACTGCGTATGGCAACGGTTGCATCGCTTGAGGACTTCATTGAGGAGCTCGGTGACGAACCCCATAACAAAGCGCTTCGCCAGTTCCTTCAAATGAAGGTTGACGAGGGCTGGGAACGCGCCGGCGGTATGACGGACGTCGAAGACCTGCGGGAAACTATCGGTCAGATGCGCCGGGCCGCCAAAGAGAAGGTCGCTCGTATGAATGACGGGGATAACATCCTCGGTGGTGTTGATTTCTCCGATAACTAATCGGGTGGTTTAGTCAGTTGGCGTAAGCGAAAATGAATATCGCTGAGAAGGTAACGTCCCATATCCGTATGGGGGATGCGGGTTCGACTCCCGTACTGACTGCTAAAATAAAGAGTATGAACTATAAAATGAGATGGCAAGTAGAAGGATTCCCAAGATATAAGACTATAGGAGGTTCTATACTGCGTTTAATTAAAAGACTATTTCACTAGTCGAACAGTCAGGTGGCGGAATGGTATCCGTTACAATGTGGGAAGACCCCTCCAATGTTCTCAAACCACACTACAGGTTCGAATCCTGTCCTGACTACTAAAACATAAAACATGAAAGAAAAGTGTGACGTGTGTAAGTCCGAAAACGGACAACATCATTCTCTTTGTCCTAACAACGTAGGCAATTCCGATGCATACGAATATCAAAATAGTCAATAAAATAAATAACATGACTACATTAGTAATTGGAATTGGAATTATATTAGTTTTTTGCTTGACTTTTACAGCATATAAGATTGATAAAAAAGTAAAAAAACTAAGAGATCGTCTGAATTAACAGGAACCCAGTAATAAAAATATAAAATAACCGACTGAGGTGCCGAACAAGTATGTAGGCAATAAGGTGGAGTACTGTTACGAATATTCTCCAATGGAAAATGGGAGTGCGAGTGAAGCGTAAATAACTCGTATTCGGTAAGTCGGTTATTTTTAATTTAATATAGTATGAATCATAAGATATCCGCTTCTAATCTGGCTCACATGCTTTGCCGGGATGGTAAGAAAGTAAATGGTGCACCTTTCACCGTTCGTTCAAAGGCAACGGGCAAGGACTATACGTTTAAAGTTTCTCAGACTCCGTTTAAGGATATGAGCTTTATGCACGTTAAGACGGAGCGTAGGTATCTGGACTTTCATTATACGGGCTACTATCGTAAAGGTAAGTTAGTCCGCCGTGATAAGGCCACAGGCCAATTGAAAGAAGTGAAAACCCCGGCCGGCGATGCTGCAGCTTGGTTACTCCGTATGGTTGAAGCCGGGCAGTTTGGTAAGCTGGATGCCAGTGTGGATATATTTCATAACGGCTGTTGTTTACGATGTGGTAAAACACTAACCGATAGTGAATCAATCGAAATTGGGTTCGGACCCGTTTGTAGAAATAAATAAAACATACCTATATGGCATTTAAGGCTGAGCAGATCTGTAAGCATGGTAACCGTAAGCGTAGCGGTAAATGGTCGAAAAAGATGCGTAACCGTAAGATTCGCCGAGTGAAAGGCACCGAAGTTCCCCATATCAAATACAGCGGCTGGGACGATTAATAAAAAACAAATATAAATCTATATGACTAACTTTCTCCTGTTTCTAATCGTAATCCTCCTGATTGCTATCTCTAACAAAATCAATAGAAAATGATAAGTGAAATCCTTAGTGAAGTTGCCGGCGAACTCCTTGTAATCGGACTGATGGGGCTGTTCATTCTACTTGCCCACTTCTTCCCCGTACCGGCGGACAAGACGTTTGAAGAAATTGATAACGAAATAAAAAACAAATAAAATGATAGAGTGGATTAAAAAGTATGGGTGGTGCCTATGGCTGGGTATAGCAATGGCTATTGCGGATATACCTGTGACGAATTGGAAATGGTGGGTTATTGTAATCCCAGCAATTATACTCGGCGGAATGGCTGTTGACTATAACGAAAACAAATAAAATGGATCCGAGAGACTACGAAGATGACTACTACGATGATTATGAGGATTCCGGTATGTCCTACAACGAACAAATGTGGGCAGACCGTTCGGACTGGGCCGATGAAAGGTATGAGAGCGGCCAGATAGACTATATACAGCGAAGTGAAATTAAAGCAGGTGCATAAAGATTAAAACTAATCAAATGGCTAAAGTGAAAAAAACAAAAACGAAGGCCGCTACTAAGAAGGCCGTTAAGAAGTCCGCTCCGAAGAAAGCGGCAGCTACTAAGCCCCGACTCGCACGTGGGTATAAAATAACGAAGGTAATCCGTGAACTCAACCTGCCGGCGGAACTTGGCGGAAAGGACGACTATGAACTGTACGAAGTAACGTCCGCTAAAATGGATAAGCCGCGTGTATTCATAACGGAGGAAACGGCTCGGCAATTTGTTCAAAAGATGGAGAAGCTTGAAGCCGAGTTCAAAGCACTCGCCGGCAAAGGACACGCTCCCGTTGGTATGCGTGACGTAGTACGGGGAACTGCCGACATCGCCGCCTCCGCTGAACTGGCCGACGTTGGTTCGGGCCCGAAGTCAGACCGAAAGGAGGCAAAGGTAATGTACTCGGACAGTGAATAAGCAGTAAGTTAATAAACAAACGTAAACAAATAAAAACAAATACAAAATGGCAAAGTGCAAGAAATTCAAAGTAGGAGATCTGATTATCCCTTTTAAAAACAGCAATTCGCATAACTACTCATGTGGTCAGGTCTATCGTGTGATTCAATTGGATACTTCTGGTGGTGACTCTTTCAAAGCTATAAGCACCGACGGAAGCGACTGGATAGGTAATCACCTACGGTATTCCGATTGTAGACTGGCATTTATGGGTCTGGATTATCTAAAAGAAAAAGCCGATAGTGTTCAATCCAAAATCCAAAAACTCGAAAGTGAATTAGCAGAGCTGGAAGCCAAAATGAAATGGATGGCGGACACCGGGGCTGATAACTTCGATGAAAACCAGTATAGGGTCTGGCAGGCTCTTTCCACTATTGAGGACGCCGGTATGAGTAAGCTCGAGAAGGTGAAGGTTATCGCCGCACTTTTGAAGTAAATGAAGAGCAAACTAATTAAAAACAAATAAAAGCATATACAAAAATGGAGAAGTGTAACAAGTTCAAAGTAGGACAGATTGTCCGGGCCACGGTAACGGAGTCGGGTTATGTCAAAGGTGTAACATATCGTCTCACACGTGTGGATAATTCAGATAATACCCTAAAAGCTGAACCAGCAGATGGATCCGCTTGTGAAGGCTCATGGATTAAGTTTTCCAATGTAGAGCATTGGGTAGCAAGCAAAGATAATCTGTTGGAAGATATTGCTGAATACCAAGCTAAAATTGATGAAGCCAAATCCATTATCGCTTGGATGGATGACGTTGGTGCAACTGAATATGACCCCAACGAGTTCAAAGTATGGCAGGCTCTTTCCACAATCGAGAACAGCTCAATGAGCAAGCTCGATAAAGTGAAAGCCATCGCTTCTCTGTTGAATTAAAACCGGATGCATCGCCCAATGGGGTATCGCCCAATGGGGATGCTGGATTAGTCGGATAGTACGGCCCGCCACGCTGCGTGGATATGTTGGTGTGGCATTGGCCGGACGATATTGGTAAATGTGGGTTCGATTCCAACTCCGACTACAAAAATAAAAATATGACAAAGACACAAACCAATGTATGCCAAAAGCTGGTGCAGCGCAACTTTAACCCTATGGAATTGCTTGACTTTTTCCATGCTCACGGCCCGAGGTTTTGGTCGTGGGGAGCAAGTCGGTACACTAACGTAAACGGTAAAGGACTGCATTTCTGGGTAAATGGACATCACCACAAAGGGTATGTCCTTATTACGCTGGCGTGGGACGATACTTTTAAGGTACATATCATAAGCAACAAAGGTCGCGTGTTGGATACATTCACCGACGTTTACATTCATGAAGTATTCGACGTGATTGACCGACGTGTGGAAAGGATTGACGAATACGTTAAATAAAACAAAGTGAAAACCGGACTATATTATTTAAGCAAACTACCCTATAAGATACAGGTGCAGATATTGAAAGGCATCGCCGCATCCAATGGCTCCCCAACGATTGCAGATCTTTTGCAAGATGAATGGGACGGCTTTGGTGACTTTATGAACTCCGTATTCGTATGGGCCAATTCATCGGAAGGACACGATTATTGGAGTAAAATAAAAAACGAATACTCACACATATGAAAATAATAACAAGTTTTTACCGCACTCGCCGGCCGGTATTTGCCGGGAACACGTGGCACATACTTCCGTACATTCAACTGTTGTATCGAGCCGACGAGTTCCTTGAGACGGGCGTTTACACTAAAGCCGTAACGCTAACGTTTGGTTGGCTCAAGTGGAGCTGGGTTTGCGTTATTCAAGAGGGATATTAACTAATCAAATCCAAATAAAAAATGAAAAAGCAAGGAATAGAATGGCTGCGCAAGTTAGATAAAACGCAGCAAGTCCTCTTTTGTAAAAACCGGGTGAACCACAGCAAACGAAGCTTCACCGCCGGTTTAACAATTGCGGAGTATCTTATCAAAGAGTTCGGTAGCTTCCATTCATTTATTGACAAAGCATTCATTTGGGACGAGACCCCCGAAGGGCATGATTATTGGGAGCGTATTGCAGACGATGAAAAATTAAAATAAAATATAAAATGAAGCAAAGTAAAATTGGAATAGAATGGCTGGCGCAGCTATCAAAAGAGGAGCAAATACTTTTCTGTAAAAACCGGGTAAACTTCGGTCGAAACCTACTTTCGAGTAGGAAAAATCTAACTATTGCCGAATATCTGAATGATCAGTTTTCTTCGTTTTCCCAATTTATAGAGCATGGGTTCGTATGGAGTTCTACACCCGAAGGGCAGGATTATTGGAGTGGCATTGCAAGTAGATAATATAAACGGAACTAAATATGAAGAAAGGAATAGAATGGCTGGCCGAAATGCCATACCGACATCAGGTACTTTTTCTGAAACGATTGAGTGAAACGAGAGCGGCCGAAGGTGATGACCGTGCTAAGTATGCAGATGAAATATGGCCGATTGTTGACTATCTGAATAAGGAGCACAACAGCCTTTATTATTTTATAGTCCGTTCGTTTCATTGGGATTCCACACCGGAAGGACACCATTATTGGAATCAAATGGCGGAAAGTTCACTAGATTAAAAAAAAACATATGACTGGACTAGAATGGTTGAATACCATGCCATATAAATATCAGGTACTTTTTCTGAAACGATTGGTTGAAACCGCACCGCCCATCCCGCGTAGACAAGATCCGTATGGTATTTCGGAATACCTAACGCGTGACTTCATCTCATTTCGTGAATTTCTATCGTGCTCGTTCACATGGAGCAACACACCGGAAGGACACGAGTGGTGGGGTAATCTATCGCAGACATCGGACCCGACTAAATTAAAATAAGCAATTGACAATCTATCTAATAATAAACAAAACAAATCAAAAATGACAAAGCAAGAAGCAATTGAATTAGTAGAATCCGGACCGTCCTCAATCCTGACGCGTGAGGACGTAGTGAACCTGCTGAATGGGATTGAAGCCGGCGATACACGACCGGAAGAAGACGAGACCGAAATAGATGACGATACGCTTATACAAATTAAGTGCGGTAAGCTATTGGATAAGATTGACGAATGTCTATCGGATGAATTGAGTGCCATAGAGCTCGCCCAAGAAGCACATGTTTCTTTGAGTATGGACTATGATAATCATGTTGTGGTTGATTCTATTGAATGGGATGCATCCGACGCGGTTAGTAACGTAGTTTCTAAAGTTGAGGACTGGCTTAATGCATTTGTAAAAGATAAAACAAAGTAAAGCATGGAGACACTATTTTATATTAAGCAAGACTCAAAAGGACGTTGTACAATCGCCGCAGTAGATACAAATCAGCCGGTGACAGTAGATATGGAGCTTGATGAAGCAGTGGCATTCCTTGATAAAATGCAACGAAACAAAGCAATGGCCCTGACGCCCGATGAGCCACGGCTGTTCTATAATAGGGCAGAAAATTAATTTGGAAATTCCGAATAATCTTTGTATATTTATAAACATTCATTAAACAAAAAAACAAAACAAAATGAAAAGAGTAGCACTCGCCTTCGTGGCAATGACAATGGTTATGTTTGTATCCTGCGGAACTGGTAACGGAACTGCAACCCCTACCGATTCGACTCAAGTAGTTGATAGTACTGTGGTAGTTGATACTGTTCAAGCTGTAGCTGATTCTGTAGCGCAGTAACCTATCGGCCATAACGGCCAACAATCCGGCGGCCGGGCTATATGCTCGGTCGCCATTTTTTTTTTATTATCTTATGGCTAAAATATATTTAAATAGCCGGACTAGTAAGATAGGTAGAAAGGAATCGGTAAGAATATGTAATATGGCCCTACGATGGTGTCGCCGACACATTGGTATCAACAAAAGAAAGCAATACCGTCCAATATGGTCCATTCGCAACAGCGATGAATGGACTAAACATACAAAGGGTGAATACGATGCAGTAGATAATGAAATACTAGTATATTGGGACAATTGCGATACAATATGCGACCTTATTCGTACGTGTATCCATGAGTGGACACATCAGTTACAGCCCATACTTACCCGCTATGCTAAATATACCGACTATCGTACTAATCCGTATGAAATAGAAGCACTGCAAAATGAAACGAAATACGCGCCTGCATGTTGGCACGATATAAAAGAAAAAGTAAATAAAACGTATGGAAGTAGCAATACAAAAGTTAAAAGAAGCAGAAGTAGTCCTAATGCGAAAGATAAAAAGGATGAAGGACGGAAAGCCAAAGTACGCCGCAGCAAAAGAGCTGGACGAGTATAGGGATGCTATTCGTATATTGGAAAGCGCAAATGAGGCGCAGCTTAGACCTATACCTCATATTGACTTTGATGAAGCAGAGGATATACTCAAACGAATAGAGAAGAAAGCAGGCAATCCCGCTCGCTCGAAGACAATATATTAACTCGGACTCCAATAATAAAAATTCAGCTAAATGAAAACCAATATAAACAAGTGGGGAATAAAGGTATTACATACGGTAGAACCCGACATACCGGTATCCGAACCCGAATGGTTTGAAACATTAGGAGTAAGCAAATCCGCATCTAAACCCGAATTAAAAGACCGAGCATCCGATATGATGCGTCAATACAATGAAGATGGCCGGCTCAATCCGGCTTATATTCATTTGATTAACCGCCTCTAATCCTGAGGCTACATAACCAATTGCTCCCATAGGGGATGAACCGCCAGCACAAAACGCTGGCGGTATTTTCATGCCCACGATTTCACTTCGGCGATTTATATTTACTTTTCGCCGGCTTATATTTACTTAGCCGGGGCTTATATTTACTTACACCGAATTTCATGTAACCCAAAAAATAAAAATAAATATAAGCCGGGCCTAATCCGTAAAAATATTTCGGACAATTTTTTCCCTACTGGAAACCCTTTTTGAAACAAAAGGTTTTTGGCTTTCTTTCTTTCTTTCTTTCTTTCTTTCTTTCTTTCTTTCCTTCTTTCTTTCCTTCCCCCGGCTTTCCACCCCGGCCGGGCTAAAAATTTCTTGAGGAATAAAAACCTATAAGGAAGATATTTATAGGAGATGAGAGAAGAAGAATATAAAGGTATAGCAAATGGCTTTGGGTGCACCGTGGGACTGGCCACATACATAAACACTAGCGTTATAGGCCGACGCGTGGAAGACCCGACCCGTTACATACTGCAGGCCATTGATATGGGCAGGTATCCGGCAATGCAAAGGCGTATCCTAACGGGGAAGTGGGGCAGAAAGGGTGAAGTGGCACGCTACCGGGAAACATTAAAATGGTTAAGAAATGATAAGGCAAAATCCGGAAAGGTATAGTACCGTAGGTGGGGAAGTGTTGGTGGCGGCCGCCCCTAAACGGATAGAACCGCTGGCCATCGGGCTTTCGCCGGAACGCCAATTGTTACCCCTACTGGAAGCCGATGGGATTATTGTGGAGTGCGCCGGTCGGTTTTTGGTAAGCCCGAAAACCCTTGCGGACCTAAAAACCGCGAGAGCCGGCTCCGACCCACACTATTGGTACAGCGCCAACGGAGAGATAAAGACCGTCTCGGGTGTATCGGCGAGGATGGGTAAGACCGTTCCGGTTATAAGGGTGGATACCTCAGGGTTGGAAGCCCTTGCAGCCGGCCAGGAATTCGTTTTGCGTACGGCAGGCGTCACCGAAGTGGATTGGCCTTATGATGATACCGGCCTCGTCCCAGAAGGGGTTCTAAAGCAGATAAATTGGACAATCAGCCCGGCTGCCGAAAGGCCTGCTGATAAGTGGAGGTTATCGGATTTGGGATTGGAGGCTGATTACTCCTATGCCACACTAAAGATTGCTCCGCCGGGGGAAGGGGGTAGGATTGATTATGAAGGGATTGGGGAAATCGTTAAGAGGGTATCCCAAAGATTAGCCGACCTACGTGTGGATTTTAATCGCATTGGGGATATGTACTTTGATGGTGTATTGCCCGAAGGTGTTGGGGAATCGGATTTGATTGTTTCGGCCATTACGGAAGTGCCACCGCCGCAGGGGCCTGACCCGAATCGCCAACGGGTCCGCAAGGAAACACGCTTGGCTGCCGTAGATAGTGGGCCAACGGATAGGGGTAATGCGGGCGCGGACGTAGTAAGTGCAATTGGTGCTGCCGATGCGGCTGGGCCTACGGAAACGGAGAAGCCGGCCGAAGGGCCAAGCTCTCCCGTGGATGCTGCGGCAGGTGAAGGGCGCCGTACACTCGTAGACCGTGCGGTCAACGTTGCAAGTACCTATGTAACCCGTGTATTGGGTGCTACTACGCCGGTTGGGATTATATTCCGTGGACTCCGTAGATTGTTCGGCCGATGAAAGGGCTACTTTGTATGATAGCATTGGCCTGGTTGCTTTGGAGGGGCTGGATAGTGATTATACCTATGGATTGGTTTAAGCGGTATATATCCGTTTGAAAAAAATGCTGTAAACTCTAACGACGAATTAATTTCCCCCAACCCCCTATATTTATTGGTATGATTAGATTACGAGATTTATTGGATGAGAAGGTGACCGGAGTACAGTGGTTGAATAAGGCGTATAGGTTTTCCTATGGCTATATGATTCCTGCAACGCCAAAAATTGGAAACATACTATATGGTGAGCAACGCATTAGAGCGTTTCACATTACAAGTCCGGGGAAACTTAAACAATTGGATTCAATTCAAGGAACTAAAAAATCTATAAGTTGTATGACACGGGTTCCGCCAGGTGTATATGGTGGTGGTATAATTGGGGGTGTTTGGCATACCGGTGTGATGTTTTACCTTGAAGGAACTCTTTTGTTACAAAACAGTGGTGATGCGGGAACGGCGCCGGATGAACAGGGTAGGCGTTGGATGGGATTGCCCGCTCCATACGATACGTATTGGGAAAATGTTGTCGACAACGATACGCCATTAAAAGGTATAAAGGGTATGATTGATGGCGATATAGAAATCGAGCCGAAAGTCCTAAAAAAATATGGCGATAAAGTAAAAAATTATTTACAAAATAAAAGATTAGTCAGATATATTGAATTGGCAGAAAAGTTTGTAGTTCAGCATAAGGATGGGATAAAGACCAATAATTTAAAAAATAAAATGGGAGATTGGGATGAAGTTTTACTAAATGATATCGAATTAATTGATGTCATATGGGATAATGCCAACGGTGATAGAAGGCAGATACTATCCCAATTAAAATCAATGGTGTCCGGCGAAGTAGTTGCACCTAATCCATATAAAGGGTCCGTCGGCCGGGAGTTTGTAATAAGTAGAAAAGTAAAATAATGATACTACTAAAGGATTTATTGAGTGAGAAGGTGACCGGAGTACAGTGGTTGGGTAAAGCTTATGAATTTGCTGTGCAGAAGTATAAAATTCCTGTTAGTCCGACAATCGCTAATATATTGTATAAAGGTAAGCGAGTAAGGGCGTTTCACATTACGAGCCCATCTAAACTGAGTCAATTAAATAGTCTGCAAGGTACTAAGAAATCCATAAGTTGTATGACACGTATTCCGGATAGAACGTTTAGTGGTGATATGATACGTGGTATTTGGCAGGGAGGTATAATATTTTATTTGGAAGGTACTTTAATGATACGAGGTGATGATGATATAATGTCAGAGCCAGATGAATCCGGTAGACGTTGGATACGATTTCGAGATGATTATCATGCTAAATGGAGGAGAATGGTTGATAAAGACCCAGAATTAATAAAATTAGAAAAAGAATACAGCGAATCGAATGATGCTATATCGGATAATAATAAACTTGATAGATCGGAGAAAGTATCACAATTAAATAAAGCATACGGAGATTTCTTACATAAAAAATTGTATAGATATATTGAATTGGCTGAATCGTTTGTAAAGGCCAATCGGGAAGGTATAATTGATGAATTTATAAATATGGAAAGTGGTGATTGGGATGAATTGGTTCTAAATGAAATAGAACTGATTGATGCCATATATGATAATGCTGCAGGAAGTAGACCAAAGGTTATATCTCAATTGAAATCAATGGTGTCCGGCAAAGTAGTTGCTCCTAATCCCTATAAACAATCTGATGGGATTGATTTCGTAGACAGTAGAGAGGTATAATAAACGTTAGAAACTAAATCCTCCTCTCTTTAAGATGTTTCTTTGATACCAAGTTTCACCTACTGAAATGTAGATAGTGTGTCCGAACTCTTTTCCAAAATGGATTATTTCGTTTTCATTTAATCCGGGCGATAGGATTCTGAATATTTTAGGATTGAAATAATAATCGTCATCCTGTTTTGTCATTAAAATTGCTCTGGCGATTCCTGAGAACGGCATTGCGGACTTTATATTATAAGTAAAGCTTTGTAATTCAGAATGCGGTTGGTAAACGATTGGAATGGTGTACATATATCGGTCTCCCATAGGTTTCCAATTATCTTCCGATGTTTTAGCCAATTGGTTTTCAAGTGAAGGTCGCATTTCTTGTAATCCTCTATATACCGTAGTGCCATTTGGTTTTGGTGGTTTGAATATAGATGGAAATGTTCCGGTTGCTGCTTTTATTATATCCTTATTTGCTTGTAGTCCACGAATACCTTCACCCCTATCGCCTACCCATTTGCTCAATGCAAGGTATAGTTTCTTTTCTTTTGCTGTATCCAGTTCTGAACCTGGCTTTGCTCCTTGTAGTTTAGCGAAGCCGGGTTTATTCTTTGGGTCGCCGAATGCTACTTTACCAAATATGGGGTCGTTTGTTGGCATATAGTTTTATATAAATATAAAATTTCTTTGTTTCATATATTTAATATAAATTGGTTTACTATGAATTGGTATGTTACAAGTACAGGGTATTTACTTTGGTCCGAATCTATCCCATATTGGAATGGTATAAAATGCGTTTATGAATATAAAAGCGTTAGAAAAAATTGAAGACGCATGGGTGAAGTTCGATTGGCGTAGATTGAAGCGATACGACGCAATACCCATTGATGTATGCTTAGATATGATTGAGTACGTTGATAGGTTCAGTCGTAATAAATCCGTAAAGGAATTAGTATTGGTAAAATTACGTGGTATGCCCGCGTATTTTATTGTTAATAGAAATGAATATACCGAATTACTGAATTGGTTGCAAAGTAAGTTTATTGATTGGGAAATGTATGAAGTTTGTGAACGAATTGAAAAGATAAAATCCGTAATAAAATGAATAAGGTAGAAGAAATACTAAAATCATGGGCGATACAATTAAGTCCGAGTTCAGAACAAAATGAATTGGCTGCAAAAAGATTAGAGATATGTAATGTATGTGAAAACAAAAAACAAAATGCTATTGGTGTTTATGTTTGTGGTATTTGTGGATGCGTTCTAAAGTCAAAAGTTTTCACCCCGGCAGAACGTGGATGTCCGATAGATAAATGGTAATGTATGATAACGGTTCCGCAAACACCTATAACAGAAGCAAGTTTCAGAAAATGGAAGTGCTTCAAAGTTGATATTAAGGATGATGAAATTGAAGAAGGAGAGCCCGTCGGAGAATATTGGTATTGGATTATACCTCTCGTCGATGCCGATGAATCCCATTTTCTAAAGATAGAGGATTACTATCCACATATGTGGTCTTCCGAAAATGGTGAGTTTATGGATGATGAAGGTAACCCGGTGTATTCCGTTTTTATGTTTGATGATGACCTTCCGGCATTGACTACAGAAGAAGAAGTCGAAATTGTTTACCAAATACTTACCAAAAGAGAGCTATATGAATAATTTGTTTTTTTCAAAAAGTTTTCGTATATTGTAACATAAAAAGTTATAACATGCAAAAAACAGAAAAACAATTATTGGAAGCTTACGAAGGATTTATTGGATTCGTAAAAAAAGTATTCAAAGGTGAAAGATTAGAACGATTGATGGCCATGTATAGTGAGTCCGAATTGGGGCGAGAATTGGCCGTTGCACCCGCTAGCGGTAAATCGCATTTTCACTCGGCATACATTGGTGGATATGTTGACCATGTAATGAATGTTGCTAAAAATGCGTTTAAGATGAAAAAGCTCTTTGAAGATGGTGGTGGGGTTGTAGATTTCACAGACGAAGAATTGTTTTTTGCTGCGCTTCATCATGATTTGGGAAAGCTGGGTAATGGTAAAATGCCGTACTATCTTCCGCAACACGATGAATGGGCACAAAAGAAAAAGAATGAGTTTTTTACTCACAATCCGGAACTTCAATATTTTGATGTAACCCATCGGGCACTTTGGTTACTTAATCAATATGGGGTTAAGTATTCCGAAAAAGAAATGCTTGGCATAATGTTGGCAGACGGACTTTATAACAAAGCAAATGAAAAATATTTTATATCATTCAGCGAAGACTTCCAATTGAAAACGGAACTTCCATATATTATTCATTGGGCAGACCACATGTCCTGCAGACAGGAGCATTCTCAATGGAGAAATTCTTAAAGAGCAAATATTTATATAAAACACGCAACCTATGGACTGGAAAAATTTTAATTTTGATTTTATTAAACTTAGTAAAAAGGAGCTTATGGATACTATCATCCTATATGCTACCACTCTCCTTATTACTTTGGGAATGATTTATTTATTGTTTCCTAATTTGGTGAAAGGTCTTACAGACGTAAGCACAATAAGAAACAATGTTTCTACGATTGACCAAAAAATAGATAGCGTAAAAGCTGGACAAGACCTTTTGCATGAAAAGGTCGATGTTCTTATAGAAAACCAATATAATTTTACAGGCACGACACTTGATTCTATAAGGTTATTGAATCGTAAGCTTGATAATTTACAAAACTCAACTTATCAAAATAATAGACTTGCGAATCAAAATACACGAGATTTACAAACTCTTAAACAATTATACTACGAAAGGCAGCTAAATGATAATAGTGGAAATAAGGTTTCATCTTTAGAGGGTTTGTTTAAAAAGCAATAGTAAAATTTTATTGGTTTATTTTTAACCATAAAATTTTTTAAGATGAAAACATTATTTTTAGGGATTGCATTATTTTTATCCATATCGGCAAAAGCACAAATACCCGATTCATTGTTAAATGAGGATAACTCAAAACTTTATAAGTTTATAACCGAGTGGTGGCGGACTCCATATAAATGGGGTGGTACTAGTAAACGTGGGTTGGATTGTTCCGCATTTACTCAAACTCTTTTCAGTAAAGTTTATGATGTAAAATTGCCAAGAGTTGCATCTGCCCAATATAAAGAAGGCAAAACAATATCCAGAGAAGAAGCCAAAGCCGGAGATTTAGTATTTTTTAGAAGTTCCGGTCCATCGGGTTGGCACGTTGGCGTATATTTGGTAGATGGTTGGTTTCTACACTCAGGTAGTACGCATGGCGTCTATATAAACAATTTAAGTGAAGAAAATTATTCTAAAAAAATAAGAGGTTTCAAACGTGTTATGTGATTTTTTGATATTTATTATTGAAACAAAAACTTTTAACTATGAACGCACTTTCACTATTTATTTCTGAACTAGTTTTGAGAACTTTTTCTACAAAGCCTAAGTTCTTCGTAACCATTCAATGGCTGTCCATCGTAACAGGTGGTGTTTCCGCAATTATTTCTTATTTACAAACTACATCAGTACAATTGCCAGAATGGGTTGGAACTGTTGGTAATGCAAACGTAATGGTTGCATCGGTAGTTGCTCTTATATTGGCACAATTGACAAACAAAGATCCCGAAGTAGCTAATAAGATTGACGCTCTTCACGAGAAGTAATTCGGAAATTATTTCAGGTAAAACTAAAGAAAGTATGACTAAATGTCATACTTTTTTGTTTGGTATAGTAATTGAACTATAATAGGCATTAAATAACCTTAAAAACTTACTTACTATGTATTACAAAAAATACGATGTGCTTGATAAAATGTTTGATTCGTTTTTTAACGATACCCTATTTACTACGACGGAATACGAATACAAAAATTCAAAATTGGCAATCGAAGTTTTGGATGATAAAGCGGTAATTGCTCTATCCGTATTAGGACACTCCAAAGATGATATTACAATTGAATTGCACGAAGATTCTATTGTGGTAAAGTCCGTAGAAAAAGAAATGACATCTATCCAAAAGCAATTAATTTCAAAAGTAAATGAAACTATTGCCGTAGGTAAAAAATTTGATGGAGAAAAAGCCGAAGCAAAGATTCTAAATGGTATTCTCTATCTAAACATTCCTAAAAAAGAGGAAGCAAAACCAAAACGTGTGGAAATTAAAGTTGATTAATCCACAAAAAAGTGTTATATTAATGGGTGAAGACATAAAAACTTCACCCATTTTTGTTTTATGGGGATATTTATACTTATAAACTTTAAAAAATGAACTATAAAGATAAAATACAATCTCTTTTAGAATCGCTTGAATCCAAACTTTCTATAATTGAAAACGTAGCGCAGGGTCGTATGCGATTAGATGTTAATGACCTCATTTTTGTTATTGAAGACTGCAAAAGAATTAGAGAAAAAATTAGTGAACTTATATCCATAGAAAGATAAAATGAACTGGCTCAAATTTTTAGTAGCTTTGGCTGCCTTTGTAGTAGCCGGCTGCGCTGCATATTTTTCAGTAACCGGTTTGGGAATACTATTTAGCGGTGCATCAATTGCCGTAATGGTAATGGCATCGGCTTTAGAGTTCTCAAAATTGGTAGCTGCTTCTTATTTGAAGCAAGCTTGGGATTCAATTGGTAATATTTTGAAGGCTTATTTAGTTTTGGCCGTAGTTATTCTAATGATAATAACTTCGGCAGGTATTTTTGGATACCTTTCTAATGCGTTTCAACAACAAAACCTAAAAATTCAACAAGTCGAACGTGAAGTTGCCGTTTGGGAACAAAAAATTAACACAAACAAAGAGCAAATCGAGATTTTTAATACACAATTAAACAATTTTCAACAAAATCAGGGTAAAATAATTGATTTACAACAGGGTAATCGTGCAAATAGTAGACTTTTACGTTCAGTTGATAATAGAGATAAACAAATTTCTGAAACTTCTCAAAAAATTAACGTTTTGCAAAGCCAAATCGTACAATATAATGATACGATTAACAAAATTAAGAATGCAAACATAGATATTGAGCGAGAAGTCGGTGGATTCCGATTTGTTGCCGAAGCATTTGGAGTAGATTTGAACACGGTTGTAAAATTTTTCATACTTTTAATAGTTTTTGTGTTCGATCCATTGGCAATTGCTCTCGTAATTGCTTTCAATAACTTAATTAGAGGAAATTCTCAAAAAAATCCGGTTTCAAGCGATGAAGTTCGTGTATTTAAAGTTTATGGCGATGATGAAAATGACAATTCTCTCAATTTATCAGAAAAAGACTCAAAAATATTTGAAAAATCCATAGAAACGCCGCCGGCTCCGAATGATGCTCTAAAAAATGCGGCGGATGCCTATAAAAACGTAATAGAAACCGAAAAAGATGAAAAAAACGACCAGGATTGGTTAAATTCTTATAATGGGCAACCATATTACACCAATCCGGACTTTCCGTGGGATAAAAAACACCTTTGGCAGAACGACCAAAAGGCCGTCAACCATTGGATGAACAATAAAGGTCTTGGCAGCTATTAATATTTGGTTTATTAGTAAATTTTTATTATATTTAAGTAATAATTAAAATTATGAATTTAGGTTACGCTTGTATAAACTTGTCATTGGGTAAAAAAATTACCACAAATCGCAGTATGATTAAGAAAACGCTTAATCAACGTGGTTTGGATTATGTTTCTGAACTTGCGCTTAAAAATGCAAGTGATATTATCAAAATATTGGAGTGGAATAAATCCAAAGGTATTTATCTTTTCCGATTATCATCTGCAATTATCCCGTGGGGAGACCATATTGATTTAACGACTCTTAAAGATTATGATGCGATAAAATATGAACTTAAAAAAGCAGGAGATTACGCAAAACAAAATGGCATGCGTATTACTTCTCATCCCGGTCCATTTGTTGTTCTTACATCCCCAAAAGAAACCGTAGTAAACAATGCAATTGCGGATTTGGAACTACATGCTAAAATATTTGATATGATGGGGTTATCAAACACCCCCTACAATGCCATTAATATCCATTGCAATGGTGTCTATGGGGATAAAGCCACAGCGATGGATAGGTTTATAGCCAACTTCAAAAGATGCTCTAAATCGGTTCGTAATAGGCTTACAATTGAGAATGATGATAAGGCTACAATGTATTCCGTAAAAGATTTGATGTATATTCACGATAGAACAGGTATTCCGATTGTGTTTGATTATCACCATCACCAATTTTGTACCGGCGGGTTATCGGAGGAAAAAGCATTGAAACTTGCAGCAACTACATGGCCCGATGATATAACACAATTGACCCATTATTCCGAATCAAAAGCTTTGCATGAAAACAACAATAAAATAAAACCTCAAGCACACGCCGATTATATCAACCAACTACCAAACACATATGGTATTACCATTGATATAGAAGTAGAAGCCAAAGCAAAAGAGTTAGCAATTTTACCATTTATAAAAAACAATTATGAAACTGATAGTAGACAAAAAACCAAACGGGTTATTCAATCCTCAATTTGAAACTTACTTAAAAAATCCGGTTCCTAAAACCGAATTTACAAAAGAGTCCGCAGAAGAATTAGAAGCCATTCTTTTTAAAGCCATTGATGAATATGGTGGAGTAGGAATATCAGCAAACCAATTAGGAATACAAAAAAGAGCATGCCTAATACGTGTTAAAGATACTTCTTTATTTCTACTGAATCCATACATTGTAAAACGTAATGAAGAGGGATTCATATTCTATGAAGGTTGCCTATCTATTCCTAAAACAATAGGTAAACCGGTAAAAACACTTCGTTCTAACTCTGTTACGGTAATGACTGATAATTTCGGTGAAATGCAGTTTTCTATTAATCCAGAGCAGGATAAAGATGAAGTTTCAATTGAAACACTACAAACCGTTGTTGTTCAGCATGAAATCGACCATTTGGATGGAATAACTATAAAAGAACGTACATATAGTACACAAGTTACTAAAAAAATTAAATACGGAAGAAATGATATAATCATTATGAAATCGCCTGATGGTGAGATGGTTGAAGTTAAATATAAAAAAGCAAACGATTATTTTCTAAATGGGTATGAAATAGTATAACATGAAATTATTATTAACTATAACTTTTATTATTCTTTTAACTTCATTATATGTGAATTGGAATCTTTTTTCTAAATTAGAAAAGTACGAGGAAACCTTTGATACATATGATGATTTTATTTCTAAGAAGGTTGAGGCATACAAACTTCTGCTGGAGAAAATGCGTGAAATAGATTCTCGTCAAATGTTTGAGAAAGATGATGATGTGGGTTCTATTTTTCAAAAGTTAAAAGAGCTCATAGAAGACTATGAAAACTTTGAATAAATTATGCCAAGAAAAAAAGTAGTAAGAGAGTATTTTACAAAAGACACAGAAAACGCCATATTAGAATATAATACGGCTTCAGAAAAAGAAATTAGAGATAGAATCTACAAAGAAAGAATCCAACAATCATTTGAAAAGCTTGCCGAAATTGTTTACAACAAATGGAAGTTTACATATTTCGATGATGAGCCGGAAGATGTTATGGCGCAGGTTGTAGCATTTATGGTAGAGAAAATCCACATGTACAATGACCCAAACAAAGGTAAAGCTTATAGTTACTTTACAATTGTAGCAAGAAACTATCTCATATTAAATAACAATTCTAATTACAAAAGATATAAAGATACGGATATAATTTCCAAAATGCCCGAACAATGGGATGTGGAAAATAATTTTCATGATGAAGTTAAAGATTCCGAATATAAAGTATTTAATAGATTAATGTTAGCCTATTGGGATAAAAACTTAGAAACATACTTTCAGAAAAAACGTGATATTCAAATTGCAGACTCCGTATTGGAGCTTTTTCGTCGTGCCGAATACATAGAGAACTTTAATAAGAAAAGCCTATACCTATTGGTCAGAGAAATGACAGGGTGTCCAACACATTATATTACAAAAGTGGTAAACAAAATGCGACAGAAACAAATGGAGCTATTTAACGAATATCAAGATACGGGTGATATTAAAATGTAAGTTTATTGAATAGGTATATTTATTTGTATGGAAGAAAATAAAAGATACTATCAATTAGAGTCCGTTAATTGTTGGGTGGACACAAAAACTCTTAGTATCTGCTCTTCTATAAAAGAAACCGGTGAACCTGATTTAGATAACGTAAAACCTATTTCAGATGTTGACCCGACTTGGTATATTCAACTATCCAATTCGGATAAAGAATATATTTCAAATCTAATTAATAACAAAAAAGAATAAAATGTCAGTAGATTTTCAATTGTTTCCAGGCAAAACTCTATCTGATGTTTTTCAAGATATTTATGCAAACCAAGTAAATAAAAAGAAAAACATTTCAGAACTTATTGAATCCCTACGAAAACTAATTAAAAACGTAGGAGAGGCAGCAGTCATTGCACCAATAGTAAAAGACCTTATTGAAGTTTCAGTAAAGAATGATGAGCATCTTATTAAATTAGCAACCATTGCTCAAAGATTGGCAGCATCTGCAGGAAAGCAAAAAGGACAAGAAGGATATTTATCTGATGCGGAAAAAGCCCAATTACTTTCCGAAATAGAATATACGGTTTCAGAAATGGAACGTGATAGTAAAGAAAAGCTTATTGATTTAGAAATAGAAATTGATGAAATAAAATCAAAATTTTAACCTATGGAAGACAAACTTACATTAGAAAGAATTAAATTACTTCATCCAAAAGTTAGAAATGAAGTAGAATATATCTATCGTGGACAAATTGTTCCTGCGTTGACCGGTAGGGCAATGTGTCGTTTTGTTTATACTCTTAGAACATTTGAAGAGCAAGCAGAAATCTATTCACGTGGTAGAACAAAATTGTTTGATGAAAAAGGACAAAGATTAGGAATCGTAACACAGGCGGCGCCTGGCCAATCTATTCACAATTACGGGTTAGCACTTGATATTATATTGTTAGTTGATAATAACCGTGATGGTAGATACGAAACGGGATCGTATGATATGGTATTAGATTATGATGGTGATAAAAAATCCGATTGGATGGAAGTAACAAACATTTTTAAATCAAATGGATGGACATGGGGAGGCGATTGGAAAAGATTTAAAGATGCTCCTCACTTTGAAAAAAATTTTGGATTTACTTGGAGACAACTAAAAGCTAAGTGGGATAAAAAAGATTTTATTCCAGGTACAAATTATGTAAGAATATAACATGTATCCAACAACTCAGACTGATTATGTAAATCAAAGTAAACCAACCTTAAATGCTTTTTTGGCAACTGTTACAAAAGTATTTACGGATGAAAACTCCATGTCTGATTTCAAGCTGGAAAAGGATAAAGATAGTATAAGAATATACAATGGTAACAATAATTTTTCCGAAATAGATACTAGATTTCTTGGAGCAATACAATACAATTATGAAAGCTCTATAAAAGTTCCAGGATACGCATTTCCTTTTGATAAAAATAATATAACATTTCCAATTGTAGGTGAAACGGTCGTTATATTATCATTGGGAAACAGTCATTATTGGTTACCGTATTCTAATACTATTTATCCAAATTACAGAGAAAACTGGAGTATATCGGAACTAACGAAAGAAAGAGAAGCCCCAAATCCTAGCTCTAAAAACACAAATTATACAGAAGCAAAACAATCCGGAATACCAAATACTCCACCTATTGCAAAAAAATCAGAAAAGTCTAATTTTAAAGTAAATGAAAAGGTAAAGTTTTTAAATCCAAAAACAGGTGATACAATTTTAATGGGTAGATTTGGACAATCTATAAGATTTTCAGATTTGCATCTAACCGAAGATGGAAAGTCATCATCACCATCTATCTTTATTAGTAACAAAAAAAGTGTAGATTCCGAAAATAAAAAAATAGGAGAATTAATTGAGGAAGATATTAATAAAGATGGTTCTTCAATTTATATTGTTTCTGAAAAAGTTAAAGTTCCTTTTGATTATAAAAATGTTTCAAAAGAAAAAATTGCATTTAAAAATTTTCCAAAGGATGATTCATTTCAAGGAAATCAAATATACATTAATTCCGACCAAGTTATTTTATCCGCAAAAGGCAAAGAGTTTATTATTTTCGGAAAAGGAAATACCGGCGTAGTAACTGATGCAAATTTTTCAGTTGATGCTAAAAGTGAAGTTTATATTCATAATGAAAGTAATATAACTTTACATTCAAAAGGGTCAAACCAAATATTTCTTAACTCTGAAAATGGTAAAATTTATTTAGGTAAAAATAAAGGCGAAGGAAATGCTGGTGCAGATGTTCAAAAAATGGTATTAGGTGGTGAATTGGTATCCATATTGGAAGAACTAATCAATGCTATAAATCAACAAGTTTACTTAACACCGTCGGGCCCAACTGCAACCGGTCCAACTAATGCTCCAACATTTAACTCCATAAAAAATAAATTAAAGACCATTTTATCTGCTAGAAACTATCTATCTAAACAATAATGTCTTGGAACGCATTCAAATCTTCATTGCTACCATCTATGAAATCACATGCTTATGGTAGAAATTTTCAAGCATTTGCAAGTGCGTTTGTGTTGGCTTATGATTCTACAATAAGAGCCGGCGGTGAAACGGTTAGTAAAATTCCAATAGCATCCGGTAATACGGCCGGTATGCAATCTACATTAACCGGTCTTCTTCAACAAACACAATCAAGTAGAAGTCCAAATCTTCTTCAAATAATTGGACCAGCTGTAATAACGTACTGGTCGGGTGCGTCTTTGTTACCAATTCCACCAATTATACCACCACCGGGGGCAATAGCCAGCGTTGCTACAACACAAGCGCCTGTTATATCCGCTGGAACATGGTCTCCAATTGATGTTCCTCCAAATAATGATTCAAATGTATTTTTGAATGCATTTATAGCATCGGCAAATATACATTTATCCACATTAAATGGAATGTATTTCGTTATGGCAGCATACCCATCCCCCACTGGGGCCATAATTGCTCCCGGCGTAGTTCCGTGGAATGGGTATGTAATTCCCTCCTAAATTTTATCTTTCAATATTTATAAAAAAGAAAAACTATGTCTAAATCAGATGTATTAATTACCCTTATTAAAGAAGTTGTAAAAAACGAAGTAAAACAACAGGTAAAAGAAGAAGTAGCTAGGCTTATTAAATCGGGTGTATTAGTTCCGGCGGCCAACAAAAAACCAAATATGAATGAAACTATAAAATCTAGTTTAAAAAAGCTAACGGATACTTCTAAACCAAATACAATTAATAAAGTTCAAAATAATAATAAGCAAAGGACTCTATCAAAAGACCCGATGATTAATGAGATTCTTAATTCGACTACTCCATTTACAGCAGAACAAAGACGTGAAAGCGGTGGGTTGGCAGGAATGATGGGT
>JBBAKL010000043.1:0-25285 GCA_040403535.1 Bacteroidia bacterium
CAAATTTAATAATTTATTACAGTTGCTCCCCAACTATTTCCTACTCCAAAGCCCGCCAAAAGCACTTTCATGCCTTTTTTTAATTTTCTTTCCTGATTAGCAGTAAATAAAGCTAAAGGAAGGGTGGAAGCTACAGTATTACCGTAATCCTTAATATTAGTGTAAAATTTTTCTTGAGGGATATTTAACTTTTTCCTCAGCGTTTCCAGCATAAAGCCATTTGCCTGATGAAAAATAAACATATCAATATCATTCATATCAAGGCTATTCTTTAACAATACATCCGCTACTAATTTAGGTACGGTTTTAAGCGCGAATGTGAACACGTTGGTGCCGTTCATCACCATTTGTCCGTAAGGGTTTTCACCGTTTCTGCAGGCTTGAGTGTTTAATGGTTTTCTAAAAGCACTGTTTTCAATATAGAGATCCAATGCGCCACTGCCATCGTTACCAAAAACAAATTGGTTGGCAGGACTTTCATTTAAAGTAATAATATTTGCTGTTGCCACGTCACTAAAAATACTTCGCTGTTCCAGATTTTGCTTATTTAGTGTTTTAGTGGAAGTGTCGCATGTTAAGAATAAAACAGTTTTAGCCATACCACTTTGAAGATAGGCATTGGCCATACCCAAACCGTAAATATAGCCTGAGCATCCGTATGGAAGATCGATACATGCGGTAGCTTGGCTTAAGCCCAAACGGTGTTGTAAAATACAGCTGGTAGCTGGAGCAATATAATCGAAACAATCTGAACAAAAGATTAAATAATCTATTTTGGCTGTTAATTCAGGATTTGTGGCTAATAGTTTTTTTGCAGCTTCATAAGCAAGATCGGAAGCAGTCTCATTTTCATCCGAAATATAGCGTGTTGTAATGCCGGTTCTTTTTAGTATTTCCGATTCTTCAACACCAAATTGCCGGGCCAGTTCTTGATTCGATAAAACGTGTTTAGGAAGATGTATGTTTATATAATCAATTGAAAGACCCATATTCTATCAAAAGTAAAAAAAATGTAACTTAGCTGCAAATCAACGAAAATATGATTTCAGGAATATTAAGCGATTACGCGTCTATTTACAATTCTTTTTACGAGATAGGAGCCTCTTATCCTGTGAAAAAAATAATGGATGCCGACAGAGAACGTGTGTTTGATAAAGCTTTATGGAGTCATTTTTCTGATAATGGTATAAACGGACTTTCATTAAGTACAAAATATGGAGGAAAGGGCTTTTCGGCCTTAAAAACCTGTATCGCTATTGAAGCGTTATCAAAAGGTTGCGCTAATAATGGCATTATTTTTTCATCCATTGCGCATATGCTGGCCTGCGCGCTTCCTGTTGACTTGTTTGCTTCCGAAACAATCAAATCGAAATACCTTTCGGAATTGGCTTCCGGTAAATGGATTGCTGCTAATGCAATAACAGAATCAGAATCGGGTTCGGATGTGTACCAAATGCAATCAGTTGGTGTTAAAAATGGAAACCAATTTCTTCTAAATGGCGAAAAGTGCTATATTACAAACGCTCCAATTAGCGATGTGTTGTTGATTTATGTTGCTACCGATAAAGAAAAAGGTTTTTTTGGTGGTATTTCCTGTTTTATTCTACCTTCCAAACATAAAGGAATAACACTTTCAACTCCTTTTGAAAAAATGGGTTTAAATTCTACTCAAATGGGAGGCGTTACTCTTAAGGATGTAGCGCTAACTGAAGAAAATTTAGTCGGTAAAATTGGTGCAGGTGGAATGATTTTTAGCGAAAGTATGATGTGGGAAAGAACGGTTATGAGTGCGTTTTTAATGGGACAACTTGACCGTATTCTGGAATCAACAATCAATTATGCAAAATCACGAACGGTTGCCGGTCGTAAATTAATGGATATTCAACATGTAAGACATGTATTAGCGGATGTGAAAACCATTTCCTATGCCGGTAAAAACATGGTTTATGATGCCGCCTTTGCTATTGATAAAAAAAGTAAAGAAGCGTTAACAAAAGCTTCCGCCGCAAAATTGTTTGTTTCGGAAAATGTTGTGAATTCAATCAAGCAATTACAACTTTTGCATGGTGCTTATGGATATCTTCAAGAATCAGAGCTGGAACGGGAGTATAGAGATTGTTACGCTTCATTGATTTATTCAGGCACTTCGGCTATTCAGAAAAACATCATTTCTACTACTTTCTTATCTATTTTATAAAGCGTAGCCTAATTTTAAAAGTATAGTTTCAAATTTCTTATTGAGAATGGCAATTGTTTCCGGTTTTAGTTTTTCTTTATAATCGCCAGATGCAATTTTTCGTATGTGTTGCTTTTGATTTTCTTTTTTTATCTGAAATGAATCGCTTTTATCCAGTAATTTCAGTTGTTCTTCATTCAAATGAAAGCCGCAATGTGCGTTAATGGAATGGAGAGCTGAACGGAAATCCGTAATCATGTTTTCGTACTTAATAAACAAGACGTTTTTCTTACCGTAAATATTATTTATGTATTGTGTATAGGTTGTTACAAAACGATCACTCTGACTTAAAACATGTTCATCAATACTTGATTCCTGAGCGAATTTTCTGCGTTTAATTAATTCAGGTGTTAAGAGAGGATGTGAATTTTTAATAGAAAAGTACTGTGATGTTAAAACATCCCTCGGATCTCTTAAAATTAGTACTACCGGATAATCATCAATATCTGTTACTTCAATGTAATTACGTAGTGGTCCATAAATAAATCCTTCTTTTTTGAACACCTTGTTTTTAAATTCAGGTTCGTTTTGTTTTAATACGCCTTTTTGTCCCTGCGTTACAAAATATCCGTTAATATCCATGTAAATATGTCCTGTTTGAAGACATAATTCTTTTAAGTACCAATTAAAAAAAGTAGATGCACTTTTGTGTACAGTAAAAAACAGAACACTCTTCTTAAGACATGTGTTTTGAAGTTTGCCGGTATATAATTTGTGAATGGGTAACGAACGGGTATATAAAAACGCACGAGGTTTGGTGTAATAATATAAGCTGATTAACGGAAGTCGTTTCGCGATAAGGGAATTACTCCACGTGTGAAATTTGTCAATGAGTGTAAAAAGTCCCATTCGTATTTTAATCCGGTAATTTGCTAAATTTACAAAAAAGTAGGTATAATCTATTATTGATGCAAAAGAACTCTTTACTATATGATGCTGAAAAGGTTTACAGTCGCACCATCGATTTTACTCCTTCTACTTTTTGCAAATTAACAGCTTCACTACGTTGTATGCCTGACTTTTTTATTGGAGGCGTTCAGAAAGGTGGTACAACATCTTTGTATTATTCAATTATTCAGCACCCTCAAATTATTGCTGCTAAAAACAAAGAGATATTTTACTATGGCACCACCACCAATTATTTAAAAGGTCTTAATTATTATAAGCCGTTTTTTGCCACCAAAGTGTATCAATACTTTAAACAAATCAAATTACAAAAACCGACTTTTTGCATTGAAGGTTCAACTAATACAATTGACAGTAAAGAAGCTCCTTCCAGAATTTTAAAAGATAATCCCAATGCGAAAATCGTTTTTATTTTTCGTAATCCTGTTGAAAGAGCCTTCTCACACTATAAGATGTCGGTGAAAAGAGGATGGGAATTGGCAGGATTTGAGGAAGCTCTTGCATTAGAAGAGCAACGTATTGAAGACGGTCATTCACATCCTATTTGTGACCCTAATCATAACTATGCTTACCAACGATTGGGGTATTTGTCGAGGGGAGTTTATGTTAATCATTTGAAACGTTGGTACGCTGAGTTTCCAAAAGAAAACATACTAGTTACTGAAAGTGAAACATTTTTTAAAAATCCACAGCAAACTTTCAATGAGATTTGTGACTTTCTTAAGATAGAAAGATGTAATACCATCAATTTTCAAAAATTAAATGAAGGAGAGTCTAAAAAGATGAACGACTCAGTTGTGAAAAAACTTTCTGAATACTATAAGCCGTTTAATGAAGAATTGTTTGAGTTACTTGGCAAACGTTTTAACTGGTAGGACGTTGTAATTCTTTTTGGTAAACTTCCATGTATTTGCTGGCAATTAATTCAGGCGCATGTTCTGCTTCCGCTTTTTTACGAATAAGTTCAGAATTGTATTTTTTGTTTAATGCAGTGATAATGGCTTTTGCCAATTCTTCGGGATCTTTTTTATTTACAACAATTCCATTTTCTTCAGTAATCAACTCCGGAATTCCACCGCTATTATAGGCTACAACAGGAATTCCACATGCCATTGCTTCAATAATGGTGTTACTTGAAATGTCATTCAGACTGGGATTTACAAGAAGATCGGAGGCGTTATATAAATCATTTAGTAACGACTTATCACGAATAAACCCGTATTGTTTGATTTTAACTCGTCCGATTTTTGCAGGTAATTTCCCTTTACCCGCTACCAGAAGCGTTGTGTTTTTTTCCATTTTTAGCAAGGCTTTTTCAAGGTGTTCAAAACCTTTTCGGGAGTAATCTATTAGATCGGAAATAAAAAACAAAACAGTTTCATTTTCGTTTATTTTTAGTTTTTTTCTTACCGTGTTTTTGTCGCCCGGGCGGAATTGGGATAGGTCAACTGCATTTTTAATGGTATAAAAACTACAGCCATCTAATACACCAGAATTCTTAGCTAGTTCGGTTAAATGAAGTGATGGGCAAACAATACTTATGGGATGTTTTTTAATTGCCTCCGCAATTGTGTTTTTTTGATTAATTAAAATTTCTTGTGATATTACACCATTACTCACTGGTGGATAATGAAAGCCTCCAGAAAAAAGAAAATGATCATGTAAGGTCCAAACCACGTGCTTATTAAAAGCAAGAACTTCCGGAATATTAATGAATCCGGATACCCAATGAAAATGAAGTATGTTGGCAGAAGTAAACAGCGAATGTTTCTGCAACTTCCAAACCGAAGTTATATCGCTAAAGAGTTCGCCGGCTTGCAGACTATCTTTCTTGGTCTTTGTTGTTGTGAGTTTATTCTTGATTTTGCATATCCAGCTATCAATAAGTCCTAATTCGTCTCTGAAATCATAAACTTTATTTACTGAACATTGAGCCTTGTACAATGCGAGAAAATTACTGTCGGCATGCAAATGCAATAAAGCCGAATGAAGTCTTAATGCAGCTTCAGCGGCACCTCCTTCCGTAGCAGTATTTATGTGTACAATCTTCATGCGTTAATGGCTCGTTTCTGTAATTCTAAATACAGTTGTTTTAATTCTGGATCCGTAGTTTGTTCGTCATTTCGAAAACGATGTAACGAAGGCTTGATAAGTTTTATGGCATCCGCAATTTTATCTGCGTTTAAGTTAAGTCGACTACACAAGCTTTTTAAAGAATACTCCGGATTTTCCATTAGGTTTGCATGAGAGAAAAAAATGACTTTATTGTCAGGCATTTGTATTAACTCCCTATAATAACGTTTGTACACAGCCTCATTAAGTAAGGGTGTGATATTGGCAGCCGATTTAATTGCCGCAACAGGTTCACGAAAACAAACCAGAAAAACAGACTCCGGCCATTTTTTGATCAGAAAATGACTTAGTACAGCGAAATGAGGGTTTTTAATGGCGTAAGGAAATATGAATTGTTTTTCAAGGTAAGTATTTAAGGAGAGCAGGTCGTAATGTTTTAAAGCATCTATTTTATTTAGATTACTGATACGGTCATCGTGAACACCGCATAAGGTAAATTCGGCAAATTTTTCTCGATCGGTCTTATCAAACTGAAGGTTATCAACTGAATTTGCATCCGGCGGTATATGACCCCAGCTATTTAATTTTGTAAAAGCATAAAGCGACATTTCCATAAAGAGATAATTTTCAAAGAAACCGTCAGGATTTAATTCAGCCCTTTGGTTCTTTGCTAATAGTAAATGATTATCTGGACCTAAATGCATGCCAAGTTCTTTTAGCAATTGCGTTGTGATACTGGTGCCCGATCGAAAAAAACCGGTGACAAACAAAGGCTTTTGACTGGAAACCGTTTCACTATCGGTACATAATTGTTGTTTACTTTTTAAATAATACAAGCTAAGGTTATTAATTAACCGATGATGCCATTTGTTAGGCGAAATATATGGAAGTGGATAATTCAATTTTAATGCTTCTCAAAAATAGAAAAAATAAGCAGGATTGTTGACTACCAGGGGGTAATACCTGTATTAAAATAACGAATTAACCGTATATTTGATAGAGTTATGCCTGATTTGGCAGACTTACAATTACCTTAGGTTTACTAAACAGAACTGAATGTTTCAGCGACTTTTGAAAGAAATAATTCCTGATTATTCTGAGATTCAGAAAAAACATTCACATTACAAATTTAATTCAACGCTTTTAATCGCACTTGTTTGGCTTTTCTCTTGTGTATACCTCATAAATAATTTCCAGATAGAAAGCAATTATGGTTTTGATAAAGTGGCCGCACCACTAGCGGTTGCCTTTTTGGTTTATACGATGATTCCGCTTCAACTAAGAAAATTGTTTATGTTTTCCCTGGCATTGGGTTTAGAAATTTATCTGATTGGGTTTAAGGTTGGAATAGGGGTATCTCTAATACTTCTTGCATTCACCGGTTTTACCTACATTAAACATAAAAAGTGGAGACATACAGTAGTGCTTCTGGCATCCGTTGCTTGTGTTTTAATTATGTCGCGGATTATCATCATTCCGTATGTGCGCACCGTTCTTTTGTTTGGCGCTTTATTTCTGATGCTTCGGTACATTTATTTTTTGTATGAACTCAGTCATTTTGCTAAGCCACCGGTTTTTATTGACCGACTGACTTATCTCTTTTTAGTACCTAATGCGTGTTTCCCTTTATTTCCTGTAATAGATCCTAAAGCTTATTTAAGTTCATTTTACGAAAATAAATCTGAAGTGAGTTTATTATCAGCTTTAAATAATATAACCATAGGTATACTTCACTTATTAATTTACAGATTGGTTTATTTTTATTTAACACCATCGGCTTACGATGTAGATGGCTTTTGGAAATGGTTGCAGTTTGTTCTTTCTTCCTATTCGTTAATATTCAGACTTTCCGGATTGTTTTTTCTTGCTATAGGTTTTGTTGAATTGTTTGGTTTTAAATTCCAAAAGGTATTCGATTATGTTTATTTCGCACAGGGATTTTCCGATATGTGGAGAAGGGTGAATCTACCTTGGAGAGCATTTATGATGCGGTTGTTTTATTTTCCGGTTTCGTTCCGATTTAAAAAGTTTAATCAATTATGGGTTATTTTCATATGCACTAATTTTATGTTTTTTATCACCTGGCTGCTGCACTCTTGGCAATGGTACTGGATTAAAGGAACCTATTTCTTCAATCCAAACGATATTGTTTTCTGGTTCAATCTTGGTTTTTTGGTATCTGTTAATTCCGTTTTAACGTATAATAATTTTAAAAACGGAAACACTGTATCGTCAGGTAACAAATCTTTATTTGAAGCCTCAGTAAATATGCTGGGTTTGTTTTTAGTGATGAGTTTACTCTGGTCGTTATGGACTTCCACATCCTTAACTGAGTTTGTGTATCTTTTGACTTTTGCTTTAAAAGGAAATGCGGTAAATTATTTAATTGTTTTAACAGGGATTGTCGTTCTGGTGTTTATGTTCTCAGGAATTCGTTATCTGCATTACAGAAAAAACTTTTTCAAGTCATTTTTTGAACCATTAAATCCGCAAACCGGATTATTCATTTGTTTGGGATTAATAGGTTGTACTTTAGTATTAGATAAAACAATATTAAAACACGAATTACAAAGTTTTAAAAGCATGGCTTTAAACAACCGCGATAAATCAATTTATGAACGAGGTTATTATGATCTTATATTAAATAATGATGAAAAAGCTATAGAATTGTTTAATAGCAGGACAAACCTGACCAAATGGAATGTTGACAATAAAGCATACAAAAGGACGGATAATGTATTGATGAAAGAATTCATTCCGGATTTTATAACCACTTTTAAAGGTGATACTCTTCAAACAAACAGTTTTGGAATGCGAGATAAAGAGTATAATTTAATAAAAGATAATAGTGTTTTACGTTTTGCGTTTATAGGAGGTTCTTACGTAATGGGATCCGGCGTTTCAAATAACGAGAATTTCTCGGCCTTGCTTGAAGAAAAAATAAATAAGCAATCTTTGAACAGGTCAGAAATATTAAATTTTGGAGCGGGAGGGTATCATTTGATTCAATCAGTAAAAGTGAACGAATCAAAAGTTTTACCATTTAAACCGGATTATTTGTTTTATTTTATTCATTCATCCGACAGAACGCGTTGTTTAGAAGATTTTGTTAATATGGTGCAGAAACAAGTGAATCTGGATTACACGGAACTAAGAGCGATTGTTAAGAAAGCTAAGGTTGATAAAAAAATGTGCCGATTGGAGATTTACAATCGATTAAAGCCATTTATCAATGAGGTCATGATTTGGGGCTATAAAAAGATAGCTGACGAAAGCAGAATAAATGGTACTGTTCCGGTTTTAGCGTATTTGCCGGCACAAGCAAGTTTAAAACAAGACGAGGATAAGGATTTTTGCCTTACACTTGCCAAATCAAATGGTTTTAAAATTATTGATTTGTCAAACGTGTATGATGGTTATGTTGCAAATGATATACAATTAGCCCCATGGGATGCTCATCCGAACGAGAAAGGGCATCAGATTATTGCCGATAAATTGTATACAGAAATGAAATTAAAAGGATTTATCTTTAAAGAATAATTATAATGTATGCTTGAGTTCATTAAAAAATATAATTATCAATTAATATTATTACTGATTTCTTTTGTTTTATACGGAAATACGTTGAAGAATGGATATGCTTTAGATGATGAATTTGTTACTGGTCCGAAAAACGTAGTCTCGAAAGGATTTAAAGCTCTGCCAAAAGTTTTTAAAGTATTTCACGTAAATGATGAAAGTGGAAATACATACGAGTATCGTCCAATTGTAAAAGCAACTTTTGCGCTGGAATATGGATTTTGGGGCGAGAATTTGTTTTTAAGTCATTTGGTTAATGTTCTTTTATACGCTATATGTTTGATTGTTCTGTTTAAATTACTTAAAGTTCTTTTTAAAGAAGTTTCCGTTTTTATTTTATTTTCCATAGTAGTTGTATTTGCTTTTATTCCGGTACATGCCGAAGTAGTTGCGAGTTTAAAAAACCGGGATGTGTTACTCTGTTTTTTGTTTTCTTTCAGTGGTTTCCTTTTATTAATAAATTTTGTAGAAAAACGCAATTATGTGCTTTTAATTTTATCCGCATTGTTATTTGGTTTAGCGGTACTAAGCAAATTTGATTTTATACCAATGCTTGCTATTGTACCCTTGGTTTTATTTAAAAAGTATGATATCAATATCAAACGAATAGTTGGAATATTATTGGTGTTTGTGGCGGCGTATTTTATTTATCGTTTTACCAAGTCAACCATGCTTGACAGAAGCATAACTAAAGGTGTAAGGGTATTTCAGTATTTTGAAAACCCCCTCTTTTTTGATAAAACGATCGCCAGTAGATTGTCTGCTGCGTTCAATTCACTTGGTTTCTATATTAAAATGTTAGTGTTTCCAACAGACATGGTTTGTTATTATGGCTTTAATACAATACCTGTTTTTTCATTTACCTCCTTATATGCTTTAATTGGAATAGGAGCAGGGTGCTGGATGATTTATGAATTTTTTAATCGTTTCAAAAAACCGGATTTATTGTGGTATGGAATTGTGTTTTTTGGAATTTCGATATCAATGTATCTCAATTTAGCAGTACCGGCAGCCGGTATAGTTGCAGATCGATTTATGTTTTTTGCATCGTTAGGATATAGTATTTTGTTTATTTATTTCCTTTATTATTTCAAAAATGAAAAAAATAAAATAAATGGATTAAGTGATTTAAAAATGTACCAAAAAGCTGTTCCTCTTGTTCTTTTATTGGTTTTTTCTATTCAGGTTATATCGCGTAATAAAGAATGGAATTCTAAACTTGGGCTTTTTGAGGCGGATGTGAAAAAACATCCTGAATCGGTGAAGCTGTCTCTTTTATCCAGTTCGCAAGTGATTTCGCAATTAAATGACGGAACCAATTCTATTAAAGAAAATCAAAAATTAAATAAAATCAGACTATCTGAAAAATTGCTGGCAAATGCCATAAAAACAGATTCGTCATGCGCCGGTTGTTATAATAATATAGCTTATTTGCTGTTAACATTTGAGCGGGATCCTGCCGCTGCATTACCCTATTTAAGGTTAGGTTACAAACGCGATTCAACTAAAAAAGAATTAGCATGTAATATTGGGATTGCTTATTTAAGATTAGGACAACTGGATGTAGCAAAACCGTATTTGGTTAAATCGATAGAACTCGATAACAAAAAAGAGTTTTTAGTTCCCTTTGAAGTTTTACAGGACTTATATCGCCGCACAAATCCATCTGAAGGAATTCTCTTTTTTAACAAAAAATTAGAGGAGGGATATCATCCGGAATTTATAAATGTGATGCTTGGAAAAACATACTTTGAATCGGGCGACACATTAAACAGTATCAAACATTACAAAACCGCACTTTCTATAAATCCAAGCAATCAATCTGTGTCTGATTTCGTTACTCAATTAGAGATTAAATATCTTAAAAATCAATATTAGTGATTTCTAAATTCTTTTAGTTTGTTTTTATATTTAAATTGTTGATAATCAGTTTTTAATATCTCAATTAGAAAATGGATTCGTCAATGATTTTTATATCTTTGTCGAAAATTACCTTGAAATGAAAAAATCATTATTGTTTATGTTTTTTGTTCCTTTTGTTGCAATAAAAGCTCAGGAAGGTGATAAAAAAGCTAATCGCGATTTAAGAAATAATCCAACAATTCAACAGGCAAAATATAATCGTTTTGGTGCGCATAATTCCAAAAGTTCAGATACTCCTGTGAAGAGTGAATATTTCAATCTAGAGGAAAATATTAAATCCTTGATGATAAAGGAATCAATTCCCGGGAATTTCCCTAAATCCAATGTTAACCAATCAAAAGATGAATATATCAGCTTAATTAATGTTTGGATAAATCAAAATTCTGAATTCATAAAGCCTGAACTTCGAAACAAGGAATTTAACATCAACAATAAATAAAAATAGAAATGAAGAAAATAAACTTAATAATCCTATTCGTATTTTTATCAATTGTTAAATCTTTTGGTCAGGGACCATTAGGTTGCGCAACCCCAACTTTAAATGTTTTAAACGCAAATACATTTACTTCTATTTCTTCGGTTATATCTTGTACCGCTAATGTGTTTGCTGTATCTGTATACCCCAACTATTATTCTGGTAATAACTCGGTAGCTCCATGCTTACGACTTCAGGTTAATCCAACAAACGCTAACTCTGCAACAAATAACTCAGTAACCTTGCATGAAGGAACTGTTCAGGTTGCAGCAGCATGTTCTACTTGCGCGATATCGGTTGGTAACTCTTCCAATTGGACCTATTATGTTACCGGTTTGGATCCAACTTCCTCACATTTCTATAGGCTTTGTAATATAAATACAGCCGCAAATATGACCTATTCTGTTTTTAGCTGTTATTCTAATGCGGTAATTACCACCGGAACATGGAATAATACAACAGCTGGAAGTTGTCAAACTGTTACTATACCTGCAAATACACCAATTGGAACGGGTACTTTTGTTGTTACGCCTACAATTGCTGCTACTGCTTTTTTTGATGATAAATCAGGAAACCTATTTATTGATCCTGCTCAACTTACTGCAGGTACCTATTCAGTTACCTATAATTTTAATGGAGGTTCTTGTTCATCAACAAGAACTAGAACGTTTACAATTACAAATCCTTATACAGCAACTTGGACTACTCCAACTGTTCAGTGTACTTCTTTCCCTTGTTTAAATTTAAATACACAAGTAAGCGGAACTCCGAGCGGAACATTTGTTGGTACGGGTGTAAGTTCTAATTCATTCTGTCCAGGAATTGTTGGTGCAGGAACATATCCTGTGACATATACAGTTGGTATCACGCCAACTTGCGGCGCATCCTTAACTAATACTATTACCGTTAACACTACTCCTGTGGCCAGTGCAGGTTCAACAAAAACATTGAATTGTATTCAAACAACAACTGTATTAAACGGATCCGGTGGTACATCGTATTCCTGGAGTGGACCAGGAATTGTATCAGGCGGAAGTACTTCAACCCCTACTGTAAATGCCCCGGGTACTTATTCATTAACCGTTACAACTGCATCTTGTGTATCCTCTCCCGTAACCGTGGCAGTGAATCAAAACACCACTCAACCTGCTGCAACTTCAGCTACAACCGGTTCAATCACTTGCTCTACAAATACAATCAGCTTAAGTTCTAGTCCGGCTAGTATGAATTATACATGGACAGCACCAGGCGGTAGTTCAATTACTTCCGGTACTAATTCGCAAAATGCGGTTGGCCAGGGAAGTGGCACATATACTGTTTTAGTTCGAGATCCAAATAATGGTTGCTCTAGAACAGCAACCGTTGCGGCTAATGTGAATACGGTTCAGCCTGCAGCAACAGCTGCTACGAACGGTTCAATTACCTGTACAACTACAACCATAAATCTTAGCTCGAATCCCGCAAGTATGAACTATACCTGGACTGCTCCTAGTGGTAGTTCTATTTCATCCGGCACGAATTCTCAAAATGCAGTTGGACTGGGTACTGGTACTTATACAGTTACGGTTCGTGATCCATTAAACGGATGTTCAAGAACTGCAACTGTTGCTGCGAATGTAAATACTGTTGCTCCAAACCCAGCGGCTACTTCTACAGGTACAGTTACCTGCGCTTCAACAGCTATTAACTTAAGTTCTACTCCGGCAGGATTAACACATTCATGGACAGCACCAGCTGGATCATCAATTACATCCGGTTCTACTTCTCAAAATGCTACTGCTTCAGGAGCGGGTACATACACTGTTCTTGTTACCAATCCTACTAACGGTTGTGCAAATACGGCAACCGTAGCAGCAAATACAAATACCACATTACCAGTACCGTCTATTAGTCCTACACCTACCATAACATGTACAAATACCATTGTTACTTTAATTGGTAATCCTACTTTTGGAGTATTGTACAACTGGACGGGATCAGGTGTTGTTGGTGCCTCTAATCAGCAAACAGTAACTGTTAATCAAACAGGTACCTATAGTTTAGTTGTTACTAGCACTGCTAATAGTTGTACAGCCTCAATTAGTGCTTCTGTACCAAGCAATACAATTGCTCCAACAATTACTCCTGTTGCTACACAAACCATTACTTGTGCAAGTCCGTCTGTAACATTAATTGGCAGTGCCAACCCTTCCTCTTGTACTGTTGTATGGACCGGAGGAGTATGTGGAGGATCATCTTCATACACGGCTACAGCATGTGCGCCTGGTACCTATACTTACATTGCCACAAATCCGGCTAACGGTTGTCAGTCTGCCGCTCAGGTGGCAACAGTAGTTCCTAATAGTTCAATTCCTTCCGCCACTGTTGTCAACACCGGAACAATAACATGTTCAACAACAACAGTACAGGTTGTTTCAACTACTACCGCTTCTCCTGTTACTTACAGTTGGACAGGCTCTGGAATAATTTCAGGATCTAATACTCCAACAATTACTGTAAGCGCAGGTGGAACTTATTCATTAGTTTTATTAAATACAACTAACTCTTGTTCTGTAGTTATCACCAATAGTGTTACTGCGAATAATGCGGCAGTAAATCCAACCACAACAGCATCCAATACAATTAGTTGTAATACTACTACAGTTAACTTGACCACTAATGCAGGGGCAGGAACATATTCTTATAATTGGTCAGGACCTGCAGTTGTAGGTTCTAATACATTATCTACAGCAACTGCCAGTTTAGGCGGTGTTTATACTGTTACCGTAACAAATACATCTAACGGTTGTGTAGGTACCGGAACTGTTTCTGTAGCTTCTAATACAATTGCGCCTACTGGCGTTTCGATTAACCCTCCAACTTTTACATTATCATGCGCAACCCCAACCACTGTATTAACTGCAACAGCATCAGGAGTTACATCGTATACATGGATTGCTCCGGCAGGAGGTTCTATTATTAGCGGAACTAACTCAGCAAGTGCAGGAATTTCAGGCGCAGGAACATATAGTGTAATAGTTGCCGGATCCAATGGCTGTCCTTCAGCCGCAACACAAGCTACTATTGTTCCAAATACAAATGCTCCAACATTTACCTTAAGTAACAGCTCGCCAAGCATTACTTGTTTAACATCTAATCCAACCGTAAGCGTGGCTATTACTTCAACAGTACCGATTATTTCTTATTCATGGACACCATCATCAGGTATTGCCGGTTCAACAAATACAAGCGTGGTTACTTTTACCGCTGCGGGAACTTATACTGGTGCTATTACTGCTAATAATGGTTGTATAACTAATGCCATTGTAAGTGTAACGGATGCTACGGTAGCTCCTGCGATTGTAGCAGGTACCGGAACAGCACAAGCAATTTCCTGCGCAAATCCGTCTGTTATCATTGCACCAACCTTCACACCATCCAGCGGGTTAACATACACATGGACCGGTCCAGGTGTTGTGGGAAGTTCTAACAATGCAAGTGTAACGGTTAATCAGAACGGAAATTATAATTTAGCAGTTACCAATACACTTACAGGGTGTACTTCCACAGCAATTACAATTCCTGTTGTTGGTACAAGTGTTCCTCCAACTTTAAGTATTACATCTACATCTTCGGTTGGTATAGGATGTTTGCCTACTAATACTATTGTTACCTTAACGGCTAATGCCACTCCAAGTACAGGTGTTACCTATAATTGGTCAACATCTGCTAACACTGAATCTATTTCTGTAACTTCTGCTGGCGTTTATTCTGTAGTTGTAACTGATATATCAACTTCATGTTCGGTAGCTGTAACCTACACAGTTGAGAATAGCGCTTCGTCACCTACAATTAGCGCAGGAGCAAATTCTGTTCTTCCTTGTGGCCCATCAACAACTACCTTGACATTAAATGGAACTTCTACACCAAGTAATGTTCTTTATTTATGGAACGGACCGAGTATTGTTTCTGGTTCTAATACAGCCACACCTGTTATTAATCAACCCGGTATTTATACCCTATCTGTTGTTAATCCTACAACGGGATGTTCATCAACCAGCACTGTTTCTGTTGTTAATGGAGTACCAACAGCTTCATTTACTACTGATGTAACACAGGGAATTAATCCTTTAACAGTAAACTTTACTAATCAAAGTGTTGGTGCTTTAACTTACACTTGGTCGTTTGGCAACGGTAATACTTCAAACGCTGTTAATCCACAGCAGTTGTTTAATGTTTGGGGTACTTATACAGTTACGTTAATTGCTGCTTCCGGTTCATGTAGCGATACAGCAAGTGTTGTGATTATTGTTGATGAAGGATTTAATATTGAAATCCCTAACGTTTTCACTCCAAATGGTGATGGTACAAACGATGTGTTTACTATCAAATCAACAGGTGTTAAGGAAATATCTTTAGAGATTTTCAATCGCTGGGGTCAGAAAATGTATGAGTTTACAGGTGCTAAAGCTTCATGGGACGGCATGATGGGTAATGGAGAGCAAGCATCTGAAGGAACTTATTTCTATTTCATAAAAGCAAAAGGGTTTGATGATAAAGAGTTTGAAAAACAAGGCCCGGTATCATTGTTCAGATAAATCTTAAAGTGGTTTAACAAAAAAGGCAGAGATTTATCTCTGCCTTTTTTATTTAAAAGAACTGTTTGAGTTTTCTTAATGGCTTAAGGTATAATGTAAAGAAATACGGATGAAGATTGTTTACTTCCCAAGCTTTTCGATCTTCCATATTTGCTAAAATTCTGTTTTTTGCAGTAATGTTTGATTGTCCGCCCATTCTCATTTTAACGATAAACTCGGGTAAGTAAGATGTTTTGATTTTATGTTTGTGTAATAGGCGAAGCATTAATTCGTAATCGGCAGACGTTTTGAAATTTAAATTAAATGCGCCGTAGTTGGTGTAAATTTCTTTTTTTACGAAGAAAGTAGGGTGAGGAGGCATCCAGCCAAACAAAAATGAATTTTCCGAAAAATGTCCTGATTTCCATTTACGGATTATTTTATTTGTGTTATTCCTTTCTACATAATAAAGATCAGCATATAAAGCATCACATGAATTCGAATTGAATGCAGTAGCTACTTTTTCTAAAACTAATTCATTGGTATAAAAGTCATCAGAATGCAATATGCCAATAACATCACCGGTTGCCATATTGATACCTTTATTTAATGCCTCGTAAATGCCGTTATCCTTTTCGGAAACTAATTTACTGATATTGCTTTTGTATTTATCAATAATCTGTAAGGTGGTGTCTGTTGATTTTCCATCAACGATGATGTATTCAACATCTTTGTAAGTCTGATTAATTACAGAAAGGATAGTTTCTTCCAGAGTTTCGGAACTGTTATAAGTAACGGTTATGATGGAGATTTTCAAATTATAAGGCCAAGCTGAATTCTGATAAGGATTTAAAATTAAAATCTATTTTGGGATCATTAGCGTTGTTTTCTGAAATAAAAACAGTTTTCATTCCTGCATTTCTTCCAAACTCCATATCACTGATACTGTCACCTACAATTATGGATTTTGTAAAATCGATTTCTGAAAAATCATTTTTAGCAGCCAATGCCATGCCTATGCCTGGTTTTCGTGTAGGATGATTTTCTGAACTTAAGTAAGGAGAAAAATAAACTTTATCGATTCTTCCACCCATGTATTCAATTTCATACAACATGTTTTTATGAATCAATTCGAGATCTTCGGTTCTGTATAGGCCTTTTCCTATACCTTGCTGGTTGGTAACGACAACAATTTTACCAAATACATTGTTAAGAGTTTTAAGCGCTCTTGTTACGCCATCTATGAATTCAAATTCAATCCAATGCTTTACATAATCGTTTTCCAGCTTTTTGTTGATAACGCCATCACGATCTAAAAACAAAGTCCAGGTTTTATCTATACTTAAATTCTTTAAAGTCATTTTGAGATTTAGCGTAATCCTCAGGGATACCAATATCTATAAAATAATTAGAATACAAACATCCATGAATGTTTAATTCAGACAATTTACTTTCAAAAAAGTCTTTCTCTATTGAAAACGATTTGCTTTCAGGTGTTTTTTCGATATAAGCTTTCTTGTTTAATATATAAATGCCTCCGTTGATTATTCCTGGCGCTTCTATGTTGTTTTTTTCTTTGAATGAGGTGATGCGTTGTCCGCGTCCACCTTGACTTGAAGTTAATTCTATAGTTCCATATCTTGAAGCATTCTCAACTATACGCAGCGCCAAAGAGCAATCTGAATTAAATGTAATGTGGTGGTTTGTGAGATGATGGATATCAATGTCAAAAAATGAATCGCCGTTTAAAACCAGAACGGTATTGCTTAGAACCATATCCATGGCTTTTTTAATACCTCCGCCGGTACCTAGTGGTTCATTTTCTATACAGTAATGGATGTTTATTCCTTCAAATTCAGAGCCGTAGTATTCAGTGATTTTATCATGTAAATAGCCAACCGATAAAACCACACGGTTAATTCCATAATGTTTCAGGTAACGTAATTGATAATTTAAAAAAGGCTGATTGTTAACAGGAGCCATTGGTTTAGGGACATCGTTAACCACGCTTTGTAATCGTGTTCCGAATCCACCTGCTAATATAATCGCTTCTTTAATCAAAGGAACAAATTATGATTTTGGAAATAGTTTCATTTCCACTAATTCGCAAAAGGTGTGTCCAAGTAACATGTGGCATTCTTGTATTCTAGGCGTATCTTTTGAAGGAATGTTGATTAAATATTTACATAGGTCTTTCATCTTTCCTCCGGATTCTCCGGTAAAACCAACTGTAATAACCCCAAGTGAATTGGCTACCTCCAGAGCTTTTACCACGTTACCTGAATTGCCACTTGTTGATAAACCGATAAGTACATCACCTTTTCGGCCCATTGCTTTAACAAGACGCGCATAAATTTCATCGTAACTATAATCGTTAGCAACGGCTGTTGTGTAGCTTGTATTTACATGAAGTGCATCTGAAAATAATGGGGGTCTGTCGTAATAAAAACGTCCGCTTAATTCAGCAGCCAGGTGCTGGGCATCTGCCGCGCTTCCGCCATTACCGCACCATAAAACTTTTCCGTCGTTTTGGTAAGCGGATACACTAGCATTAACAATATTTTCAAGAGCTGTTAGTATGGCATCGTTGCTTAATAAAGATGTTTTAAGATCGATTGACGTTTTTATTTTTGATTTAATAAAATCCTTCATGGGGCTAATTGGCTTTCTAATTTTCTATAAAATTATCGATTTTTTATTTATTACCCTCATAGCTTTGAATAATTGCACTTACTAATCGGTGGCGAATTACATCTCGGTTATCCAGTTCAATAAAATCGATGCCATCTACTTTCTTTAAATAGCGAATTGCCTGAATTAAACCTGATGGCTGTTTGCTTGGTAAATCGATTTGAGTAGCATCGCCTGTGATAATAAATTTAGCGTTGTTGCCCATTCGCGTCAGAAACATTTTCATTTGGCTTTCAGTGGTGTTTTGAGCCTCATCCAAAATCACAAATGCATTATCAAGCGTACGTCCTCGCATAAAGGCGAGTGGTGCGATTTGAATAACGCGGTTTTCAATAAACTGATTGAGCTTATCGGCCGGCACCATGTCTGATAATGCATCGTATAATGGTTGCATGTAAGGATCAAGCTTTTCTTTTAAGTCGCCCGGTAAAAAGCCTAAATTTTCTCCGGCTTCCACTGCAGGTCGGGTTAAGATAATCCGTTTTACTTCTTTGTTCTTTAAAGCTCGAACAGCTAAAGCAACTGCTGTATATGTTTTACCCGTTCCTGCAGGACCTATCGCAAATAACATGTCGTTTTTTGCAATAGAGGCAACCATTCTGCGCTGATTTTCTGTCTTTGCTTTAACAACCAGTCCATTATTTCCGAAAAGTATTAAATCATTTTGCAGATCGTTTGCTTCAATGATATTATCTCCAGTTGGTCCAAGTAACCGGTCTATCACCGTATCGGTAAGTAAACCTGTTTTATGATAATGTTCAATCAGCAAATTAATTTTCTTTTCGAAGTTTTGGATTTCATTTTCTTCTCCAAGAACTTTAACGCTATAACCTCTGGCAATAATTTTTAATTTGGGAAAGTGCTTTTTGATTATGTTTAGTTTAACATCATTAACCCCATATATCTCAACGGGTTCAATGCTTTCCAGTACAATAATTTTTTCAGTCAATTCAGTAAATTTAAATGTTTATAAAGCTGTTAATCAAACATCAATTTTATAAAAAACACACGGTAAATAATTAGTTATTTTTGAACAATAGCCCTGATTATGCCAATAGTTACATTAACAACCGATTTAGGCTATCGCGATCCTTATTTAGCGATAGTGAAGGCTGGTTTGTTACAAAAGGTAAAAGAGGTCCAGATTATTGATTTAAGTTGCGATATTAAGGACAATAATATTTCTGACGCAGCATTTATCTTAAAGAATTCATTGCCATTTTTTCCTGAAAACACCATTCATTTAGTAGGGGTTAAGTTTATTGTTGGTAACAAAGTTTTAGGAAAAAACGAGAGTGTTGATAACGCACGTTATCTGGTTACTTATTACAAAAATCAATTTGTGGTTTGTCCTGATAATGGTTTCATTACCTTACTTGATGAAAATTTCAGAGAGTCTATTTATCAGATCTATTTTGAAAATCCCTCACAACATAATTTCTTCTTGAAAGACGTATTTGTTGATGTAGCTGCTCAAATTGGTCAGGGCAAAATATTAGGTGAAATAGGAGTTGAAACCAAAGATTATTACAAAGCCTTTCAGTTTTCTTCTTTTAGCAATCCGGATAATTTAAAAGGAAAATCTATTTATATTGATGATTTTGGTAATATAATCGTTAACATAACAAAAGACCAGTTTTATAAAGCTTTGGGTAAACGTAAATTCAGTATTGTTTTACCTGGTTCTCGTATTACGAAGATTTCCGAAACTTATGATGATGTAAAGGTAGGTGATGCTTTGGCGATGTTTAATGGATTTGGTTATTTAGAAATAGCCATTCATGGAAAAAGCGCTTATAAAATGCTTTATCCGAGGGATGTAGGTAGACAATTTGATTTTAATTTAACCATTGAATTTAATGATTAAGCGCATTGTTAAAATGGAATTTCATCACGATAAAGTGGATGATTTTAAAAGCATATTTAAAGAAAACTGGCAACTAATAGCGGGTTTTAACGGTTGTAAGCATATTGAACTATTACAGGATAATTTAAATCCGAATATTTTTTTTACGTTTAGTATTTGGGAAAATGAAGATGCATTAAACATCTATCGTCAATCTGATCTTTTTAATGGTGTTTGGTCAAAAACCAAAATTTTGTTTAATAATAAGCCCGAAGCCTGGACAGTAAATCTAATCAGTTAATTAGTTTTTTTTGAGAATGTTTTTGCTTATTGCTGATTTATAACGATAAGAATAAACAAGAAAAGTATTCATTCCGTAAAAAAACACATCCTTAAAAATTAAAGTAGAGTTATAGTATGAAGAATAATAGATTTCTTCAATTTCTTTATAATCACCTTTATCTTTCTTGCTTTTTTTCTTGCTTTTTGATTTAACGGATATAAATTCTAATTCTTTGCATTTAGCTAAATAGCTTTTGTATGCAGATCTATCGGCAAATTGGTAAATGATATAATTTTCAGCTGTATCTGTTGTGTAATCGTAATGAATGAGATAAGATTTTAAATTATTATAAGGGTTTTCTTTTATCCAGATTCTTTTGTTAAAGTTACTGTCGGATTTCATTTCGAAATTATGGTTGTTCCAGCCCTTTTTGATTAAAATTTCAGATAATGATTCTTGCTGTAATCCCGGAAAAGTTAAGAGTTCTTTAAAATTAAAGGTTTGACTATTTAATAGATGAATATTAAATAAGAAGCAATTAAATATTGTAAGAAAATAAACGCGATTCATTTTGAATTTTTTATTGCCTTTCTTCAAGTATATGCTTAGAAATTTGAGATTTGGAATTATAGGAATCAACAAGAAATGCGTTTAATCCAATCATAAAAACTTCTTTCGATTGAATTAATGAATTGTCTTTTTCAGATAGGAAAAGGTATTCTTTGTCCTTGGTTTTGTCTTTTTTCTTTTTTTCAGCAATTAATTTACAGCCTTTAGAATTATGATCTGTAACGTAACTATTAAACGAAGTTCTATATGAAAACTGATAGGTTGTATGGTTTTCAGCCGTGATAACATCTGATTTGTAATATGAAAAATAAGACTTGAGGTCGTTGTAACTGTTTTTTATCATCCAAGCTTGTTTAATAAATCCACTATCTTTGTTGATATCATAACTGTATTGCTCCCAACCTTTTTGTTTTAGGATTTCGTCGGTTTTATCTGAATCAATAACCGGGGATTTAATAAGTTCTTCTAACGACAAAGTTTTACCTAAAACTGCGTTGCAATTAATGGTCATTACAAAAAATAAAATTCTAAAAAGTCTTTTCACCTTACTAATTTAATCAGAATAACTACTTAATATGTTAAGCTTTAGATTAATGATTAAAAGTTGCTTGTTAATAACGCAATTTGGCAGATTAATATCCGGCCTTTGAAGCATCGTAGGCATTAAAAGTACCCAAAGCCTTCGCTATTAGTTGATTATTTCTGTTACTTACGTAAACATCACATGAAATGATGAGAAGTCGCTTACCTTGTTGTTCGGTTTTGGCAATAGCTATTAATTGATCGTTTAATAGGGCAGGGCTTAAAAAATTGATTTTATATTCAACTGTACTTACTACTTTATTCTCTTCAGATACGGCTGATAATCCTGCCACCCCTAGGGCACCGTCAACCAATGCCGAAATTAAACCTCCATGTGCAGCTTTAGGTGTTGCAAGATGGTTCATATTGACAGTTAGTTTATATTCAACATGTCCTTTAGATAGGATAATAAAATTCATACCTATCAATTTTCCAAATAGATTATTTGCAATGTATTTCTCTATTAATTCGTTGATCACTTACTGTTTTATTTTGTTTTTAAATACCTTTTCAAATTTGTCAATTTTAGGCTGAATTACGTATTGACAATAGGGTTCACTGCCATTTAAGTTAAAGTAATTTTGATGATAATCTTCTGCTATATAGAATGGGGAAGCAGGAGAAATTTCGGTAACTATTGGGTTTAAAAATGCTCCGGAATTGTTTAATTCTGTTTTGTATTTTTCAGCCAATTCTTTTTGCTGGTTATTATGATAAAAGATAGCAGAACGGTATTGAGTACCTGCATCTGCACCCTGACGATTTAGTGTTGTAGGGTCATGTGTTTTCCAGAAAACTTCCAGTAAATCAGTAAAGCTGATTTTATTAGTATAAAAAGTGATTTGACAAACTTCGGCGTGCCCAGTTAATCCTGAACAAACTTCGCGATAGGTTGGGTTTTTTATTTTTCCTCCCATATACCCTGAGCTAACTTTGATGACGCCTTCTAAACGCTGAAAAACAGCTTCTACACACCAGAAGCATCCGGCTCCAAAGGTTACTGTATCAATATTGGATGTAATCGGTTCTGTTTGCATTGTTTTTTTTGTTGAAGCAGGTTTCTGACTGCATGCATTACTAAAAAAAATAGCTGTAAACAGAGTTACAGCTATTACGTATTTAAATTTTAATGTCATGTATGTAAAACAATTGAACCATAGTAAAGTTCAATTATTCTTCACCTTCTTTTTTCTTTTTAGGCTTAACGTACTTTTCCTTTCCGTTAAAAACAAACATCTTTTTTAATTTATCATTCTTAGTGATTTTTACTTCACCGTCTATCGTGTGCTCATCAATAGTACACTTCATTACCATAGTTTGGTCTTTGTCATCAGTATAGCTGGATTCAACCTCAAAGTAACGTATTTCGGTCTCAGTAGAATCGATATAAGTTGAGTCTTTTAAAATTTCATAACGTAACCATTTGTATTCAAATTTCTGATTTAAGAAGCTACTGAATAATTTACCGTCTTTAAATTCAAGTTCATCAGCCACTGCTTTTTTTGCATTCTGACCATCTTTTACTTCAATAACAGTTGTTAAGTAAATTTTTTTGTTCAAGGGGTCTTTTTCTTTGATGAAAGCATTAACAAAAAGTAAAAATACCGCAGAAAGAGCAAGAAGTTTAAATGTTTTATTTGTTGACATAATGTGTATCAAGTTTACCGTAAATATAATACATTTACCAACATTGTAAAAGTTAAAAAAACTAACATGCAACCGCTGGCAGAACGTGTACGACCAAAAGAACTCAATGAATACATTGGCCAAAATCACATTATCGGAAACGGTTCTGCTTTACGTAACGCCTTACTTCAAAATTTACTTCCGTCAATAATTTTTTGGGGGCCTCCCGGCGTTGGTAAAACAACTTTGGCTTTAATCATTTCTCAAGAATTAAAACGACCGTTTTATTCACTCAGCGCTATTAATTCAGGTGTTAAAGATGTTAGAGAGGTTGTTGATAAAGCACAACAGAATAATTTCTTTGGTCAAAATAAACCTGTATTATTTATTGATGAAATTCATCGGTTTAGTAAATCGCAACAAGACTCGCTATTAGGTGCAGTTGAAAAAGGTATAGTTACTTTAATTGGCGCTACGACTGAGAATCCAAGTTTTGAAGTTATTCCGGCTTTATTATCGCGTTGTCAGGTATATGTTCTAAAGCATCTGGAAGAAAATGATTTACTAACCATTATTACCCATGCCATTTCTGCGGACGAACTATTAAAAACAAAAAAAATTGTTATTAAAGAAACGGGAGCATTGTTTAGAATTTCTGGAGGTGATGCACGAAAACTTTTAAATGCACTTGAAATTGTTGTCAACTCAGCTAACACGGAGAAGATTGAAATTACGAATGAGTTTGTTCTAAAATGCATACAAAATAACTTAGCTCTATACGATAAGGGTGGTGAACAGCATTATGATATAATTTCTGCATTTATTAAATCAATTAGGGGGTCTGATCCAAATGCTGCGGTTTATTGGTTAGCAAGAATGCTGGAAGGGGGGGAAGATCCTTTATTCATTGCCCGTCGAATGGTAATATTAGCAAGTGAAGACATCGGTAACGCTAACCCTACAGCGTTGGTTATTGCTAATAATTGTTTTCAGGCAGTTAATGTAATCGGTATACCTGAAGGGCGTATTGTACTCGCGCAAACAGCCACCTATTTGGCTTGTTCCGCAAAAAGTAATGCAGCTTATATGGCCATTGAAGAAGCAATTGCTACGGTAAAACAAACCGGAGATTTGCCTGTTCCATTGCATTTAAGAAACGCCCCAACAAAACTGATGAAAGAAATGAATTATGGTAAAGATTATCAGTATGCCCATCAGTATAAAGATAATTTTGTGGATCTGGAATATTTACCAAAGGAACTAATTGGAAAAACATTTTTTATTCCCGGTAATAATGCCCGTGAAAACGAATTAAGAAACTTTTTAAAGCAAAGGTGGAAAGAAAAGTACGGTTATTGATTTTGTCTTAAATCTTCAATTAGCTTTTTACTGGCTTCCCAAATTAAATTAAAAACATGCTCAAATCCTTCTTCACCTCCAAAATAAGGATCTGGTACTTCTAGGTTTTTTCCCGGATTTGAAATGTTCAAGAATAAATCCACTTTTGCCCGATCTTCTTCGTTTCTGGCTAATTTCAAAACGTTTTGATGATTGCTTTTGTCCATGACAAATATTCTGTCAAAAGAATCAAAATCACTTTGAAGAAACTGACGAGCGCGTAAAGGTGTTAAATCAATATTATGCTTACGTGCATTTTCAATGGTTCTGTAATCAGGAGATTCGTCGATATGGTAATTAGAAGTTCCTGCCGAATCAATGGTGATTTCCAATTGATTTTTTTCTACCAAATGCAACAATACGCCTTCAGCTAAAGGAGAACGGCAAATGTTACCTAGACAAACTACTAAAATCCTGCTCATTTTTTAACCAAGCTTTTCGCGGAACATTTCGTTATAATAGGCTATTCGGGTAATGCTTTTATAAATACGCTCTTCATTTAAATTATCATCTGCTTCGGTAGTGTATTTTAAGAAAACAT